>NZ_JAAHIH010000002.1:1200000-1500000 GCF_010671925.1 Moorena sp. SIOASIH | reverse complement strand
GTGTGGAATCATATTGTTCACGAATGGTGTTATTAGCTCTTCTAAGGCTACTTATTTTTGATTGTTTCTGGTTAATAGTTCTTTCAGCTTGCTGGTTTTCGGGATTGTTAATCTTATCTTTGTATTCTGCATACTTCAAACAGGTTGTAAAAACTTTACCCAGATGTCCTTCTTCAGCTTGTTGATAGGATTTTTTAAAACTATTTGATCTCAATGAACGGCTAATAATGTTATAGTCTTTATCTTGATCAGTTTGGGTACGGTAATTGTTCCACTCGTAATAACATGGATAAGTCTGAGCAGGACTCATCGGCCATGTGCTAATATCATTCAGTCCTGTAAACACATTGATTAAGATAAAAATATCAATCACCACAATCACAATCAAACTCACTTTGTTCAGTGGTTCGTTGCTGATTGTCCTGGACTTACTAAAAAACTTAATAAAAAATTGACTTAAAATACGGTATATTCTGGCCATAATATTCAGTTTTTACATAAATTTGTTTTTCAAGCAATTTATAACTGCTATAAATAATTATAGGACTTTTATACACAGAAAAGTTGCTAAAAATATACCATCCATAACTCACGGAGTGATTGATCCGAGTCTTGTCCTGTGAGCCACCACAATTCCGCTAGTGGCTACCAATGCTAAGGCTGATGGCACCAGAGGTACCCATACTCCTAGAGTTAATAGACCAAAGCATAGGAGATATAAAACCCCTGTAGCTGTGATGGTAGCGAGTCCCCAATACAGTATTCGACCACAGCGCCAAGCAATAGTACCACCAATGATTGACCAACCCCAAATCCAGAACAGGTCTCCCCAGACCGACCACACCGATAATAATGGGCGCTCACCGAAGGCAGCACTGATCATCTGACTGACCATCTGAGCCTGAAGAATTACCCCTGGCATTTCTTGGTATGGCCACTGAAGGGCACTGTAGGGAGTAGGATGGTAATCCTTGGCAATCTCTGCAGTTATTCCGATCAGGACAATTTTGTCTTTGACCCACTCTGGTTTGACCTTACCCTCTAGCAGCTCTGTGAAAGTGACTCGTCGGGCGACAGTTTCCCGGTAATTGAGTAACACCTGGAATCCGCGATGATCACGATTGTGATAACCCCCAGAATTAGCTGACAACTCTCTTAAGACAGTCTTACCCAAGCTTATTTTATTCATAGCAATGGTTTTTGCCTTGATTCCCTCTTGGGCTAAGTAATGCAATGCCACCCTAGCACTGAAGGAGTGGTGGGTGGCACAGGGGTCATCGTGGTAGGGATGCATAAATACAAGATGCCTACGGATAATGCCATCAGGGTCAGCCATGATATTGCTATAACCAAGGCGGGATTCTGGCACCCCAGAGGGAGGTTTTATGCCTGAGTTTTCGGGGTTGTTAGCTACCCTAGCTCTACAAAGGGCAATGAATTTCTGATTTTGCTGTAACTGACGGCTCAATGCCTGGTGACCAGGTTCTCTAGGACGTTCGCGAAAGATGTCTAAGCCAATCACTCGCGGTTGTTCAGACTCTAGCTTGTCTAGGATTTGGGCTAGGGTTTGATCTGGGGGGGGATAGCCATAGCGCATGATCTCGGCATCTGTGGCTTCAACCACCAGCAAACGGGAGTCTTCCCCTCGATTAGGTCGCAGCCGCATCAGCTGGTCAAATGCCTTTAGTTCCCAAAGCTGCAGCATTCCCAGCTGCCGGATCACCATGACTAAAATGGTAACGACTACACTGACGATCAGGGCCGATTGGAGCAGGTGGCGCTGGTTATTGCCACGCAACTGTTGCCAGGTTGGGGGTATGGCGGCGGGATTTTGACAAATCACTGGCAACCAACTGGCACAGGGACATTGATCTTCTAAACCTTGCAGTTTTTTCCGGGCTTCTTGCACTGCTAGATACAAGGACTTACCACTGGCAAAGGCTTTGAGAAAATATTGTAAAAACTGCTGTGCTACGAGATCCGGTACGGGCTCCCGCATAATAATCATGTGGGGAATGTGCAGCTGTTCTAGCTCATTGGCTAATCCTAAGCCATCACAGGAATTAAAAATTGCTAGGGACAATCCCCTTTCTATGGCTTTTTTGAGGGCTTCTCTGAGTTCGTCAATGGTTAAGCTATCGGTCTGATTGATATGAATCCGACCCCTTCCTGCCTCGGTTTCACTATGACCTGCGAAAAACAGAATATCCCAAGGTTGCTCCCACAGGGCTTCGTTGAGCTTCTGTCGTGGTTCTTCTACGAGGAAGGTAATGTCTGCAAAGGGTAAATTCTCTAGTAATTGTCGGTCTTGTTGGATATTAATCCCTTCGCTATTGCCCAGAATCGCTAGAATTCTAACCTTGTGTCGATCACGGCTTTGGTGTGATTTGCTTGGTTGTTGATACTCTGGAGTACTTAGGGCAATTTCGGCTTGGTGGTAACGCTCTAAAAATTCCCACTGATGCCAAGGAAGCTGCCTGAGCTGGGGATTTTTGGTACGAATCAGCACCCGGACTTCTTCGGTAGTGCCCACTTTTTCTAGCCACTTTTCCCGCAGTGGACTAAATAACTCTGAACGGAGCCACCGATTTAAGCGATCGCATAATCCCTGACTCTGGTTGTTGATGGAACCACCGATTGCCACTCGTTTGATTTTGATTGCTCGCAAAGAGCTGCCCAGACTGCGATAGCTTGACCGCCACTCACGATAGTGGTTAACGATGTTGGGGGCTGGAGGCAATCTGCCAGTAAGTTCTGTTTCAGGACGTTCGCCTTCTGAGCCAATTTCGAGAGTGACCCGAAAACCTTCCTCAAAATCCCCATCCAGCTTAAGAGTTACCAGCTTTGCCATTGGTTAGTTTTTTAACAGTTGACGGTTGACGGTTGACAGTTAACCGTCAAAAATCAGCATTTTGTCTGATGTTATTTTCAGTTATAGCGCGTATTTATTAGGGCACAGGGAATAGGGCAAGACAGGGAGGGTGGCAGGTGTGGGAGATGTGGGGAGGGTGGGGAGATGGGGAGATGGGGAGATAGGGAGATGGGGAGATGAAATTGATGTGTAGTGGTAATTTCCAGAGTTGGTAAGCTGTTGTGCATTTAAATTGCACAACAGCAAGGCAGAAGGCAGAAGGCAGAAGGCAGAAGGTAGAAGGTAAAAGAGTTTCAGGGGTTTTTTCCTGATTTAATGAAAGGTCCTTTAAATGCGCGACAGCTTATAGGGTTGATCATACTTATGAGCTACAGTCAATTTTCTGACCGCTATTCCCTACTCCCTACT
The DNA here is from genome assembly GCF_010671925.1 of Moorena sp. SIOASIH. GTDB lineage: Bacteria > Cyanobacteriota > Cyanobacteriia > Cyanobacteriales > Coleofasciculaceae > Moorena. The sequence continues at coordinate 1,496,720 of NZ_JAAHIH010000002.1, read as the reverse complement.
CCCAGGGAGTGCGCGTTCACGCTTAGCTTTGAAAAAGCGCAGGGTCGCACCGCTCCCTACTCCCTACTGGAGTCAGCTTTCTAGCAAAAGGAGCCTCACATCTCAATGCGTAGCATGAGTGTGAGAGGAATTTTGCACAGAGTCTTTCGGGAGAGGGAGGCGAGCTATAAAACTTCTGAGCAGCTCTGAGTAGGTCATTCCTCTTCTGTCGGCCTCTTCCTGTAACTGTCTTTTCTCAAATTCGGTAACTCTAACTACAAGCTTTTGATTTTTCATTATGGGTTGACACTTGTTACTACTACTGCTACACTAATAATAGGTCGAGAAACATAAATTGACAATAATGATAACAGCCTATCAATATCGGTTAAGACTAGCAAAATCACAGGAAGCAGAAATAGAAATATGGCTTGATATGTTACGTTGCCAATACAATTACTTGCTTGCTGATAGATTTAACTGGTACGAGCAAAATCGCTGTTCTATCAACTCCTGTCCTTTGGTTTGCCATTTACCAACTTTGAGAGATAATCCTGATTACTTCTCTCAAAAGAAAACTTTACCTCAATTGAAGAAAGATAGACAGTGGTACAAAGCTATCCACTCTAATGTCTTACAGGATTGCGTCAAAAGGGTAGACCTGGCGTTCAAAAGGTACCTGAAAGGTGATTGTAATGGCAGAAAAAGCGGTAGACCTAGATTTAAAAGTAAAAACAGCTACAGATCCTTAACTTTTTCCGCTTTCTCGAAAAATCCTATTAAAGGAAATAAATTAAATTTACCTAAGTTTGGATGGGTAAAGATGGTTTACCATCGACCTATCCCAGACGGATTCAAGATTAAAACTGCTACAGTTACACGTAAAGCTGATGGGTATTATGTAACCTTGTCACTACAGGATGACACTATTCCTAGTGTAATTCCAGTAGAACAAGCATCGAACCCTATTGGCATAGATATGGGTCTTAAGTCTTTCCTTGTTAAATCCGATGGAACAGAGATCCCTATTCCCCAGTACTATCGGAAGGCTCAAAAGCGACTTAAGAAAATCCAAAAAACTGTCAGCAGATCTAAAAAAGGTAGCAATAACAGAAAAAAGGCTGTAGGCAGGTTAGGAAAAGCTCATAAAAAGGTAGCTGATACCCGAAAAGATTTTCACTTCAAAACCGCTAAGAACTTGCTAGACAATCATGACCTAGTTGCTCATGAGAAGTTGAATATTAAAGGTTTAGCCAAAACTAAAATGGCTAAATCGGTTCTTGATGCTGGCTGGGGTCAATTCCTGTCAATACTATCAAACAAAGCCGAGAATGCTGGTTTGGTTACAGTTGCAGTAAATCCCCGAAACACTAGCCAGAACTGTTCCAATTGTGGAAAGAAAGTACCAAAAAAACTAAAAGACCGCATTCATTCTTGTCCTGATTGTGGGTATACAGAAGATCGCGATACAAATGCGGCGATAAATATATTGAAGTTGGCGGTGGGGCATCCCGTCGGAAATAAAGCTTACCGAGTATCCGAGGCGTTAGCCGGAGTTGGTAAGAAGCCCACACTGAACTTGTAAAAGTCAGTGTGGGAGTATGTCACAGCTGCATCGCTCTTTCCTACTGTTCTGAGTTCCGTGTTCTGAGTTCCCTAATTTGATCAATCCTAGTTTCACATTACAAACTCTTCGATCACACTGGCTTTATCCAGAGCAACCTTGACACTGAAACGGTCTCCGGGTTCGCAACTAAAATCCAATTGAATGGCTTGATCCTGGTTTCTGGCTTGGGCATTGATCAGCATTTCTTGCTCCTCATCTAGCAAGAGCAACTGCAGATTGGGGGGTAGATAGGTTTGACCATTGATGGGATTGAGTTGTAGGAAAACATTCAGCTTTGTTTCGGATTCTGGGGTGAGTGCCACAACCAGAGCCACCCCTTGATTAGGTTTGCCCCATTCAATCTGTTTACATCGCTTAACGGTTTGATCAGACTTGGTTCTAAAGGCGAAAGCTGGCTCAGCACCTTGGTTACCTAAAAGGGTTTCCACACTCTGCCAACCTGCTTCAAAAATATGCTCCAACCATTGACTAAGTTGTGTCATAGGTTGGAATTGATCGAGGTAGGCTGGTAAATCTTTTAGCGATCGCAATTGGTGGATGACTAATTGACTAGTTTCCGAGGTTGGGGAAAATCCCAACAGCGTCGCTTCAGTATGGTCTTGATCAATCTCAACGACTACATAGCCAATCCGGTTAAATCTAACCTCTTGGGGAATGGGACAAGTCAAATCACCGGGTTTGACAGGCCGACATTCCAAGCGCCCCAAACCGGTTACCCTCAGGTCAGCCACATTTTCAGCCAAGCGCACTACTGAATTCCAGCTATCCCCTGCAGTTAGGTCAGTCGGAATACCCAGGATCCGTAAATAGTTATTCACCGCACACACCGCCAGGGTGTTGAGATAGACTTGTTCAGCCTTTTGCTGGTTGGGTTGGTACTGAGCGAACTGCTGGGCTATCCCTAGGGCTGACTGGGTAATCGGCATGGGGATTGACCAATCTGATAGCATGTTGGCGTTGTGTCTCATGATTTTTTCCTAGGTTGGGGTTTTGTGGTGCTTTTCGAGCGACCAGTCTTTGACTCTTCTTCTATATATCCCTCGCATACACCAAATTTTCGCAACAGGGGTAAGCATTTACGGTTATAGAATTTGGGCAAATCTTTAGCTTCTGGTGGGGTTAGCTTAAATTCTGCTGCAATCGTTTTCCAAGGCTGATCAGGAGGGAGTCGAAGCTGGATTAGGACTTGGGCATTAATCTCAGGGCGTTTCCTAAAGCAAGTCTGACGTAACACTCCGTCTGGGTCTGTCTTTACCCAATCCAAGGTTTTTTGCCAAATTTTCATAACTGGTTGTAGATCAGGAGCAGCTGGTACCCTATCTACAGGGTCAATAGTTTTACCTTCCTCTGTGCTTAGGCCAGTAATTTGCCGCTTCTGTTGCCTATAGCCAGCATCTCGAAATCGTCTCAGTCGCTTTTTTAGTTCATCGTCGAGCCAAGTAATCACACCTTTGATAGTCGGGTCATACTCTTCCGGATGGCCACAGCAATATTCCCACATCTCTTGGAGAGCGTCATTATAATATGAGGTATATTCTTTCCAAAGTTTGCCGGATTTCATCACTAGTAGATGTACCTCGCTCAGTTTTTGCCGACGTTCCAGACTTAATGGTGGATGATTACATGCTTCAGCTATCAGCTGACGGAGTATTCGATCTAGATTTTTCATCGGTTATGTCCCTGTTGTAAATGCGATCGCGTAGCGTGACCTACGGTCAATCGTGTTTAGTACGCATTAGTCTATCGATAGCGGTTCTCAAGTTAATTGTTAGTAGTTTGTTGTTTATGTTGGTAGATGCTTACACTAACTACTAACCTCTACTCCTGATCAGAAGCGCTACAAAGGGCAGCCCGAAGACTGGACTCAGTATTGACCATCCCTAGACATCTTAGGCATCAATGTTGGGGAATGGCAAAAGTCACCCAGTATTTATTTACACGAGTGATCGGGGGGTTTTTCGCAAAAAACCCCAAAAAAAATTTTTTGTCCGATTTTTTGCGAAAACCCTGGTTGAGAGGTGCTGTAACAAATGGCTAAGCCAATTGTGATTCAACAGGTGCGACCCGTGGCGAATTTAATTCTTAATGGGTCAAAAGCACCATTACATTTCAAATCCAGTTAGTGCGTCAACAGACCATGTATACTCTCACCAACACTCTAGAAAAATCCGCTCCTCAGGTGCAACAGTTAGACAATGGTCTACTGCAAGGAGTACTAGAAGGTTTTATTGACGGTGTTTTAATTCTGAATACACAAGGAGAGTTGCTTCATAGCAATCAAACCGCTCGTGTTTTTTGTGAGCAACTTACACCGAACAGCAAACATTTTACGGTGGTGCCTCAAGAAATCTGGCGTGTCTGCCAAGCCTTGAAAGACAGTGATGAATTCTATCCCGATCAATCTGTAATTATAGATTCAGAGATTACTACGAGTCACTCCACAACGTTTCGGATTCGGGCTCGATGGCTCAACCTGAGGATATCTGAGCAGCCTTATATTTTAGTTACCCTCGAAGACCAACGTCAATCCATTCATAGTATAGCCCTAGCTGAAGTTCACAAATATGGCTTAACTGCCCGTGAAGCAGAAGTCTGGTTACTGCGTCGAGTCAATTACTCCTACAAAGAGATTGCTGCGGAACTGTTTGTTACCCTCAATACCGTGAAGAAGCACATGAAAAACATTCGTGCCAAGCAGCAAATGGCGATGATAATGGAAGAAATGGCTGCTTAGGCGCATAATTAGCGATTTGGAAGACAGATATTCTTGGTGATGTGGGCATTTAGCTGTCCGGCAAAATTCATCCCACACCTAATGCTACGCATTAGGTGTGGGATGAATTTTGCACAGGGTATTATAAAATTGCTATAATACTGATAAAAAAAGCCGTTCGCGTAGCGTGGCCTACGGCCTTAAATGCTGGGCAAGTCAGCCACCTACTAATCAAAAATACAACTTATTGTATTGTTCCGGCGGGTCGGGGCATCCCGGAGAGGAAACCTTAGAATAGGGCAGCCTTAATCATAAAGTTTTAACTCTTTACGCATAACCGACTAACCATAAAGGCTGCCCTATTCTTGCGGTAACTTCTGACCGTGTCGTTAATAAAGCAAGCCTACGTATCCGTTCGCGCAGGGTCGGCGAAAGCCGATACCGTTGGGTGGAGTTGGTAAGAAGCCCACACGCTCACTCAAAGAGTCAGTGTGGGAGTATGTCACGGAGCACAACCACTACAAAGACAACGTTTTAACAAAACTCGCGGAATTCCCCACCGTCTTTCACGGTGGGGATGGATAGCGAGACGACAACTTATGACGATTCGTGCTAAAATAAAGTTGGTCGATGACCCGCCTGACTGACTAAAAGGCTACCTTAAAGGTGTAAAAGTACTAGCTCCAGCTCAGGGAAGAGACAAGCCCCAGCTGGTTGACCATAGAGTCGTAATTCCAAGGTAAGTCTGTCGAAAAAAACTATACGTCTGCGGAAGGCGGATGTCTGCCTGTGGACGCTGAGTAAGACCTTTGATCAGCTTGCTGGTTGAGGCTTTGGCGGATGAAGCGGGAAACCCATTTGACGAATAAGACCGTCCCTGATTTGAGTTGAGATTGGAAGCCCCAGCCTCAGCGTTCGCGTAGCGTGACCAAAGGTCAAGCAGGCTGGGGTACTTCACACACTACTCCGTAGGATAACTGACAAAATGCCCTGGGCACGGGCATTTTTTTGTATTAGCGATCGCGCTCAATGGTTTCCAAATGAGATGTAAACCATTGAGGTATTTTTTTATTGTCAAATAACACTCCGAATCTCTTTCCCATCTTGCCTTTTGCCTCTTGTATGCAAGCCAATTCCTGCAATACGTCTGTTTACAAATCATATAAAAACACGCTTATTCCGGTTGTCATAGTAATCGGGTGAACAAGATTGTTTCCCTGTTGCCTGTTGCCTGTTGCCTGTTGCCTGTTGCCTGTTGCCTGTTGCCTGTTGCCTATTGCCTGTTGCCTGTTGCCTGTTGCCTGTTGCCTATTCCCTACTCCCTACTCCCTACTCCCTATTCCCTACTCCCTATTCCCTACAGATTTTGCCCCAAAAAATTTTTTCTGATTTTGTTGCGAAAAGTTTAGTTCACAGGCGCTGTAACAAGTAGCCAATAAAATGGCAAGGTGGTTACACCGATAATCCTCTCCTGTTTTAGTTTTTTGATTAACTGTTAGGACACTGTCCCAGGTTAATAGGAAACGGTTACGCCCCATATGGGGCGTTTTTTTTTAGCTGGATCCCAACAGTTCAATCAGTTACCCACTTTGCCAATTCATCTAGGGTAACTTTCAGCAGGTCACACAATACCTTGAGCTGATTTGGGTAGAGTTTGGGGATATGCCTGCCCGCTTCCCAATTTTGCACCGTGGTAACAGTTACGCCCAATTCATGAGCGATTTCCCGCTGGGTGATATTTAGGGATTCTCGTCTTTTTTTAAGGTTGTCCCCTAAATTAGTCATTACTGTCCTATTTAAAAGTTAACATAATTAAGTTTACTGAGTTATAGGTTACCCTTAATCTCACTAGAGAATATCTTACATAAGCTGGTCTTCATTTAAATTCCATGGTTCTGACAACAGGGGAGCTTCGGGTGCAGGGGAGCTCATAAGGGTAGGTTTTTAACTTTGACCTCAGGTGTGGGGTGTGGTGTGGGGTGATCGGGTGTGGGGTGTGGTGTGGGGCTCACAGGGGTAGGGGAAAGGGTTTGACGGTTTTTTTTCTAGATGAAATCCATGTGTAGCGGTAATTTCCAGAATTAGTATAGCGCTGATCATACTTATCAGGTAGATTCAATTTTCCCATCGGCCACTCCCGACTCCCGACTCTTTACTCCCTACTCCCATTAACCCAAGACGAAACTACCTTGAGAACTGCTATAGGACAAAAACCATTAGTAAGCATTCAGCTAATGCGCTACGCGCACCCTTGGCCTTGGCCGTTGGCCACGCTACGCGAATGGCCACGCTGCTTGAGGTGCGAACAGCTATCAGCTATCAGCCAAAGCCTTGGCCAAAAGGCCAAGGCTCACGGCTGACTGCTGACTGCTGAATGCTTACAACCATTAGTCACAATTTGCCAACCTGGCAACAAACCCAGTTGGGATTTGGTTTTGATAGAAACTAAAGATACATAAAAAAAATAGTCCTAATTAACCTAGGAAAATTATTATCCTGTCGGGAAAGGTTGTAGATTTTTTTTTGACACAAATTAATCAATTTATAATTAATAAATCTAATGGAATACCTCGAAGATATTTCGGTAACAGAACTAGAAGAACTAAAGGAAGTTTCCCCATCACTCCTGATTCCTGAGGGCGAGAGCAGTAAAACTCCAACTACCACTACTCAGATTATCTCAGAGGATATCCTAACGGTAGTTCCCCAGTCAGATTCAGATGAATTGTCGAAACGTTTCTTGCCATTTCCAAGACCGTTCAACGTTATTCTCGGTACTCCCGGTGCTGACGTTCTGCCCGGCACTAACTATAGCGATATTATTTTAGGTCGCGGGGGCAATGACATTATTCTTGGTCTCGGTGGCAATGACTTTCTGTTTGGGGAAGATGGAAATGATGTTGTTGTCGGTGGGTCTGGTAACGATTTTTTATCTGGTGGCAATGGTCAAGACTTTCTATTTGGTAGTTCCGGTCAGGATACCCTTGATGGCGGGAATGGTGATGATTTTCTGTCTGGGGGAACTGGTTATAACCTCTTCATCGGTAGTACAGGCAATGACACTCTCAACGGAGAAGATGGCAGAGATACGGTAGATTACACTGGTCTGGGTCGAGCCATTACCCTTTTACCCACGGGAATCGTTAACAAAAATGGTCTTGGCAAGGATGAACTAATCCGAGTAGAGACTATTATTGGCGATCGCAATCAAGCTAACACCATTGATGCCTCTTCTGCCGGTACTGGTGCTTCTATCAACGTTGATTTGCAACAGGAGAAGTTACAAGTCAATGTTGTCGGTGGTCCGTTTCTAAACCGCACTGTGCGGAACTTTATTAATGTCAAAGGTACTGGACTGAGCGACACTATTGCTGGTAATAAACTAAGCAACAAACTTAGCGGTGGCGGTGGTAATGACATCATTAGTGGTAGCGCTGGTAATGATGTCATCGATGGTGGCTCTGGAAAAGATACAGTGGATTACACTGGTCTAGGTAGAGCCATTACTGTCTTACCAACTGGAATCGTTGATAAAGGTGGTTTGGGCAAAGATCAGCTGATTGCGGTTGAGAAAGTCATTGGGGATGCGGGTCAGGTTAATACTATCGATGCTTCTTCTGCTGGTACTACTGCGTCTGTGAATGTAGATCTGCAAAAGGAAAGTTTACAAGTTAATATTGTTGGTGATGGCACGCTGAATTTCGGTGTCGAAAACTTTGTCAATGTCAAAGGTACTGGACGCAACGATACCATTGTTGGTGACAACCAAAATAATCAACTTACTGGTGGCGCAGGGAGTGACAAAATTCTTGGTGGTGGTGGCAAAGATACTATCGTAGGTGTAGATCCCAACAGTTTGAGTCCAGGAGTTAACGAGATTGATATCCTAACTGGAGGCGCTGGTGCTGATAAGTTTGTTCTGGGAGATAGCAAGAATACTTACTATGAAGGGCGAGGATTCTTGGGTCTCAATGACTACGCTCTAATTACCGATTTCCAATCCGGTACGGATAAAATCCAACTCAAAAAAGACAACTATCTGTTTGGAAGAAACTTTATTGCTGTGCGCAAAGGCTTCTACTATAATGATTTGAGTAGTGTTGCTTCAGCTGAAACCGTTGTTAACAACCTATCTGAAGGCGTTATTAATGACTCTGGGTCAAGTCTCGGTGCTCACACCACTGGTGATAGCTTGGAGTCCGGTCGGATAGTTTCTAATTTGGATATCATTGCTATAGTTTCCGACGGATATAGTCAATCTGATATCGAGTTTGTGTAATCTCAAGTTTGTGTAATCTCAAGTTTGTGTAATCTCAAGTTTGGTTAATTACATCCCAAATAGTTGCTAGATTTTTGGTAATTTGGTAATAGGTGATAGGTAATCATAAAGTACCAATTACCCATTACCAATTAGCAAATTTATTGCCAATTTGGCGTTACAAATCAATCACAAAGCCAATTTGGCGTTACAAGGGTTGTCTTGATGGGATTTCATCGAAATACCATAGATCGCTAAGGAAGACATTATGGCCACAGTTCAACAGGCAATCCTTAAAAACCAACCATCAGCAAAAGACAAACTAGACCTAATCCCCGACTCCATTAAAAATAAACAGGTAACAGAAGTCAAGTCCAGCAATGCTCCAGCTGCGCTGTCTAGTTTAGCTGCCAGCGATGGCCAGTCCCTGGGTAATGTAGCCTTGACTAATTCACCTGCCCTGAGTACTTTAGGCTTGAACGCTTCAGAAACGTCAGCTGTACAAGGGTCATTGTTAACATCAGCTACACCAGCGTCATTGTCAACAGGTATCACAACAACAGGTATCGCAACAAAACCTTCTATCGGGCCCAGTACATCGTCTAGTCTGACTAGGCCGTTTTTGCCATTCTTCTTCCCTAATTTCATTATCGGTACTCCCCGTAGTGACCTTCTGGTCGGTACTGGCTCTACTGATATCGTTCTTGGTCTCGGTGGAGATGATGTAATTTTTGGATTTGGGGGTAACGACATACTCTTGGGTAATGATGGCACTGACGTCATGTTTGGTGGCTTTGGTGACGACAGGATGTTTGGTGGTCGTGGAAACGATTTTGTGTTTGGCGACTTCGGAAATGACACCATATTTGGCGATAGTGGTAATGATGTCTTGTTTGGTGATGCCGGTAAAGATACAGTTAATTACGCTGGCTTGGGTACAGCAATTACCCTCTTACCTAGGGGTATAGTTGACAAAGGCCGTTTTGGTCGGGATGAGCTTGTCGATGTTGAGAAAATTGTTGCAACTCCAGGTAAAGCCAATACAATTGATGCTTCCTCTGCTGGCTCCGGTGCTTCTGTGAAGGTGAATCTGCAAAACCAAAGCTTGCAGGTGAATATTGCTCGCGGTTCTACTTTGAATTTCACTGTCCAGAACTTTGTTAATGTCAAAGGTGCCGCCCTCAATGACAATATTATTGGAGATAATAAAAATAACCAACTTACCGGTGGTGCAGGAAGTGACGAGATCACTGGTGGTGGTGGTAACGACACTATAGTTGGTGTTGATCCGTCTAGTTTTAAACCAGGAACAAACGAGATTGATATCTTGACTGGAGGTTCCGGTCGCGATAAGTTTGTTCTAGGAGATTCGAGAAATGTTTACTATCAAGGTGGTGGAATCTTTGGGTTAAACGACTACGCTTTCATTGATGATTTCCGAAGTGGTCAGGACAAAATCCAACTCAAACGAGGCAACTATCTGTTTGGACGGAACTTTATCGCTCTACGGAAAGGCTTCATCTTTAATCAGTTTGACAGTGTTGCTGCGGGAACAGCTAGAAGCAGTGAACCCAATCTGGCTCAGGTTGAGAATGCTGTTGACAGCATAGTCAAGGGTAATAATCCAGATCTTTCTAAGGTGAGTACTGGTGTTGGTGCTCAAACCAGTTTCTCTACTTCGGCAATAGAGGATACCAGCAGCTCTTCTCGATTCTTTGCTCCTGTTTCGTTTGATATCATCGCTATCGTGCCTGATGGGTATAACTCCTTTAGTGATATCAACTTTGTTTAAGGTTTAAGTGATTAACCGTAGGGTGGGCAGTGCTTAGCAACAGGATTGGTAAGCTTGGTCAATCGGTCTGATCCACTGCCCACCCTACATCAACCAAGTGATTAACCCTAGGGTGGGCAGCGCTTAGCAACAGGATTGGTAAGCTTGGTCAATCGGTCTGATCCACTGCCCACCCTACATCAACCAAGTGATTAACCCTAGGGTGGGCAGTGCTTAGCAACAGGATTGGTAAGCTTGGTCAATCGGTCTGATCCACTGCCCACCCTACATCAACCAAGTGATTAACCCTAGGGTGGGCAGTGCTTAGCAACAGGATTGGTAAGCTTGGTCAATCGGTCTGATCCACTGCCCACCCTACATCAACCAAGTGATTAACCCTAGGGTGGGCAGTGCTTAGCAACAGGATTGGTAAGCTTGGTCAATCGGTCTGATCCACTGCCCACCCTACATCAACCTGCTACATGAACCTGCCAGGGATTCATAGTCTTTGGCTAAGAGTTAAGTTAGGATCGTAAGCCAGTAACAGGTGATCTTCAAGTTCACTGGCTGAACCCATAGCAATTTGAAGAAAACGGGCTAGTTCAGCAACTCCGTTGCCTTAAGCATCCAGCTGACTGCTGACAGCTGACGGCTGAATGCTTACGGTGCGATCGCTTCCATAGTTTTTTCCATAGTTTTTTGATGAGTTTTTTTACTCAGCATACAACAAGCAAGCATACAGGTTCTAGTCACTTGACTTTTCAGTTGATGATTATTAGCCAATGCCTCGATAATTTTTTTGTCAATATCTGATTTAAGGGCAGATTTTTTATCGATAATCTTGCTATAAAATTGGTGTCTCATACATGTCGAGTAATTCTGACCTCTAATATCGCCAGCAACAAACTCTCCAATTCCTCCCCCCAGTTCCCTGACTACATTTATTTCACTTTCTGCCACTTGCGAAGCCAGGGCCACTGCTCTAGCATATAACGGTAAAGCAATAGACAAACCTGCCCCAGTAGCAGCAATAAATGTAGCGAGAATATAGATCAGAACCAGAGCAACAATATATTCCACTAGGACATCTAGAATAGCACCGATTACCGGCACAATAATTACAACAATTGCGCCGACAATTTCTGATGAGGATAAAATCTCTACAAGTCTCTCAACATCCAACTCATAGTCTACATTTCCCACTCGAATAAATGTTAGGTTTGTTTCCTTAAAAGCGAGCTTGTTTATAGGGTTATTGTTTGAGGTATTTTTTTCTAAAATAGGTTTGATAGCATTGTCAAGCTCATGAGCAATTGACTTGATCCAATCCTTGACACAAGTCTCAACGATATCCTCTCCAAGAATTCCTTTTCCAGGACTTCCTTTTAAAGTATCTCGAACCTTCAATTTTATCGTCTCTGCCAAGGCACTCAGATATATATAATCTCTATCTTTCCACTCTTTAATTTCAGTAAAGACCACTTCATTCACTACAAAAATCGCTAGAGAATCACTCAAAGCCCGAAGCAATTTAGGATATCTATTATAGATTAGAGCCTGCGCTTGACTTTGCACCAAAGCATTCCCGTCTTTAGAACTTGCTTGAAATTGATATCCAAGGCTATGTTCCATCTCAATCTCCTAAAATTTAATTGTGAGTTTATACATGAAAAACTGGTTTTGGTTTACCTTATTCAAGTTATCACCTACAATACTCAATGATCTAAAATTGAAACAAATCTTGATGTTTGGATGAGACCCTTATGCTCTGAGGAGATACCAACTAATAAATTGGCCGATATACCAAATAGAATTTTTGATAAGTTTTGGAATTTTATTAATCAAATTTAACCGTTGATGAAGTAATTACTTGAGACAGAGTTAAGATGCCGAAATATAGCAGTTCTCAATTGGGTGAGGATGGGGAGATGGGGAGGGTGTGGGGTGTGGGGTGTGGGGTGTGGGGTGTGGGGTGTGGGGTGTGGGGTGTGGGGTGTGGGGTATAAGAAAGCGATGCAGCGCGGTCTTGGGGAGGCAGTGCGGTCAAAGACGAAACCTTAGAGATGGTCGCCTTATTTCATATAACTTAAAAGTATGACCCATAACCTGTCCCTATAAAGGCGACCCTCTCTTACGGTAACTTCAAAGGGGGTCTCCCCCATGAGCAACTGCCGTGGTTTCCCCCATGAGCGACTGCATCAAGACAATATACTTAATTTGTCGTTAACAATCATCATTTATTCGTTGTTTTTCTTTTCCTCTACCTCTGAGCAGCCCCCGACCGGTGGGCGGTTGGGGGTGGGTTTGACCCTAATCTAAAAAACCTACCCCTGTGAGAGAGAGGGGAGAGGGAGTAGGGAAAAAATAGGTGTGTGTACTTCATTAATATGAAAACCGCTATATCTTAATTTGTTGGTGTTGAAGAAATTGACGTCGGAGCAAGCTCCCTATCTCCCCATCTCCCCACACCTCCCACACCTCCCACACCTCCCACACCTCCCACACCTCCCACACTTCCCTCTCTTTCTCCCGACTCCCGACTCCCGACTCCCGACTCCCGACTCCCGACTCCCGACTCCCGACTCCCGACTGAAGTGTGGGATGAGGAAATTTGTTTGCTGGCAATCTTGACTATATAGTCAAAATTGTGCTAACTTAAAACTATGGTTGGAAGAAAGCTAGAGTTCGACCGGGAAGAAGCCCTAGAAAAAGCTATGGACCTGTTCTGGTCTAAAGGCTACAATGCTACGGGGCTCAATGACCTGCTCAAGCACATGGGCATCCAACGCCAAAGCCTGTACAACACCTTTGGTAGTAAGCATGCTCTGTTTTTGGAGGCAGTACAGCACTATGGACAAACCGTAGTCAGCTGCATTGAGCAACGGTTAAATGAACCGGGCTCTCCCTTAGAAAACATCCGTAATCTAATCAGAGGGTTGGCTTCTGAGGCAATCTGTCCCAAATATCGTGGGTGTATGATGGCCAATACCATGATGGAGTTGGCTCCCCATGACCCAGCAGTGGCTAAGATGGTTCAGTGCCTAACCCTGCAGGTGGACAAAGCCTTGGAGCGGACATTGGAAAGGGCTGTGGCCGCTAAGGAGTTGCCAAGGGAGGCTAATCCACGACAACTAGCTCGCTTTCTACATCATGTTATATTGGGCTTCAATGTCCGAGGTAAAATACATCCATGTTGTTCTTATGTAGATGATATTGTGGAGGTAGCCTTGTCTGTACTGGAATAATCGGTTCAGAGGTAGCAAAATTTTTTTTGGTTATTTTTTGACCATTCAGTCAAATAAAGCCGTGATTTGAGCCAATCACCCCTGATTAAATGTAAGCATTCAGCTATCAGCCGTCAGCTATCAGCTTTTGAATAAAAGAGGTAAGCATTCGATTAATCTCTGTGACATCTGCTGTTCCCGTAGCCTGCGCCGTTCGCGTAGCGTGAGCCTATGCGCAATGCGCAATGGGCTTTTTTCCAGACTTTCAATTCTGATTAATCTCGAACTATTAAATTCTACCGTTCGAAGTTTATTTGAAGCTGATGGCTGACAGCTGACGGCTGAATACTTACGATTAAATCCCGAAATAATTCTCAAAAGCTAAGGAAGTCATAGTCATTCAGGAGACATCTAAATGCTACAACCTATTACCTTTAGTAGAAGCGAAGACATCAGTACCAAATCCCAAACCGTTGATCTACCAACAAACCCCGCTGCACCATCTGATGCTTCTTCTAGGTCTACTACTTCCTCATTTGCTTTTGGTTGGTGGCAAACCCTTTGGGCAGATATCGACGTTATTTTCACACGAGACCCAGCTGCCCGAAATTGGCTAGAAGTACTCTTTTGCTATCCTGGCTTGCATGCTTTAATGCTACATCGAGTTGGTAACTGGTTGTATTCTCGTGAGTTTCCCTTCTTGCCTCGGTTTTTGTCCCATCTGGGGCGGTGGTTAACGGGGATTGAAATTCATCCAGGGGCAACCATTGGCAAAGGTGTATTTATCGACCACGGTATGGGAGTAGTTATTGGTGAAACGGCCATCGTGGGTGACTATTGCTTAATTTACCAGAATGTGACTCTGGGGGGAACGGGCAAGGATAAAGGTAAGCGTCACCCTACCTTAGGCCACAATGTGGTGGTGGGTGCTGGAGCCAGTGTTTTAGGCAACATCCGAATTGGCGATCGCTCTCGCATTGGGGCTGGCTCAGTTGTACTGAAAGATGTGCCTGATAACTGCACGATAGTGGGGGTTCCAGGTCGAATTGTTTCACGAAAAAGTCACCCCGATCCTCTGGCACAGGACAAACTGCCCGATGTAGAGGCAAAGGTAATTCGGACATTGATCGACCGCATCGCTACTTTGGAACAACAGGTGCAGGATTTGAAGCAGCGCGAACACAAAGCAATTCATTAGACTTCGCGGCAGTTGTCGGGAACAGCGGATCTGGGAATAGGGAACAGTGGACAATAATTGACCCAAACACTATCAGAAAAATACTTTTGCAAGAGGTCTATTAAGTAATGGGTAATTGGTAATTGGTAATTGGTAATTGACCCAACTATACTTGATATCATTCCTAGCAATCGTAACAGTGCCTTTCTATGACTATTCCGGTTCCGCCAAGAACTCGCGCTCAAGAATCTCGGGCTGCTATCGAACGGATTTACGTGATCATGCGACATCTATTTATCCGAGGATACTACAAGCCGGGGGGTGCTTCTGGTGCAGCGTTGAGGCAAGCGTTGCTAACTTTGCAACCAGAAATTTATGGCTCCATTGCTGACCCACAGAAAGTGGAATTGAATGGTCTAGTTTATGTTATCGATCGCTTACCCTGCGGAATTGAAATGTGTCGTTTTGTGAAACTGGTAGCAGCAGAAGGGTACAGTCAATCAGGATTTGAGACTATTGTTCCTGCTAAACGTCGCCGTAATTGCTACCGGATTGATCAAGAAACAATGCTGATCGAAATTACCCGAGGGCGTAGCGAGATTTATGACATTCTTACCCATCTGACTTTTATTTATATCGAAGCTAATAAAATTAGAGACCATGCTCTGGAGGAAGGTCAACCGACACGAGAGTGGATAAAGCTCGAAGAAATGGTTACAGGTCAACAATCCCCTGATAATCCTAAGTCCTTGGTGTCAGAAGACCTTGAAATCCAGCATCGAGCCTTTTCTTACTTAAGTACTCTTTTAGGACGTACCTTTGAAGAAACGAGACACGCTTACCATCGCCTGGCTCAGGGCAGCTCTGATAATAATGGTCTATTTGATATTATTTATTGGCTGGGTCGAGTGGCGATGGAAGAAGTCCAATCCCAACGCGATCGCAAAATTACTTTCAGTTCCACACTGCGGGAGCGGATTGGACATCATATCCACGGGGCGCAGTGGGCAAGTGATGTTAAAGGCTTTGTGTTAGAAAACAATTTATGGGAGCGCCCACTCCATATTATTAGTGCGAATTTGCATAGCGTGATGAATTGCTTATTTGCGCCATCAGCACTGAAACACACCTTGGGACAGGACAAAAAAATTGAGGAAATTGCCCGTGAGTTAAGTTTGCCAGAAAACGCCCACCTAAACCAAGAAGTTAGGGAGTTTGCCTTGCAAAACGGGATGTTTTATCTGGCCGACCGAGCTGGAACAAATATCCATGTACAGATTTTTGACACTGCTATGTTACCCCTCCCTTTGCTATCCCCTGAATTACCAATTAATCATAACATAATTGAAGAAGAAAAGCCAGTTATTTTAGTCATGGATTATGCCTTTGGGGAACAAGCGTTTGAGATTATGGATGAATTACTCAAACCTTATCAAACCGGTGGGCAATCCAAAAAACTTAATGTAAAATCGATTTCGGTAATGGGAAAAGCAGGAATATTGGTGGGACAAAAGGGAGATTTAATGCTACCAACGGCACATATTTTTGAGGGTACAGCCGATAATTATCCTTTTGTTAATGAGCTGAATAGTGAGGATTTTCAAGATGATGGTATCCCCATTTATGAAGGAGCGTTGGTGACAGTAATGGGAACTTCTTTGCAAAACTCTGATATTTTAGCTTACTTCAAAAGTTCATCTTGGAATGTGATTGGCTTGGAGATGGAAGGGGCACACTTACAAAAGGCAATTCAAGCTGCTTCTATGATCCGAAAGAGTATTGATGAGAAGGTAAAGCTGCGTTATGCTTACTATGCTTCTGATAACCCTTTGTTGACTGGCAGCACCTTAGCTTCCGGGGGATTGGGAACAACAGGTGTCAAGCCAACCTATTTAATCACTATGAAATTTCTTAAGAAAATCCTTGGGTAGGTAATGGGTAATGGGTAATAAGTTAATCACGGATGTAGGGTGGGCAGTGAACCAGACCGATTCACCAAGGCAAAGTCCATGGTTAAGCACTGCCCACCAACGGATTAATCACAGTTGATGTCGGGTCCGCAGTGAACCAGACCGATTCACCAAGCTAGCGATCGCATTCCCACGCATCCCCTATCCCACTCAGGTTTATGTAGGGTGGGCAGTGAACCAGACCGATTCACCAAGCCATAGCATTACTAGGCACTGCCCACCAACCGGATTAAAAGATCGAAAAAACAGGAAACGAACCAGATCAAGGAGATTTTAACTAGTCAGTTATTTCTCCCACGGTGTACTAGTCGTTATACAAAGATCAGATCCCCTTGGTTATAGCCACCAGACACAATAGCAATAACGTCAAGGCCCGAAGTAGAATTGATAGCAATAAAGTTGTCTGAAAAGGTATAGTTGATGCCTGACTTGAGTTGAATTTTATCCGTACCAGATTGGAAATCCGTAATTACAGCGTAATCATTGAAACCAAACAATCCTTGCCCAACATAGTAAGCATTGTTCTGATCTCCAATCACAAATGTATCAGCACCAGCTCCTCCGGTTAAGATATCAATTTCATTAACACCTGGATTGTTACTGGTGGGATCGACACCTACGATCCTATCATTACCATCGCCACCAGATAGAGAGTCATTACCTAAGCCCCCAAACAGAGAGTCGTTACCTGAGTCCCCAGACAGAGAGTCATTACCAGAGCCCCCAGACAGAGAGTCGTTACCTGAGCCCCCAGACAGAGAGTCGTTACCAGAGCCGCCAAACAGAGAGTCGTTACCTGATTCGCCAAACAGAGAGTCGTTACCTGAGTCCCCAGACAGAAAATCGTTATCTGAGCCCCCAAACAGAAAATCGTTACCTGAGCCGCCGATAATAGTGTCATTTCCCTCTTGACCAAAGAGAAGGTCATTGCCACCGAGTCCTATAATGATGTCATCTCCCTCAAGTCCCAGGATTAAATCGTTGTTGGCACTACCCAGTAACAAGTCAATATTGGGAGTACCAAGAATCAACTGAAAAGGCTGTGAGATTTGATTTTCCAACGATGATGTTTCTACGTCTGACTCATTGGAAACAAACCCTTGTATCTGGGTAGTACTGAACAAAATCGCTGGAACAGAAGGATTAGGTAACTGGGGGCTAGGAACTTCCTGATCCTGGATAGATTGTGGCAGTGAGTTGATTGACTCTAGTTCTGATTCTGGAATTAGGCCGGATGGTAAGCTCTCAATTGTATCTATTAACGTAGCCATGGTGAATTTACTCTTGTTTTTGGATGTAGCTAATCTAGCGATCGCAGCACCTAGACCATACCTAATGGTCATCAGCAGTTGATTACTCAGACTTTGACAAAATCTTAAACTCCAAACTGCCTCCCCTTTGGCCGACTGCATCCCTTTCAAGAATCGGGTGTATCTCACTTTTGTAAATTTTGCGTAGGGTGCGTTAGGGGTGGGCTCGCCCTGATTTTCTGCCTCTTCGCCACCATTGAAATAGCCCACCCCGTAACGCACCACCGGATAAAACCGTAAAAATGAGATGCACCCCAAGAATCTTTAGGAAATTTACCTTTTCCCCTTGCCTAGAAAGGTTTTCAGCAGTAGTAGTCGCTCATGGGGGAGATCCAAAGGAGCCCAAACAAAAATGTCAAACTCCCATTAAGACCATTAAGGGTTCTTGGCTGCCATCACCCCAGGGTAAACCTATCTTATTTTGGAATGCCTACTGGATCTGGAATTCATAGGATAAGTATTTATCCTGATGAATTTTGAAATCTTTGATGAGTAAGGATTCTATAATTTAGATGGGTTTGTCCTGTGAATAATTCGTTTACTTGGGAACGAAAATTTGCACACTCCACCTATCTATAATCCTGGAGATTATTTGTGATTAACTCTATAGGCTCCCATTTGAAGTTACCCATACCTATAATCGAGTTTTGGGATAACCCAAAACCCTAGGGAGTGTTAAGCACCGTGTTTATTCTGGAAACCACAAACTAGGCAAGTAAGGGCACCTTGAATAACGCCAAAACAGCTATCTTACCGATAGGGGCAGAATTCCACTTGCCACCCATTTATCTTTTTTCGTCCTCTGAATAGAATAGTAATTCATTTACTGGATAAAATCAAGTCCTATAAAGGATTAATTATAAAATCTTAATTAAGGATAAATTGTGAAGGATGAGATATGAATTATAGATGAATTATGAAGGATAAATTATGAAGTTCATGTAGATAAATTATGAAGTTCATGTAGGGTGGGCAGTAAACCAGACCGATTCACCAAACTGGTGATAGCATTGCTCGGCACTACCCACCAAACGATTAATCACAGTTGATGTAGGGTGGGCAGTGAACCAGACCGATTCACCAAGCTGGCGATAGCATTCCTAAGCACTGCCCACCAAACGATTAATCACAATTGATGTAGGGTGGGCAGTAAACCAGACCGATTCACCAAACTGGTGATAGCATTGCTCGGCACTGCCCACCAAGCGGATTAATCACAGTTGATGTAGGGTGGGCAGTGAACCATACCGATTCACCAAGCTAGCGATCGCATTCCTAAGCACTGCCCACCAAACGATTAATCACAATCGATGTAGGGTGGGCAGTGAACCATACCGATTCACCAAGCCAAATCCCATTGCTAGGCACTGCCCACCAAACGATTAATCACAGTTGATGTAGATGTAGGGTGGGCAGTGAACCATACCGATTCACCAAGCCATAGCCCATTGCTAAGCACTGCCCACCAAACGATTAATCACAATCGATGTAGGGTGGGCAGTGAACCATACCGATTCACCAAGCCAAATCCCATTGCTAGGCACTGCCCACCAAACGATTAATCACAGTTGATGTAGGGTGGGCAGTGAACCATACCGATTCACCAAGCCATAGCCCATTGCTAAGCACTGCCCACCAAACGATTAATCACAATTGATGTAGGGTGGGCAGTAAACCAGACCGATTCACCAAGCCATAGCATTGCTAGGCACTGCCCACCAAACGATTAATCACAGTTGATGTAGGGTGGGCAGTGAACCAGACCCATTCACCAAGCCATAGCATTACTAGGCACTGCCCACCAACGGATTAAGACACAGAACAGGGAACGAACCAAGGAGATTTTAACTAGTCAGTTATTTCTCCCACCCTGTACTAATCCTTATACAAAGATCAGATCCCCTTGGTTATAGCCACCAGACACAATAGCAACAATGTCAAAGCTAAAATTAGGCACGATCTGAACAGAGTCCAAACTATCCCCTATGGTGAGCTGAGATTCAACACCTAAACTCTTACCTCCAGCAATATCATTAGCAATCTGTTCCACTGAAGCAAGACTTTTCTCAGAAGAAGATAAGCCGTTATTAAGAGCGATAAAGTTTGATCCAAAGATATAGTTAGCTTTTTTGAGTTGGATTTTATCCGTACCGGATTGGAAATCCTTAAGTAGAGCGTAATCATTCAGACCCAAAAATCCTTTTCCACCGACATAGTAAGGATTCTTGCTATCTCCAATCACAAATTTATCAGCACCAGCTCCTCCCGTTAAGATATCAATTTCATTAACACCTGGCTTTTTACTGTTGGGATCGACACCTACGATGGTATCATTACCACCGCCACCAGTAATCTCGTCACTTCCGGCACCACCAGTAAGTTGATTACTGTTGTTATCACCAATAATGGTATCGTTGCGACCAGCACCCTTGACATTCACAAAGTTTTGGACAGTGCGATTCAGAACGGGACCATTAACAACATTAATCTGTAAACTGTTCTGTTGCAGATTTACGTTCACAGAGGCACCACTACCAGCAGAAGACGCATCAATTGTATTAGCTTGACCGGCATCCCCAATAATCGTCTCCACTCGGATCAGCTCATCCTGACCAAGACCACTTTTGTTAACGATTCCCGTGGGTAAAAGAGTAATGGCTCGACCGAGACCAGTGTAATCGACGGTATCGTTACCTTCCTCTCCATCCAGGACATCATTACCACTACTGCCAATGAAATGGTTTTTGCCAGTTCCGCCGAATAGGGAGTCATTACCAGAGCCACCATCCAAGATATCATTACCAGAACTGCCAAACACAAAATCGTTACCTGAGCCGCCAGACACAAAATCGTTACCTGAGCCAGCGATAACAATGTCATTTCCCTCTTCAGCAAACACAAGGTCATTGCCACCGAGTGCTATAATAATGTCATTTCCGCCACGTCCTAAAATGAAATCGTTGTTGTTACTACCCACTAAAAAGTCAGGATTGGGAGTACCAATAATAAAGTTAAAAGGCCCTGAGATTATAGGTTTCGAGGATAAGCTTTGTAAGCCTGAATCATTGGGAACTAACTGTTGTATCTGGGTCAAATTTAACTGAATCGGTGTACCAGCAGACTTAGATAAATCGGGGCTAGGAACTAACTGATCCTGAATAGATTGTGGCAGTGACTTGATTAAATCTAGTTCTGATTCCGGAATTAGGTTGGATAACTTCTCAGTTTCAGTTACTAACGTAGCCATTCTTAATTTTCTCTTGTTTTTGGTATGAATCCACCTTAGCGATCGCAGCAGCTATAAAATACCTAATGGTCATTAGCAGTTGATTAGGTGTTAGGATTAGGTCAAGGAGTATAGCCTTAGCAAAGGGAACAGGGAACAGGGAACAGGGAACAGGGAAAGGAACGGGTGCATCTCATATTTGTAAAAAATATCGCAAGTGTGGGGCGGGGGCGCGGGGAGTGTGGGGCGGGGGCGCGGGAATTTTAGCCTGAATTTTTGTCTAATTTCAAAACTGAGATGCACTCGAAAGGAACAGGGAAAAAATAGGTGTGTGTAGCTAATTACTATGAAAATCGCTATAGTCATTAATTAATTATAAATAAACAATTAATAATTGTTAATTGTTAAGCTGTTGCGCATTTAAATTGGGTATTATTCAGTTATAAAAAAAACCGTAAAACCCTCTCCCCTGCTCCCCTGCTGTCAGAACAATAAAATTTAAATGAATACCAGCTTACTTGTTACTTGGCATCACCAGCTCGAATAAAAACAAATATATAGCGTTAATCCTACGTATGAGGTACATTTAATTTTATTACCCCTATAGCGTTTTCCATACTTATGAGGTATACAGGATTTTGTCCCTATTCCGAAATTCCCTATTCCCTCTTCTCTCTTCCCTGTTCCCTGTTCCCTGTTCCCTGTTCCCTAAAATCCCACAATTGTGTACCTTGCCCAATTGAAAACCGCTATACTCCCGACTCCCGACTCCCGACTCCCGACTCCCATAAACCCCAAGGGCTAGGTACCTCACCCAATTGAGAACTGCTATGGTACCCATAATGGGTACTGTCAAATTTTCTCAAATAAAGTAAACTAGAGTTATCAGTCAATCGGTTATCGGGGGTGTTTAGTTTAAGAATTAAATTAAATTCAACCTAAATCAAACCGAATTTACCTGATAATTACCTATGTATCAAATGGTAATATTAACTTAGCTTAAAAATCCTCCCAATTTAGCATTACCAATTTAGGGATATTAATCCGGGTAATTTGCTTACGTAGAGATGTAACAAAAACTGATTTTTTCAAACAGTATAGTTATCAGCATCGGGGACATCTACGTTTTGCAAATATATCTAGTAAACGCTCCCAATAGCTACCTTATTGATTAGTTAATTTATTAGTTAATAGGTAGCTATTTCGTGAGCTTGATTAGGATTCCCTACTATGAAATCTAACACCAATCGATTTGAAGATGAACTGTTTATCAAAGCAGCCAAGCTGTGGAATTTAGAAAAGTTGTATATAGAACTAGCTCATAAAAAAAACATTGCTACAAATAGGGAAATCAAATTGACCCCAGTGGAAAAAGCATGCTTAAGAGGTTTGCTGTGTGGCTATCCTCCCAAAAAAATTGCTGCTGCTCTCCATTGGAGTTGTGGCTCACTTAGCGTTCAATTAACTAAAGGTTTGTATCGATATGTGGAAACCTTAACTAATCGGAAATCCAACACCCTAAAAAGTTGGAGAGATATCTCTATATGGCTGGAAGCGGCTGGATACAAAACTCCTCAGCAGTGCCAAGATTGGGGTGAAGCACCACAGATTTCTGCATTCTATGGACGCACTAGGGAACTGAACACCCTCAAGCAATGGATTAGTCTTAAGGGAAGCCAATTGGTAGCAATACTTGGGATAGTAGGCGTTGGCAAAACATCGTTAGCTGCCAAGCTAGCACGAGAGATTCAGGAGGAGTTTGATTATATTATTTGGCGATCGCTATCCTCTGCCCAACCTCTGAAGCAACTGCTGACACAACTGATTCCATTCCTGTCTCACCACCATTCATCGGAGTTACCAGAAGACATCAACCTGCTGATGTCTGATTTTCTAGAGTGTTTACGAGAGCATCGCTGTTTAGTAATACTCGATGATGCTGAACAGATTTTAAGCCGTGGCACTTTAGTTGGACAGTATCAAGGCGGATATGAGGATTATGGTCAACTTTTTAGACGAGTAGCACAAGAAAGACACCAAAGTTGTTTGCTCCTAATCAGTTGGGAACCACCGCTACAAATGGAGTTACTTGAGAAAAAAAACTATTCCACTCGTTCATTAACCCTAAACGGTTTACCAACAGAAGATGCTCGGAAACTATTAGCAGCTAATGGTTTGTCTGAACAAGAGCAAGATATGGAACTCATTAAACTTTATCGAGGCAATCCTTTAGGGTTAAAGCTTGCTGTAACAACGATTAAAGACTTTTTTTTTGGTAGTGTATCGGAATTTTTAAGTTGGGGGGAAGTTATTGTTCCTGAGCCAATGAGAGCAATGTTAATCGAGCAATTGAATCGGTTAGATGAGTCAGAGAAGAAGGTGATTGCCTATCTAGCTAGGAATCCTACCCCCATTTATATTAAACAATTGCGCCATAGTATTACCTTAGACAATAATTCACAACTTATTTCAGTTTTACAGTCCTTGGAAAGGCGTTCACTAATAGAAAAAATTTCCCACAGTAATCGAACATTTTTTACTATAATTCCTGTAATTAGGACGGTGATTAATCAGCATGAAGGTTGTTTGCCGTAGGGGTTCGGTCTAGGTTAGGTTGAAAGTTGGTTGAAGGTTGAAGGTTGAAGGTTGAAGGTTGAAGGTTGAAGGTTGAAGGTAGACTGTCAACCTTCAACAAAAAACGACTATAGCAATTCTCATCACCAGTGAGGTACACAGGATTTGTTCCCTAGTCCCTACTCCCTGCTCCGAAGGCGCCCCGCGTGGCCCACGGCCTCAGTCCCTGCTCCGTTCGCGTAGGGTGGCCCACGGCCTCAGTCCCTAAAATCCAAAATGTACCTCACCGAATTGAGAAATGCTATATAAGTTAACTTTTAATTAACTTATACTATCTCAAAGTCTGTGAAATCTACCGAGGTGCTGGTGTCGATTGTAGCAAACTGAGCTCCGCTTCCCAGACCACCTGCACTGCCATTCTGGTTGTAGAATAGATCGCCGGTTTCGCTGTTGTAGACAATCAAAGCACCACTACTTGCGACCTGGCTATTACTGGATACAACCGCCCATTCACTGCTAGCTAAGCCCCCACTGGACGTACCAGTGAGCGCAGTGAACGTGTCCTGTTCCAGACTAATTCGGTCTTGACCTCCGATAAAGTTAAGAATGCTATCGAGACCCAAATCGCTTGAATTGAAAGCTGCTCCACTGTCAAAAGTAAAGGTAGTAATACCGTTGCCACTGATTAGGACATCATCACCATCTCCACCAACCAGATTGTCATCGCCATCACCTCCAATCAGAGTATCATTCCCGGCATCTCCAATTAGGTTATCATCACCAGCTCCGCCAACCAGGCTATCATTGCCAGCATCACCCCTGAGGTTGTCATCGCCAGCCCCGCCAATCAGGGTGTCGTTGCCATTACCACCAATACCAACCAAGGGTAAGACAGCATTGGTTCCATCGAGAAGGTCATTACCATCACCGCCGTTAAAGACTACCAGCTCTACATCAGTACCGGACAAGTCATTAACAGTTAAGGTGTCATCACCCCCAAGACCATTAATCTCAAACTGTTCTACATCATTGACATTCAGGTTGAACTGACCGAGATTCAACCGCTCAAAGCGTACCCTGGGGCCAAAGGGGTTGAGGGCAAAGTTATCTCCGGCACCATTTGCGCCATTGACTTCTACCACATCAAAGCCAGCACCCCCTTCCATGATATCGCTGCCATCACCGTTATTCCAAATCAGTCGGTCATCACCATCTCCGCCATTGATATTGTCATCACCGCGATCGCCAATCAGGGTATCATTGCCTTGACCACCATCTAGAAGATCAATACCATCACCACCGCTTAATAAATCATTGCCAGCTCTGCCATCAAGTAAATCTTCGCCAGCACCCCCTGCCAGGGTGTCATTGCCAGCCCCCCCATCAAGAAGGTCATTGCCACCCAAACCTAGTAAGGTGTCATTGCCAGCAAGCCCGATCAGGTTATCGTCATTGTTGTCTCCTTGTAGAAAGTCATTACCTGGACCGCCGATTAATGTATTCATGAAAGTTGCTCCTGAATTTTTTAGAGATTGTGAGTAGCTATCTATAAGGGCGTTGCTTAATAATGGAATGATTTTAAGAGTTTTGTGGAATGGGCAGGATGCCAACCCTACTCCTATTCATTCCTTAATTCAGCCATGCCGATTCAATTAGACTATTCATACTATCTCGGATAAGATTACGGTTTGACAGTACCCTTGAGGGTACCTAAAGGGTACCCTTGAGGGTACCTAAAGGGTCTGAGGGGTGACATGCAAATTGAATCATACTACCTACTTGTTCAATCAGTTCATGTAGGGTG
This sequence comes from Moorena sp. SIOASIH, assembly GCF_010671925.1. Classification (GTDB taxonomy): domain Bacteria; phylum Cyanobacteriota; class Cyanobacteriia; order Cyanobacteriales; family Coleofasciculaceae; genus Moorena. The sequence goes on along the minus strand of NZ_JAAHIH010000002.1, from coordinate 1,471,087 downwards.
GGCAGTGTACCAGACAGATTCACCAAGCTGGGCAAAGCCCGTTGCTAGGCACTGCCCACCCTAGGATTAATCACAATGGTTCGAGTACTCAGTTTAACGGAGAGGAAGAACAGGGGGAAACCGGCCAGATCAAGGAGATTTTAACTAGTCAGTTATTTCCGAGACGGTGTACTAGTCGTTATACAAAGATCAGATCCCCTTGGTTATAGGCATCAGCAACTATAGCAATAACGTCAATGCCCGAAGTAGAATTGATAGCAATAAAGTTGTCTGAAAAGGTATAGTTGATGCCTTGCTTGAGTTGAATTTTATCCGTACCAGATTGGAAATCCGTAATTACAGCGTAATCATTCAAACCAAACAATCCTTGCCCAACATAGTAAGCATTGTTCTGATCTCCAATCACAAATATATCAGCACCAGCTCCTCCGGTTAAGATATCAATTTCATTAACACCTGGATTGTTACTGGTGGGATCTACACCTACGATGGTATCATTACCATCCCCACCAGTAATCTCGTCACTCCTGGCACCACCAGTAAGTTGATTACTGTTGTTATCACCAATAATGGTATCGTTGCGACCAGCACCTTTGACATTTTTAACTAAGTCGGTATACCAGAAGACTTGGATAACTGGGGGCTAGGAAATACCTGAGCCTGGATAGATTGTGGCAATGAGTTGATTGAATCTAGTTCTGATTCCGGGTTAGCATTTAGCTGACTGTTGACTATTGAAGGTTGTTCGCTTTTGGCGTTACCGTAGGGTAGGTTGAAGGTTGAATGTTAAAGGTTGAATGTTGAAGGTTAAAGGTTAAAGGTTAAAGGTTGACTGTCAAGAGTCAACCTTTAACAAAAAACGACTAGATAAGTTAATAAGTTAACTTTTGATTAACTTACACTATCTCAAAGTCACTGAAATCTACCGAGGTGCTGGTGTCGATTGTAGCAAACTGAGCTCCGCTTCCCAGACCAGCTGCACTGCCATTCTGGTTGTAGAATAGATCGCCGGTTTCGCTGTTGTAGACAATCAAAGCACCACTACTTGCGACCTGGCTATTATCAGATACAACCGCCCATTCACTGCTAGCTAAGCCCCCACTGGACGTACCAGTGAGCGCAGTGAAGGTGTCCTGTTCCAGACTAATTCGGTCTTGACCTCCGATAAAGTTAGTAATGCTATCGAGACCCAAATCCCTTGAATTGAAAGCTGCTCCACTGTCAAACGTAAAGGTAGTAATACCGTTGCCACTGATTAGGACATCATCACCATCTCCACCAACCAGATTGTCATCGCCATCACCTCCAATCAGAGTGTCATTCCCGGCATCTCCAATTAGGTTATCATCACCAGCTCCGCCAACCAGGCTATCATTGCCAGCATCACCCCTGAGGTTGTCATCACCAGCCCCGCCAATCAGGGTGTCGTTGCCATTACCACCAATACCAACCAAGGGTAAGACAGCATTGGTTCCGTCCAGGAAGTCATTACCATCACCGCCGTTAAAGACTACCAGCTCTACATCAGTACCGGACAAGTCATTAACAGTTAAGGTGTCATCACCCCCAAGACCATTAATCTCAAACCGTTCTACATCATTGACATTCAGGTTGAACTGACCGAGATTCAACCGCTCAAAGCGTACCCTGGGGCCAAAGGGGTTGAGGGCAAAGTCATCTCCGGCACCATTTGCGCCATTGACTTCTACTACATCAAAGCCAGCACCCCCTTCCATGATATCGCTGCCATCACCGTTATTCCAAATCAGTCGGTCATCACCATCTGCGCCATTGATATTGTCATCACCGCGATCGCCAATCAGGGTATCATTGCCTTCACCACCATCTAGAAGATCAATACCATCACCACCGCTTAATAAATCATTGCCAGCTCTGCCATCAAGTAAATCTTCCCCAGCAGCCCCTGCCAGGGTGTCATTGCCAGCACCCCCATCAAGAAGGTCATTGCCACCCAAACCTAGTAAGGTGTCATTGCCAGCACCCCCGATCAGGTTATCGTCATTGTTGTCTCCTGCTAGAAAGTCATTACCTGGACCGCCGATTAATGTATTCATGAAAGTTGCTCCTGAATTTTTTAGAGATTGTAAGTAGGTATCTATAACAGCTATCCACCTATGTTTGGATAATTATGCAAGAAGCCTAATATTTTTTTTTCCCTAGAGCTTAATTATTTAGTAGATATGTACTACTATGACTGGGAAAACCCCTATACGTAAGCACTTCACCGAATTGAGAAATTCTATTATACAAATAAAAATTCCCCCAAGTTATTGACAAAAGTCATAACTTGGGGTAAAGAGTGAATCAGACAAGTGAATCAGACAAGTGAATCAGACAATTGGGGATTTATATCAAGTCAGGTTGAATACCCATAATTAGAGGGAGGGTGGGGAGATGGGGAGATGGGGAGATGGGGAGATGGGGAGATGGGGAGATGGGGAGATGGGGAGATGGGGAGATTTTTATTAAGGGTAATTATCCCGACATGATTTTAGCGTACCCATTCACGCCCATCCCCTGTCCCATAATGGTTCATGTAGGGTGGGCAGTGCACCAGACAGATTCAGCAAGCTGGGCAAAGCCCGTTGCTAGGCACTGCCCACCAAACGATTAATCACAATGGTTCAAGTACTCAGGTTGATGTAGGGTGGGCAGTGCACCAGACAGATTCACCAAGCTGGGCAAAGCCCGTTGCTAGGCACTGCCCACCAAACGATTAATCACAATGGTTCGAGTACTCAGGTTCATGTAGGGTGGGCAGTGCACCAGACAGATTCACCAAGCTGGGCAAAGCCCGTTGCTAGGCACTGCCCACCCTAGGATTAATCACAATGGTTCGAGTACTCAGTTTAACGGAGAGGAAGAACAGGGGGAAACCGGCCAGATCAAGGAGATTTTAACTAGTCAGTTATTTCCGAGACGGTGTACTAGTCGTTATACAAAGATCAGATCCCCTTGGTCATAGCCAGGAGAAACTATAGCAATAATGTCTTGGCCCGAAGCAGAATCGAGAGCGATAAAGTTGGAACCAAAGGTATAGTTAATGCCTTGCTTGAGTTGAATTTTATCCGTACCAGATTGGAAATCCGTAATTAGAGCGTAGTCATTGAGACCCGCAGGTCCTCCCCCCCCGACATAGTAAGGATTATTGCTATTTCCAATCACAAATGTATCAGCACCAGCTCCTCCGGTTAAGGTATCAATTTCATTAATACCTGGATTGTTACTGCTGGGATTTACACCTACGATGGTATCATTACGTGACATACTCTTCAGTATCAGCCTGGGCAGCTCCATTCCCCATCAACACAGCAGCGGTCAAGGTAGCAGTGCCCAATAACAATTGCCGTCGGGTCAGTTGAACAAGTCGTGTGACGCATTCCCCCACCTGGCCGTAGGCCACGCTACGCGAACGTTCAGGTGGGGGTTAGTCCACGGCAATAACAATAGCCAAAAAAAGTTGGAAAATCAATGGGCAATTGTCGTTTAATGTTTTGTAGCTTATAATATTAACTGTAGGAGGATTTGTTAAAAAGCGTGAAAAAGCCAGCTAAGGTGATCAGAACTGACAAGTGGCAGCTTAATCCAACTCCCGATCAGAAGTTACTATTTGGGGAGACGGTTAAGGTGTATCGCCGTGCTTGTCGGTATTTAGTTGGCATCATTTATGCTCACTGGTCTGAACTGGGAGAGCTGACGGCAGATCAACTAACTCCGGCTGTCGAAAAGTTAATGCATCAAACAGCCAAACTTCCTAATGTAAAATACCCTCAATTCAATAAATCCTTTTACAAATTCCCCAGCTATCTGCGTCGTGCTGCGATCGCGTTTTCGGCTGGTCAGGTAAGTAGTTTTGTTACTCGTTATCGGGAGTGGCAAACGGGAAATAGAAAAAAAAAGGACGCTAAACCTCCAAAACTAAACGCAGACACTGGTTGTTACCCCTCTTTGTATAAAGGTCAATGCTATAAATTACATGGCTTTGACCAAGTAGAAATTAAAGTTTTTAATGGCTCTGACTGGATTTGGAGAACAGTTCAAATCACTGGACTCAGAGAGCGTCATTTGGTGGCAACCAACAAGATGATGTCTCCTTCATTGGTGTTCAATGAGAGATGTTGCCATTTGTCTGTTCCCTTCACTTGTAAGCCAGAAAAAAGAAAACCAGAAGCTAACGTTACTGCGGTAGATCTGGGAATTAATACCACTGCAATAATAGCGGTTGTCACTCATAGCGGCACTGTAATCCACCGCGAATTTATTCATCCGGGGAGAGACATAGACCGTAGGGACAAACGACTGAAATCTGTATCCGTACGGGCATCAAAAACCATGGGTAAAGGGGGCAAACTTCATAAAGGTTTTTGCTCTAGAACCTATGAGAAATGCCGAAGAATCAATCATCAAATCGGCCACATCGTTTCTAAACGAATTATTGAGATTGCTGAACAATTTAACTCTGAAGCTATCGTGTTTGAAAACCTTAAGGGATGGAAGCCAAAAGGTGGACGGAAACGATCTAACCTGCGGCAAAGGTTTCACGGATGGCTTAAGGATAAGATTCGCAATTTTACTGAAATGAAGTGGACTGAACTGGGAGGCAAAGTAATAGAGGTCGTAGCGGCTTACACCTCGAAGTTAGCCTATGATGGTTCCGGTACGGTTAGACGTGATTCAAGAAATTACTCCCTAGCAACCTTCCCATCAAGTAAGCGCTTTAACGCAGATCTTAATGGTGCTTACAATATTGGTGCTAGAGGTGTGTTTAAGCTCACTTACAGAAATGGTAGTGAGGGTCGTTCCAGCAAAAGATCTGGACGACCGCCTAGAAGCTGGGCTTGCCTTTGTGACCTTTGGACGCTTCGTAGTTCCAGGTTAGCATAGGACACCACCGCCTCGTTCAGGCGGTGGAAGCTTCATGCAGAGTTTCTTTGAACAGTGGATTACAGCAAATGCAGCTAGGGAAGTTGTTCCGTTCCATAGTATACACCCAGTTAAATTCCCAGGTTACAGTAACATCCTAATCTTGGAAAAATTTAACAAATTTTCCAAGATTAGGTTTTTTGGTAGAGCCATTAGTAGAGCCATAGTTATCACATTTTAGGTTCGAGCATCCCACAGTCTTTACTCTCCAAGGATTACAACTATGTGGTGCTAATAATAATCATTATTTTAAAGGTTATATTACAAATTATTAAAGCGATGTTTGTATTATAATTTTAATAATCATTACAAGTATAATACAAAGTTAGCCATTTCGGCTTCCTAAAAATATTACAAAAAATAACTCTAATCAAGGCGCAGCTGACAGTTAAAAATCTCTACAATCTCAAACGATTAGTCGTTAAAAATATAAACAAATAAAAAAAATATATTTGATGATAATAACACCAAAAAATCATCAAATATATTTTTTACATTACCCACACTTTCCCCTCTAAACACACTCCATACCCTCTCCAAGCTCTTCATATTTTGTAATAAAAAAAAAATTCCTAAACCCCTTGACAATAAATTACTTTATGTATAAATTAATATTATAAGCAGTTTTAAGGAATTACTACTGATGAATAACAACCTTCCACCCAACTCCGATGAAAATACCAACCCTGAAAACCCAGGTCGCAAACCTAAAAAAGTCAAGCACATCTTGGTCGGTTCTCCTAAACAAGTTCGCAAAACAATTAATGCTATCTATTCCCTTAAATACGCCTATCCCGATGAGTGGAGCGCTTTCGAGCCTACCGGAAAATCTGGTCAGGTTATGACCTTTTTGATTCGATACTTATACCTAAACTAGGATAGTAAATTGCCAGGGCGTCGCCCTGGCGACTATGAATCGTGAAAATCGTTTTGTGGAGGGGTATACATCAGGATAAAGTATGAGTTGGGATGTAGTTACTTTCGAGTAGTTGCTGACTAATTCGATAAGAATGTACTAGTTTATCAGTAGCGATGCAGCGCGGTCTTGGGGGTTTCCCCCATGAGCGACTGCATCAAGACAGTGATTTAGATTTGAGTTCAGCTCAGCTGTACTTGTGGAAGCTTACAAAATAGAATTCGGTCAAGACTTGGGGTTAACCAGAACTTGACCGAATTTTTTTATTGCTATATAGCAATTATCATAGCTATGAGGTACACAATTTTTGGATTTTAGGGAACAGGGAATAGGGAACAGGGAACAGGGAATAGGGAAGAGAGAAGAGGGAATAGGGAGATGTAGGGTGGGCAGTGCTTACCTTCCCTATATTCACCTTTTCAATTCTTATCAAGCACTTCCCACCATCGGATTAATGTTATTAAAAATTTAGACAACGAACGATTTTAATAATTAATATCTTGTGGGTGGGCAGTGCCTAATAACTTGATATTCAGCTAATCTTATCGGTGTCAAGCACTGCCCACCCTACGATTAATCTTCTTCTTGAAAATTTAGTGCGATCGCTGATAGCTGATCGCTGATAGCTGATCGCTGATCGCTGTTCGCGTAGCGTGCGCGTAGCGCATATGCTTACGAATTATTTGAATTTTGACCGTGGAATGGACAGCCTGATGTTAATTGCTTGAGAAACAAACTGTTATCGAAGAAATGCTCCAAGGAGACAATCTTCAAGTCTTCAGTAACCCGAGCAATACTGATGCCAAAAACTTCTATAGTTTCTCCTGTGGGTTCATGACCTTTAAAGGAACCGCTAAACGTCCCCCAATGCCGCCACTTAAAGGTGACATTAGGAGGTCCTGAAAGCACTTCCATCAGTTCCCAAAGAAAGCCATTAGGAAAAGCGTTATGGAAAATTTCGATGGATGATTCAAAGGTTTCCTCTGTGGAGCGATAGTGTTCCGTATCTCCAAGAAATACGTTGTATGTTCCGATATCAGCAACAGTCTGGGCATTGTACTTTGGTCCACCGTTAGTGCTCATCCGAAACTGGTCGGCAACAATAGACAACCACTGCTCAGGATTAGCTTTATAAGAGGCTTCCATCTCGAAGGTTCTAACTAAGTTTTGAGCGATCGCTTCCAAAGACCCTTCTGGATGATTAAATTTACTCCCTTTCTTAAGAAATTCATTAGTTTGGGCATAATCAGGGCGTTTGCCCTCTCGCCATTCAACCCCAGCATCATTGGCGATAACTGTATCTCTTTCTTGTACCCAAACAGGCAATCCTGTGGACTGAGTATTACTCATTTAAGTCTCTCAATTCAATTGATTAGAATTCCTCAACAATTTTGCTAAATTGTCTTCTTGTTACCATAGCAAGTACATAAAAATTAAACTATTTAAGAGGATTGTAATAGTAAACAAGAAAATGAAATATTAAAATAATCAAATAATGCAATAATGACTACAAACTAATGACGAGTAGACCCTCATGGTAGGATGAGGTGAACATACTGCGATCACATCTCCTGGTATGGAATCAGCATTGGAATCAGCGGAGCGAGTTGCTGGAGAGATTTTGGCTCGTGTTGTCTGAAAAAGTAAAAAGGACAAAGAGGCGGTGGTGCGTTACGGGGCTCGGTTTTTCAACACTGGGAACCGATAAAATCAGGCCGATCCCGCCCCTAACGCACCCACTTGCTAATTGATGAAATAATTGACAACTATTGAGCGTTAACCGTCAACAGTAATTTTTTGTCGTCTACTAATAATCAAAAGTGCGATCGCACTGATCAAGATCAACATCCATACCTCTGGTTCGGGAACACCGGAAACACTAAACGGATTAGACGGCTGATTCAAGTCTTCTTCTCCAGTTTCCACCTCTCGGTCAAAGCGATCGCTCGACGCTTCTGCTTCTTTGAGCATCTTTCGTTGCTCATCATTCACCAGCACAATCATGGATGAATAGGGACTGACAATGTCATAGGTCTTGGCTATGCCATGAATCCGATCCAGTTCTTCTAGAGAACCATTCAGGTTTCGACTCAACCCTAGGATAAGTTGCCTGGCCGCCAGTGGTTCAAATCCAGTTTCACTAGTAGTCTCAGCAGTTGCTGATTCCATAAACCAAGCATAGCCATCCGCCACACTTACCACCGATGACCCCAAGGCTTCTTGAGTTGCCATCCGCTGGATCACCCCTTGGATATCCGTAGAGACACCACCACCACTAGTTTGAATTAATTTTACAATCGTATCATTGTAGGCTGAGGGTAATTGATTTCCTAAATGAACCATCCACAGGGGTGCAGCCACCACCGCCACATTGTTATTATCCTCAGATAACTCATAACTACCCTGATCAGTCACCAGTAATATCCCGTCATAGGGGGTATTGCCACGCAACTGTTCAAACTGCTCAAGCATCTGTTCAGGTTGGATAGAGCCATAAAAGGTGATCTCAGCAGGATTAAAATCACTGATATCATCAATGCGTTTGGCTTGATGATCGATCTTGTTATCTATTGCGTCAGTGATGTACAAATCCGCATCATTGTTAGTCAAGCTCTGATCAGCAAAACCCTTTTGTTGCAGCCAAGTGAATGTCTTTTTGACCTGGGATGCGTGAGCAGCCATACTCCTGGAACTATCGAGAATGACAGCAAACCGCTTATCCTTTAATGTCGAGAGGTTAGTGTTTCCTATTGCTGATTTCTGCAACAGGTCTAACGGTTTAGCCGAGATGCGGTAGCCATCCCCTAAATTCACCTGATGGACCATGGGTTGCTGGGCTTGATCTGCTGGTAAATATGCTTCTAACCATCTATCAGAAAAACCCCGTTTTACTTTACCATTGCGGATGCGCTTGGTGCGATTTGTCCAAAAGATATTCCGTTGTTCGTTTAACTCAGGTAAAGGCCAACCCTTCTCTTGTCGCATCACCTTGTAGGTCAGCCACAGATGCATTTCCGTTGCGCGATCGCTACCATTTCTCCTCTCCCATGAGGATAACGGACGAGGAATGGGAAATGCTCTGAGACGATAATTCCGAGGTCCGACTTGCTCAAGCAGCGCTGGGTCCACAGGACGCACTCGCCTGACCTGGGAGTTGTAAACCTGTTGTGCAGCACCCCGTGGCGAGACTTGAAATGGAAAACGCTGATTGCGGTCATCCGTTTCACCTAGCCACAAGCCAGTAATCGCTGCCCCTTCTGGTAAGGAAAAATAGTAAAGTACTTCTTCAACATCAGTAGTTTTATTCTTATAAACCTCGTAGATTTCTACATCTGCCCAATCCCCATGGGCATCTAAGGTTACCTCTTGCTTTTGCAGCCAGACCCGTTTTTGATCGATATTCAACAAACCAGCCTTAGCTTGGTCAATAATCGCTGTAGATTGTAGGGCATGTTGAACAGCTTTTCGTTCAGCTTTCTGAAGTGGTGTATCAAAGAATTCCCCATAAAGCTGTTGAGCTTTTTCCACATCCTCTCGGGAGCCCTTATACAAAAACGGTGACATAACCAGATTGTAGCTATTTTGTAATAATTCACACAGGTCATCTGGCAGGTCAAACACATCTTTGTACATGGCGTAGATATGGTTATTCTCTTCTCGGCTACTCAGATACCGATAGGGGAACAAATTGGCATTAACTAACCCAGTGCGAATTACATCAGACTGAGCGATCAAGGCTTGGCGATCGCTATTCGTTTTTGGGTAATTTTCTAGGAGCTTAAACGCCTCGACTTGAGCTTGTACATTCAAGGAAAAGAACAGAATTATCCAGACACTCACCACAGCTAGTGCCCCTTGAATCGCCCGGTTGCGCCCATACTGTCTGGCAAAAGCCCTTAAGATGCGCTGTCCGGAATGAATATATAGGGCTGTAAATGCTGAGGGCATCCCTAGAAATAGGGTAAAGCTAAAGCCATATAGGAGTAATATTAATAAACCGATTATATCAATATAGCTCCATGATAACCACAGATTTTCTAGCCATTGAAATTTGAAGAAATTTTGGATGAAAGCACCAGCAGCAGGAACAACATAAAACAACAGCAACACTCCGACATAAACACTGGTCAAAAGCATCAAGGTATGAGCGATTAGTTGTAGCCATGCTACTGGTTTACGATTAGGATCATATCCCCATACTACTTCTGCAGCAAATGCCAGGATACACACCAACACTGTACCCAATACTAAGGTGCTAACACTGGTAAATTCCCGGATCAAGAATAAACGAATCAGGCACCAAGCAAACAAGGGTGCTTCCACACCATAAAACAAGCGCATTAACTCCCTTGGTTGCTTCCTCAGAGGCCAAGCACCAATTACAGTACAGACAGTTGGTACTGCAATTAATGCTACAAACGTAACGAAGAAATCAACCGGAATAGCACCATCAAAGGTCTCTCGGATTAAGGGAATACCAATAATTGGCAAGATGCCAATATAGACAACGGTGATAAACATCAGATTCCACAGCCAAAAAATACTGTGAAAACTGACATCAAGGATTTGTTTTAGAGATTTTTGATTCATTTTATTGCTCTATCAGTTATCAGCTATCAGCTATCAGCTATCAGCTATCAGCTATCAGCTATCAGCTATCAGCTATTAGTTATCAGCTATCAGCTATCAGTTATCAGCTATCAGTTATCAGCTATCAGCTATCAGCTATCAGCTATCAGCAAAAGGCCTGTGGTCAGGCTACTTGAGATGCTTTTGAATAAAATAAGCTGACCACTGACTACTGACAGCTGTTCGCGTAGCGTGGCCAAAGGCCAAGGCTGACCGCTGACCGCTGACCGCTGACCGCTGACCGCTGACCGCTGACCGCTGACCACTGACTGCTGACGTTAAGCTTTGGTGAATAGCATCATGGATAGCGCTAGCAAAAGTCTGAATCTCAGCACTATCGGGATTGTGTTCACTATCGAAGAGAACAGAAACTAGCACCCAAGTCTTATTGCGGTGGGCGATATAATCCCAGATTCGGGATAGGAAATCATCTGTAGTGCCCTGGGGTGATTGAAACCAGTAGGTTGCTGAACGTTTGCCGTCTTGTAGAGATAGCCACCGTGCCTTTACTGACTGATTGAGCAAGGTTGGCTTAATGGAGTCTACCTTGAAACCATTGCCCACCAAACATAATTCTGGTGGATGGTGAGCTTGCCAAGCGCTACTAGCTACCAAGAGCATTGAACCGGAGAGATTGCCATAGACAAACCGTTGCTTTTGAGCAATAGGTAAGGCATGATTATCAAAAAATCGTTGTTCAGCTTCCGTTAGAGGTAAAGCTTCAGATACCAGTTGCTGGGGTAATTGAATCGATGCGATCGCATTTACCTTCTCTTGAATTGGCTGAATTTGACCTACCAGTGCTAGCGCTATAACTAAAATCAGCAGCCAAGTGATACTCTTAGACTTTTGCTGAAACTGATAGCTGACACCAGTCTTAACTAGAGCAGTAGCCTGGGGATGCCCGTTTTGTTTGTGTAGCCGCCACTGACCATCCTTTAGTGCCAGACCGGAATTAGAGCAATATCCTAAATTTCCCCTTCGTAATGGGATTTCTTTCTCCAAACTTCCTTGTTTCCAGAACTTACGCAAGTGCCCCCTAAATCCCCCAATTCTGGGGGACTTTGACATCATTACCCCCCAAAATTGGGGGGCAGGGGGGCGAAATCCACTTAATCGCGTAAGTCCTTGTTTCTGATCCTTACCCAGCAATGACAAATCCCTAAACACAGTTGTGGCCAACATCAAACCTCCGGAATTCTGAGGAACCGTTTGCAGCAGCATCCAACTGAAGGCACAAGCCAAGATAAAACCGATCAGTCCCAGAGGTAGATGTAGCACTTGAGCAATTTGTGGCTGTTGCCAGACTTCTATAATCATCACTAACAGCAGCACCCGGATTGTATTAGCGATCGCTAGCAGCACAAGATTCGCAGTGCAAACCATTAACCAACGTATTCCCAGCTGACGACGTTCTAACCAAGTAGCTGCCAGTAAAAACAAAGTCCCTGTCCACAAACTTTTCAGACCACTGCAGGGCAAATCTACCTGAGCAATGCCGTTTTCCATGACAATAATGTCGTGGGAGGAGATAGCTACAATGTGCCAAGCTGACAGCATCTGTTCCACAGCATGAGCAGTGAGAACCCTTACTGGAAAACCCAAACCACTGTTAAACTCAGTGCTGAAAGGGACAACACAGGCAACTAAAATTGCAGCAGGTAACCCTTTACGCCAAAGGGATGGTGGGATAAACAAGCCCCATAACCCATAGCTACCCAGTAGGAAGAGGAGTAAGTTGAGTTGTGGGATATACACCAACCACCTGAATGCGATCGCACTAATCCCAGACCCTAACATTAGCAACAGGGGATAGAGTCTTAAGGTGGGAGTTGCTGACACATTTATAATTAAGCGATCGCGCCATAGCTGTACCAAACAAGCCATGAGCACAATACCGATTAGCATCAGATTTAGCAGTGATGCGTACTTAAATGATTCAAATAGCCATTGCAGTGCCCAGATATTCCCCAAAAGCCAAGCCACTACCAGCACGATGGTGCTGGCGAGGTTTTGACCTCTGGGGGGATCTGAATTCATCCCAGCTGTCATAACAAGTTTCTCCTTCAGAGAAATAAAGTGTGCTAAAAAGGACTATCTATCGGGAGCTGTCACTTATGCAGAGCATTTGTAAAAAAGCTATAGCCCCTGCTACCAACGTTTCAAGCTCCTGATGTTTCCCGTTCGCCCTAACCCCACACCCCACACCCAGTAAAGCTTTTAAGGTTGTTTGTCACCCCGTCAGGGATTATTAATATTGCCCGCTGCCTACTTTCATCGGAAAATTTTCGACTTGGTGCAAGATCTAAGTCTAATATTTATCACGATCATCTTTAATTTTTTGGGAGGTATGAACTGTTATGGCAAGGTCGAGCGAAAATTCTATGTACCATAGGTTCAAAAAACTCTATAGATAGGCTATCATAATCAGGATCAAAACTTTTTTGATCGTAATTTTCACAAAAATCTATTGCGCTTTGATAATAGGGGTGGTATTTATATTTTTCTCTAGCATGGCGATCTAAACCCCAATGATGGCCCCAGTAATAAAGGGAAAATATGTCGTGATGTTCGATAATCCAACAAACTTTTTCAGAAACATAAGCTCGAAGAATGACAGCAGCCATCGCCGCATGATTATAGGGAGCTAAAGTTCCTCCAATATCGTGAACAAGTGCAGCGACGACCATCTCTTCATTTTCACCGTTGCGATAAGCCCTTGTTGCCGTTTGCAAAGAGTGTTCATAACGAGTAATTTGATAGCCTCCGTATGCAGTTGTCAATTCGGCTAATGCACCTAGAATGCGTTTGGGTAGATCTGAGTTATAGTTCTGAAAACTGTTAAACAACAGATCATAATCTTTCTGATTCCCTGTTTCAAAGGAAGTAAACTTGACTTTTTCCATACTTGCTTTTCCCCTTCAATAAAAATCATCTGTTCGAGCGGATTAACTAAATTGGTCACGATTTAGGACTTCTCTACGGCTCAATAATTGATCATATTCGATGTAGCATCCCTGGAGATGGCGATCGCCTCCCCTGGAAAATCCTGTCCGTCCGTGCATCACCCGCCGATTATCGACCATATACAAATCACCTGGACGGAGTTGATAGCGAATTTGATAGATGTTATGTTCTCGCATTCGACCAAAGGTGCAATAGGCATCATAATAAGCCTCCATTACATCAGAAGGTAGGAGAAACGGCTGGACAGCGTGATTGGAGTAGCGAATCCCTTCTACATTACCCTGAGCATCAAGGCGAATTACAGGGCTAATGGCATGGTGCTCAGTATTGACCGTATGACTATAAAAGTGAAGCGGGGTGGTTGCTAACAGATCAAATTTCTGGGGGGCTTGGGTTCGCAAATCGGCTGCAATCTTAAATCCATCGACCAAGGTTGATTCACCCCCTTCAGTCTCTGAAACCAGACAGTGCAAGATTTGGATACTCGGTGGTGGGTTACGATAGGTGCTATCGGTATGGGCAGCTAAGGGAATGTTGGTGTAGGCAACTGCATCGGTCTCAACCCGTGCTTTAATATCAAACAACTCGCCCCAACTGGTTGGTCGCACAATCCCAAATCGACGTCCAACCTTGAGAACTTGACCCAGTTCCGTTGGCACATTGCAGAGAATGCCAAAACCCAGAGCATGAAACTGATTCAAAAAAGCTCGCTCTACCGATGGCTGCGTTATAAAGGATGAATAATCAACAATCGACAATTCGTTTTTAATCGTGGCATCCCATAACTTCGGTTGCTCATTCAAGAGTCTGTGGGGAGATTTTGCACCATTGGAATAGTCATAGGCCCGTAGCCAATTCCCATCATAACGGCTGACATGACCATCGTAAGCCCATGTGATTTGCAGTTGATTGTCATCGGTGAGATAGCCTGCTTTAGGATAGATATCCTCTGGAATATTAATCGTCTCAAGGATTCGCTGGTCAGTTGCAATCAGTCTTGACTGAGGGCAGTTGTCCCGTAACCAGAAATAATGAAACGTACTTTTTCGACCATCAGACCAATCAATTTGTAAGGCTCGCTCACCCAGATGGAGTTGAGTCATGGTAATGGCAGAGGTAATTTGCTGAGACATTATCATTTGTGCAATTCCTTATCGACCTCGGATCAAAGCTGTCTGGGCAAATCTTTTTCAGTGGAAAATGGATCAGGCATATAAGGAGGTGGCAAAATCTCTAGGAACTTAGAGATCATTAACTCATTATCCGAGGCTGCCAGCTCATAAAAATTTCCACAATTCCAAATCAAATAGACAAACTTGAAGTGCTTTTTAATTGCTGTGACACAAGTTTCAAAATCAACTTGACCAACACCCAGCCCCTTCCCTTTTACCAGAGCATTCAACCGTTTGGATTCAATCACTTCTTCTGAAAAGTAGAGTGACTTAAATAATTTATCTTTATTATCCTCATTTCTCTGATATTGTTCTTGATCGGGGATCAACAACTTTTCCTTGAATAAAATTATTCCATCTTCTTTCAGTACTTTTTTGATGTAAAAGATTTGAGTATCTCGATCCGAACAATAGAATTGTAAAGTCATCCACATATGAACAATATCAAATCCATCTTTAAACCACTCTAACTCCGGTTCAGAAGCCAGATATTCAGGTGTAATATCTACGAAGGAGCCATGATATAATTTTGAATAATTATGTTTTAGTAAGCGGTAAAAATCCTCCTTATTCGCCAAGTCAGGAGAATCAGTTAAGGTTCTAATCAAACCGTTAGAGTATTCAGCCATTGTGCGACCATGAACTGCATCTGCACCACTAATCTCGTAATATTTAATGTTGTCATTTCGCTGAACGGATAGCCATTCTGCAAATTTGCACATGGTCATGCCTAAGCGCATTGATTCCTCAGTTATAAATGGAACCGTAGCATGATAATGCCAGGAGAATCTCCCTACATTTTCCTTAAATAAGCTCCAATAGCGTGACATATCTGGGTCACTTTGAGACAAGAAATTTGGATCGACCTCGACAACTTTATTGGGAACTTGTATTTCTAGTCTACCGATTTGCTCCAGATAATTTCGGGTGGTTGTCATCCGGGGACTTTTCAGACAAAAATCACGGTACTCCTCGTAACTTGGATACGACATATCGACAGGTTGTTTGATGCTATAAAACACAATACATTAAAGTGCGTACAATCCAACCTCATAGAGCTGCGCCAGACACTACAGCTAACACTAGCTCTTTCAGAGGAGAGTTCTGTTATAGAAATGCTCTACAGCCTTCTTGGCAAATTCGTCTCTGCACAGAATGGGGCAGGTACATAAGCAGAAGGAAGAAGGTCAAAAAATTGAGAGATAACCGACTCACTATCTGAAACTGCAAATTGGTAAAAATTCGTGCTATTCCAAATTAGGTATACAAATTTGAAAAGTCCCTTCAGGGCACTGACGCAAGTATCAAAATCAACCTGTCCAGCTCGAAAACCCTCAGGACTTACAAGGGCTGTTGCACGCTTCTGCTGAATCTCTTCTGCTGTAAAATATAAGGGTTTAAACTGAGTGTCTTTAATCTGTTCCCGTCTTTCGTATTCTTCTTCGTCATCGAGGAGAAGTTTTTCCTGGATGACAATTAACCCATTCTCTTTGAGTAAACGCTTAAGATAAAAGTACTGAGTATCCCGGTGAGGATGAAAAAATTGGTATGTCATACTTGAGTGTATGATATCAAACCCATCGACAAACAACTCCAACTCAGGCTGAGAAGCAATATAATCAGGAGTTATATCGACATGAGGACCAGAATGGAATTTGGAGAAGCTATGATTGAGAAGTCGATGAAAGTCTTCATAGTTTACCAGATTTATATTGTCAGTTAGTGTTCTAACTAAGCCATTGGTGTATTCAGCAATGGTGCGAGCACTGGTACCATCTAAACCAGTAGGTTCATAATACTTGATGACATCATCTTGTTTATCTTGTGATAGCCATTGTGCAAATCTACACATTGTCAACCCTATTCGGGATAACTCTTCAGCTACAAATGGTACACTGGCGAGATAATGGGCATAAAATTTTCCCATATTTTTAAAAAACAATTCAGAGTACCGTGACATCTCAAGATCGTTTTGTGCTAGAAATACCTGAGCAACTTCTACAGGCTTTTGGGGGACTTCCCTTTTCAGACGACCAATGTCCTCAAGGTAATCCTTTAGGGTTGTTAACCGTGCGCTTTTCATACTGAGAGCATAATGCTCTTCATAAGTCATAATACTCATGATGATAACCCTATCTTTTTTTGAGAAAACTAGCGAAGATGCTTTTTACAAAAGTAAGCCTACTGAGATCTGACGTAATGCTAAAAGAAAATTAGCTAGTTTTTGGCTTCAGAGTCATAAGGTAACAGCTTCGCTAGTTCTGTATCGACTTTTCGCTCTTGTTCGAGTTAATGACACTCAATCAAGGTAAGGGGTTGATAGCAAGACTATCACTTTTTCCTGAGTTGTTGCATAATCCCAGCTAGACAGGAGAGTGCTCTGGTTGCAACAGGATATCATCAGCTACAGGTAATAAAGGAGTAAAATCGTGCCAGACAATCGGTTCTGAACGGAGTTTTTCTGGATGTAACGGAAGATTATTGACACTATTGTAAGTAATCCGTAGCGTCTTACGATCCCAAGGAGTAATATTATTGCTTGAGGCATGGAGCAAATTTGCATGAAGAAATGCTACTGTTCCTGCTTTTCCTTTAAGGCTAACAATGCCATATTTATCGACGAATTCTGCTAATAGCTCTTTTTTGAGGCGATATTTTTGTTCTATGCTCATACTAAAGCCCCATTGCTCAGAGGAATGACGATTGTTAGGCACAAGATCCGATTGGGGGCGCTGATAATTTTTATAATAAGGATCTACTGATATAGCTTCTTTGTGAGAACCTGGTAAAAATACAATAGGACCACACAAATCACTTGTGGCATCATCAATAAAAACTTGGACAACAACCAATTGGGACTCAGGGATATTGTCTTCTTTTCTGCTGTACCAAGCGTCACTATGCCACTCAAAACCTTCGCCAGTTAACGCCACTTTAGGGTGCAGGGTATATTGATGAATGTAAACTTGGGAATTTAAGAGTTGTTCGACAGCTTTTAAAAGTCTAGGTAATCGCATTAAGTTATTAAAAACTTGGCTTTTTGTATGGGGAATATACAAAGTACGCACATTCCTAGATGCCTCTTCTACCCATCTCAGGTCGTCCTTTTTCGCCAATTGGGGTAACTCTTTTGTAAGCACTTCAACTTCAGTTTCTGAAAGGCAATTCTCTAAAATAATATAGCCCTCGGACTCAAAACTATTTACTTGCGAATCAGAAAGTTGCATGATTTAAAATAAATGAACGACAGTTTTTTAGTGAAGCTAAAATTTATTATTTTTAGCCCACTATTTGATTGATGATCCTTTGGGATTTTACGGGCGATCTTTATCCTACTCATGCACATTTTCGCTGGTATTTTTGGCGACTACACACACATAATCAGCACTCCAATGATAAGGTGCAATTGGATAGTTACCTTCTTTCACTGGCCAGTCGGCTTCCGCGTGGAAAAACATCGAGTCCAACAGCAGCCAGTCTGACAGTAGCTCAGTAAAAAAATCTTTTGCCTGTTGAGCCGACCAATTTGCTAAACCAGAAAAAATGAACTCCTCTCCAGAATCACGAAACACGCGCTTCATATTGGCAACAACATCTAGATAGATTAGTCCACCGGGAGCAACCACACTTTTGGCTTTTCGCGCCACTAAGGGGATAGTTTCTTCACTTAAGAGATGGAATACACCTGCACACAAAACACAGCCGTATGTATTGCCATTTTCATCAAAAGGATACGTTGCAATATCACCCGTGATGAACTTCACATTATCTAGTTTTTCCTGATCAGCCCGATTCAGAAAAGCCTGTTCTCCAGATCTATCAATGCCCGTAACATAGTATCCCTTCTTCGCCAAAGCAATACTGTTAGCTCCGTCACCACATCCTAAATCCAAGACGGTCTTTTCTACTGCATTGGAGTCAAGCATCTCAAAAAACTTGAGCAGGTGCTTTTTCGGCTGTCCATAGACTGATTCAGTCTGTTGCTTGGAATATTCTTCCTGATACCAACTGACAAGTTTACTGTATGGAATTTCTTGCATGACTCTACGTCCTAGCCCATTTTATAGCAGACCCGTGTACTTAAGGATTTGACTCCTTCATAAATCTTGATTTCATCACAGACAATATTTCGCAAATCTTCATTATTATCCGCTTCAATTAAAGCAATTGTATCTGAAGGTCCCCAACACGCCCGAACTTGAACGGAGTAAGGCTTTTCCTTGAGAAAAGCAACTAAGTCACGCTCTTTAAGCGTGTGGTAATCCACATTAATCATCAAACAAGCGCGAACAGCCTTTGTGAATTTTACACCGGGTTCATCATGGTAACCGGGAATCACTTTGCACGGACGGGAATCAACAGCCTTTATATATCGTCTCGCCCGAATTTCTTCTATGACTTCTTCCATCTCAGCCGGGCCATCTGATTCCAAGTAAGCCACAATATGAGCTGGCCCATAGATTGGAGAAACCCAGATAACATTCGCGATCTTTGATAGCGATCCTGTAACTTTTCTAGAGTCGAGATCGGTCTGAATCAACAGGAACGTATTATCCTTCATAAGAATTATCGTTGGAAAAAAAAACTGCAAAAATCTGCTTCTAGCTACAAACTAGAATGGTCATTAAAAACCCTTGGTAAGTATACCATCACCTGATTGGGAAAGAGCATAATCTATGGAATCCCCTGTGTTGTCAACGGGACACAGCGCTAAATTATGACAGTCTAAAACCTCTGCATCATATACATGGTCTTCGATGGGCACAATTTCTGCTGGTCCATCAACTCGCTCAGGAGATGGAAAGTGTTTTAAGTGTTTTAAGTATTTTAAGTGTCGGAATTTTCGCCGGAATTTGTGCCTAATTGCAAAACTGAGATGCACCCCTTACCAGTAATTCCCAATTCCTTACCTAAGGTGATCGCTGTATAGGTAAGCTGTAAATCTTGATTGGCTACCTGATGTAGCTTATTTCTTAGCATAAAAGCACCTTTGTACAGTCTTGTATACTACAGTACTATAAATTTGCATTCCGATTTTACAATGAGTATAAATACCTGGGGTTAATTGTCTGAACTAGCGCTAAGCTATGGGCAGTTCCTTCCTCGCGCTTCGGAGTATGGATACCAACAAAAAGGCGTGCTGATTCTGGGTATGATTGTGCCCCCCTAGCCGCCCAATTTTGCGGTGCGACCCGAAGGCGCACCTAATGCGAATTTAATTCGACGACTGTAAGCGCACCGGGGTGGGAATAAAACTCTCAAAGTCCCCCGCCCCCCTAACCCCCCAAGCGAGGGATTGCTCGCTTGGGGGGAATTAGCGGATGCTTCGCTTTTTTGCAGATGGGGACCCACGAGGGCTTTACCAAAACCAGACGATCGCGTATTCATACTTCAATTCAGCAACCCCATTAATAGGACAGATTTTCAAAAACAGTATAAAAAACCGGATATCTACGGATCTGTGTAGGAATTGTGATAATTTTTGTTTCCTGTTCCGGTGATTCGCTGTTCCCTTTGCTATCTGAGATAATTTATTGTTAGTTCTAGACCAAAATTAGGTTAACTTCACTTCACTTAACCATTACCGAATTTCTGAAACTTATTTATTTTTGTAATAAAACTTAAAAAAAAAACCATGAATCAGACATTTGAACAATTAAAGCAGCATAACTGGACTAATTTTATCACCCATCATTTACGGAATTGGTATGGGTCTTGGACAATTTATTCCCCTGAAGGTGAAGTGATGGAATCCTTTGTAGGTAGTCGATGCTCTATCATTAATCCTGAGCAGACTCAAATTACCCAAACTAACGTATATATGTATGACAATGGAACTGAAGAGGAGAAAGTTTTCCACAATACTCCAAACAGTTTAATCAATGGTTTAGCTGATCAAACCGCTCAAGCATCCTTTATGTATATGTTTGAGCAAGGGTCGGCTATTTGGACAGTAAATCGATTTGAACCAGGGGAGTTGTTTGCAGTAGAGTTCTGGTTTAGATATCAAGAATTACGCCATAGTCTGCTAGTAGTGTATAACTCAGATGGGAAATTAACTAAAACAGTCAGTGTCCGAGAGGAGGATTTGCAAAAGCCCTGTGATCATTGGACACTTAACCCACAGTTAATCCCCCATCGAGATATAATTAATGGGGAAGAAGGATTAGCAATTACCCTTACCCCAGTCACCCAACTATCTCAGCCAAGACCAACTCATTTAGCTTGGGAATATCCAGACCATCAAACCTTTTATTATCCAGATGGAATATCATTAAGTTATCCCCCCAAACTCAAACCAGAAATGTCTTTAGTTGTGATTGGAGATTGGCAAGTTAATCCTAATATTAGACAACAACTGCTAGTTGATTATAATTCATCCGGTGAGTTATCCGGCTTAACGTTAAAGAGTAATCAACCAGAGATGGAGAGATAGGGAGATGGGGAGATGGGGAGATGAGGAGATGGGGAGATGGGTAGATGGGGAGATGGGGAGATGGGACATATTTTTATTAAAGGTAATTATCCAGACATTATCTAAGACATTACTAATCTATAAAAACCTATGCTTACGATTAATTTTGTCAAAATAAAATAGTAAATAATTAACCTAAAATTTTGAATTGATCTATAGCTAAAAATAAACTATATACAGTTTTTTAAATAACTATAATGTACACAATTAATTTTTTTTACCATTTTCTTCCCTGTTCCCTGTTCCCTGTTCCCTGTTCCCTGTTCCCTGTTCCCTGTTCCCTATTCCCTGTTCCCTATTCCCTATTCCCTATTCCCTATTCCCTATTCCCTAAAACCCATAAATTTATACCTCACCCAATTAAAAACAGCTGTATATAATAGAATAAACCTATGGATCGAAAACTTCAAAATTGGAAGAAGTTCTGTCAATATTATTCAGGAGACTTGTATGGGATTTGGACTAGATACTCGAGGGCAGGAGAAGTCATAGAATCTTGGCGCTGTATTAGAAGCTTTCGTCCCACAGCAGAAGGCAGTGAAATACATCAGCAAAATCACTATACTTATGCTAGTGGCAAGACAGAGACAAAAACCTTTGGACCCTACAAGCAACCTATCACAACTGGCTTGTTTTTAGACAATGGCTTTTCTTGGGGTTCCAGCACAGTAAAATCTGGCTCCACGTTTTTTTCCGATATATGTTTAAGGTATGAAAATAGTCGTGCTACTGCGATTGCCAAATACGATGAAAGTGGCAGCTTGAAACGCTTTACTGTCTTTCCGGAACACCTAGGACATTTCGTGAATGTGCCTGCTCTACCTCCCCCCCATCAAATTAGTAGCGACTGGCAAGGAACACTCCAAACAATAACCCCGGACTGGCAAATTTCCCCCCCACTAGTAACCTCATGGCAACCGTTAGACGATTTACCTAAAGATTACCTGAGGTTACACTTTACCAACAGTATTTCAATCAGTTGTCCGGCACAGGTAGAGAGTGGAAAAGAGTTTTTTGTGGCAGTGGATTGGCTGGTTAACCAGACTTTATGGCAACGAGGCACTCGCCACTATGATCGATCGGGCTTTACCAGTTTTACCCTAGAAGTATTTAGAATTTAGTCAAACTATGATATAAAATATAGTTAAAAATACTCTTAAGCCCCAAAAACTACTTTTTTCCGATTCCCGATTCCCGATTCCCGATTCCCGATTCCCGATTCCCGATTCCCGATTCCCGATTCCCGATTTAACACTAATGAACTACTTAAATCAGCCAGTTACTCTAACTTCATAGTTCACGGTTCCTAGCCAGGACATCCCAGGTATTTGGTATGGCTTGAATAGTAAACTCTCTAAGTTACCATATTTTACTATATGCTTGATAAAATGTTGGGAACCTTTAAAAATATCCACACTATTAGGGACAGAGTTGTCTTCTGATTCTAAATTTAGAGGTAATTTAGCTAAATCCTTGATAGACTTTAACGACTCATAGGCTGAAGAAAACTTAATATAGGTAGAAATAGCGCTACGCATTTTTGAATCAAGTCCAGCTGGATTCTTAAGTTGATCTTCTTGAATAACTGCGCTAAAACGCTTTTTAATAAACGTCCTAACATTGTCTGAGTAGGACTTGGAATTATACTGATAAATCGCCTGAGTAATGGAAGATTGCTTACGAGAGTTAATCATTTCTCCTACCACGTAAGCTGCAATATCCGCAGTATAATCAGAATCTCTGGCTAACCTATCCAAAGCTTCCTCGACACTGTTAACATCTATGTTGTCATTGGGGTCTCGATAAGCCACAATAGCCGAACCAATATCTCCAGCCCATGAGGTATGGTCACCAGTCCAGCTAGTGAAATCTGACCATTTGAATCCAGGCTGATCAATTTGATCAGAAAGGGAACCGATAAAATGACCAAAGTCAGTAATTTCACCACTTAATACCAATTCATTGATATTGAGTTTTCCTTCAAATTCATCTCGAATATACTCTTGGTGATACCCCGTAGCTGTACTCCATAACCGACTAGTATATGCCTTCTTAGTGTACCCACGCAAATGATTAACAATTTCATAAGCGGATTTATCAGGGTTCTCACGTTCAATTTTCTCGATGAATTGCAATGCTTCTTGTAGTTTAGACATAGGTGTAAACTAGATGAATCCCTCTTAGTCATACTGTAACCTACGTGCTGAAGTTGCCAGATTCCGGATTTGTTGGGCAGATTTAGGTTTGAAGGTTGTCAGGTTGTCAGGTTGAAGGTTGTCAGGTTGTCAGGTTGAAGGTTGTCAGGTTGTCAGGTTGAAGGTTGTCAGGTTGAACGCGATCGCGTGCCCGAAAGGCCAAGGTTGTTTGGTTGTCAGGTTGAAGGTTGTCAGGTTGAAGGTTGTCAGGTTGTCAGGTTGAAGGTTGTCAGGTTGTCAGGTTGAAGGTTGTCAGGTTGAAGGTTGTCAGGTTGTCAGGTTGAAGGTTGTCAGGTTGTCAGGTTGAAGGTTGTCAGGTTGTCAGGTTGAAGGTTGTCAGGTTGTCAGGTTGAAGGTTGTCAGGTTGAACGCGATCGCGTGGCCGAAAGGCCAAGGTTGTTTGGTTGTCAGGTTGAAGGTTGTCAGGTTGAAGGTTGTCAGGTTGAAGGTTGTCAGGTTGTCAGGTTGAAGGTTGTCAGGTTGTCAGGTTGAAGGTTGTCAGGTTGTCAGGTTGAAGGTTGTCAGGTTGAAGGTTGTCAGGTTGAACGCGATCGCGTGGCCGAAAGGCCAAGGTTGTTTGGTTGAAACTTTGAAAGTTTAATAACCTGTAACTTGTAACCGCGTCACCTGTAACCTGTAACCTTTAACCTTCAACCTTTAACTTTCAACCTTTAACCTTCAACCTTTAACCTTCAATCTTTAACCTTCAACTTTCAACCTTCAACCGCATTACCAAAGAAAATTCCTATAATCTATCGCATCGCAGCAGCAGGGGGCAAAACCAAGTTAGGGTTTGACCCCTGCCCATGACCGTTAAGGGTGCCATTGTCAGGATTATCCTGGAGTAAAGCCTCCCGAATCATCCGAGCAATTACTCGCTGTGCCAAACCACCAGCAATTTTTTGTCCCATTTCCTGGGTCTCCTGTTTGATCAACACTTGAGGAATAACTGGCAACAATTGCATTAGGTCAAAACCAGGAGTGTCTTGTAAAATTTCCCAAATTCGCTGGATATTCTCAGTAGTTTCGGGTTTATCTTCTGGCTTCTTCTGTTGATTATCTTTATTATTTATTTCTAAGCCCAGACGTTCCTGCAAGGCATAACTGACGTTATCCAATGTCCGTCTTCCAAAGCTATCGATAGCCTTGACAATCTCATTGACCAAGTGCTCCCGAATGAAGGCTCCTCGCTCTGAAAAAATAAAGTCTAGGGTCTGATCTAAGACTTGGTTGATATCATAATCTGGAGAATTTCCAGCATTGCGCAACAGGTTTTCCAGACGGTTCCAACGGAAACCGCCATCCTTAAACAGTAAATCCCTCAAGGATGCCCGTAATTCCGGTGATGGATCTGTCAATAGGCGCTTGGCTACATAAGGATAGGCTTTACTGAGTACTTTGAAATCTGGCTCAACATTAATGGCAATCCCTTCTAAGGTCACCAGGGAGCGAATAATCAGGGCATAGTAAGCGGGTACCCGGAAGGGATACTCATACATCAAAGCTGATAACTGGTCAGTTATACTCTTGAAGTTGAGTTCTGCCACACTGGCTCCCAAGGCGTCATTAAAAACCTTGGCTAGGGCAGGAATAATTGGTGTCAGGTCTGTATCTGGGGTCAGAAACTCCAACTTCACGTAGTCATTGGCCAAACCAGGGAAGTCACGATTGACCAGATGGACAACAGCTTCAATCAAACCATAGCGCTGATACTTCTTGACTTGGCTCATCATGCCAAAGTCAATATAAGCCAGCTTGCCGTCAGAGGTGGCTAACAGGTTCCCAGGGTGAGGGTCAGCGTGAAAGAATCCGTATTCCAGTAGCTGTCGCAAGGAACAGTTTACCCCAACTTCAATCAAGTGCTTGGCATCAATGCCTTGAGCCTTGATTTTTTCCATATCCGTCAGCTTACTACCCGTTATCCATTCCATAGTCAGGACACGACGCCCAGTGTAGTCCCAGTAAATTCGGGGAACATAAATTTCCGGTAGTTTGCCGTAAAGCTTGGCAAAGCGTTCAGCATTGCGCCCTTCATGCTGATAGTCCATCTCTTCAAAGATACGGGCACCAAACTCATCCATGATGGCAACCAAGTCACTGCGCACCCGCTTGACATTGGTTTGTACCCACTGTGCAACAAGGCGTATAATGTATAGATCAAGCGTAATTTTATGTGCCAATCCTGGTCGCTGTACCTTGACCGCAACAGTTTCCCCAGTTTTGAGTTTGCCCTTATAGACCTGTCCTAAGGACGCCGCTGCCACAGGCTTTTCAGTCAGTTCAGCGAAAATATTTTCCGGGCGATCGCCTAATTCTTCCTCAATAAATTTATAAGCCACCTCATTCTCAAAGGGTGGGAGTTGGTCTTGTAGCAGCGTCAACTCATCCAAGAAAACTTGTGGTACTAAATCCGGTCGCGTGGAAAGAGCTTGTCCGATTTTAATGTAAGCTGGTCCTAGGTCGGTTAAAATTTCCCGCAGTTGAATCGCTCTGGCTCGGTTCTCGGTAACATCCCGACCCCGAAACCGATCCCACCACAGACCTAGAGCAAACGATATAAATGACGAAATAATGGTGAAAGACCGCCCTAGAACTTGCAGGTATGCCTTGTGGTACTTGGCTGCGATCACGGACGGGTCGTACCGTGGTTTTTCTGTTTCCAAGACAGAGGATTCCGTTGTCGAGCTCAACTCTTCCTCAACTGAGCTCTGACTCCCCGACACTGGT
Source organism: Moorena sp. SIOASIH (assembly GCF_010671925.1). Classification (GTDB taxonomy): domain Bacteria; phylum Cyanobacteriota; class Cyanobacteriia; order Cyanobacteriales; family Coleofasciculaceae; genus Moorena. The sequence goes on along the minus strand of NZ_JAAHIH010000002.1, from coordinate 1,445,062 downwards.
ACCACTGACCTGTCCGCATCAGCCTGTGAGTCTAGTGCTTGAACAGAAGTTGGGGAAACTGTTTTAGGATTCATAAGAAGATATTTCCGACGGACCAACAGAAGCGATTCTGTAAACTATTGTAACAAAAGGTGAATATCATCAAAACTTAATACAGGTTCGGCAATCTTCATACCAGAATGGTGGAATAACCCATTCCTGGATAGGAATGGGTAAGCCATCAGCTATCAGCCATCAGCTATCAGCCATTAGCTATTAGCCAAAGGCCACGCTACTGTTAGCGCAGCACCTCAAGTAGCGCAATCGGTGCTTTTAGGCGCGCACCTTGAGCGAATTTAATAATTAGATGGGTCAAGCGCACCTTTGAATAAAATAAGCTGACGGCACCTCAAGTAGCGTGAGCTAAAAGCTCACGGCTGACGGCTGACTGCTTAAAAGAATACTGCTTTTTAGTGGACAATTGACGATAAACTGGTTAGTGGTGAACGGTCAACAATTACTAAATTTACCCCTTAGACGTCAATTGGGTATTAGTGTGTGACTTTTCCTAAATTGTTACAAAATGTGTTTAAGAACACAATTTTCCCAACAGTGAATTTTGCTCAATGTTACTTTATTTGCGAATTCACAACTTTGCCTTAATTGACCACCTAGAAGTGGAATTCGGTGCTGGCCTAAATGTGTTGACTGGGGAAACCGGTGCAGGTAAGTCCATTATTTTGGATGCCATTGACATTGCCCTGGGGGGGAAAGTAACCAATCGGCTGATTCGCACAGGGACTAAACGGGCTTTGGTAGAAGCCACCTTCAATGTAGATAACCCCTTGATTGCCTGGTTGAGTGAGCAAGAGATTGACTTACTTGATCAAGCCGATTTAGTCTGTAGCCGGGAGATTACCGCCACAGAAAAAGGCATGCGATCGCGTTCTCGGGTCAATGGCACGATAGTCAATCGGCAACTGATGGAGGGACTGCGTGAGCGCTTGGTAGAAATTACTGCTCAGGGTCAAACAATACAGCTTATTATGCCAGCACGCCAACGAGGGCTACTCGACCTTTACGGCGGTTCCCCTGTGATCCAGCAGCGAGATCGAGTGGCATCTGCCTACATGGCTTGTCAAGAGGCCAAGAAAGCTCTAGAAACACAGCAAAAGTCTCAGCAAGAACGCCTACAACGTCTAGATTGGTTGGAGTATCAAATTCAAGACCTCAGTGCTGCCAACCTTACCGCTCCTGACGAACTCGAACAGCTAGAACTTGAACACCAGCGTCTGAACCATGTGGTGGAACTCCAGCAGAGGAGTTACCAAGTCTATCAAGCACTTTACCATAATGATCACGGGACTTTAGCTAGTGCTGACTTATTGGGTCAAGCGGAAAGTACCTTGCAGCATATGGTAGACTATGATAGTCAATTGCAACCTCTGCTAGACTTAGTCAGTGGAGCATTGGCTCAAGTGGCGGAAGCTGCCCATCAGATTAATGCCTATGGAGATGGACTAGAGACTGATCCGGAACGTCTTCAAGTGGTGGAGGAAAGAATTGGGGTTCTCAAACAAATTTGCCGCAAATATGGACCAACCCTTGCTAAGGCAATCGCTCACTATGAGAGCCTACGGGCAGAACTAGAAGAATTAGGCAGTGAAGGTGCATCTCTAGAAGAGTTAGAGAGAAATTATGCCTTGAGTCAGTCAAACGTGACCGATGAATGTGATCAACTGACCAAATTGCGGTATAGGGCTGGGTCAGAACTTGAAAAACAGCTGGTTAACCAGTTAAAGCCCTTGGCTATGGAGAAGGTAAAGTTTACAGTGGAAATCAGCCCCATTGTCCCCACGGCAGCTGGTGCCGATCAAGTCACCTTTTACTTCTCTCCCAACCCCGGAGAACCCTTGCAACCTCTTGCTAAGACGGCTTCCGGTGGAGAGATGAGTCGATTTTTACTGGCACTGAAAGCCTGTTTTTCCAGCAGTAACCAGCCAGGAACAACCTTAATTTTTGATGAAATTGATGCTGGGGTGTCTGGTCGGGTAGCAGGAGCGATCGCAGAACGACTCTACCAACTCAGTCAACGCCACCAAGTTCTTTGTGTGACTCACCAACCGTTAATTGCTGCGATGGCAGACCAACATTTTAGGGTGGATAAACAGGTGATTGCTCAACCGATTTCTAGCATTTTGAAACAACCATCTTCCCCTCAAGTTAACCGGTCTGGCAGTACTCAAGTAGTTACCCAAATCCCGGAATCTGGAATGCCCGAGCTTCGAACTGTAGTAAGGATTAGCCTCCTGAATCATCCCCAAAAGCGGCAGGAAGAAATCGCTCAGTTAGCTGGCGGACAGTCGGCTCAAGACGCTATGAATTTTGCGGCTTCCTTGTTGTCCCAAGCTGCTAGCTGGCGTAAGACATGCACAGTGGGAAGACAGGACGTTGGCCAAACAACGAAAATTCGAGAGAGCTAAATGTTAAAACTTGTGAGGTTGTGATGGATTAGTTTAATAGTTGGATCGCAATTGATTAATTAAGCTACTGACAAATTAATCTAGAATGCACTATAATCCAGTCAGGCCATATTTAACTCTCAATCAGAAAAAATCTACTCAGCGGCCAGCATAGAAGGTGCTCTCTAGGTAATCAACAGATTAGCCTTAAACCCAGATCAATTCGGTTAACTGGCTCTGACGAGTCAATAAGTATCAATCTAAGAGTCAATAAGTATCAAAAAGACGCCATCATTAGATCGCTTCAGCAAATCAAAAGCTTTAGCGCAGGATAATTCTATGGTAGCTGCATCTGTTTATCAACACAATTCAAATCAGGTGGAAAAGGGGAGCATATCTGAGGCAAATTCCTCAGCAGCCGGTTCGCTAGTTGCGGCGGGACAAGGGATATCTAACTTCCTAGCGCCTTTAAACCGGGAAAGTTTAAAACAAGTAGTCCCAAGTGTAGAAAGCGCACTCCAGATCGTCAATCAAACCCTGTCGATGCTGGACGCTCTACTGGAAAACCAAGATTTTGAGAAGGTTCTCCAGGAGATTTTGAATGCGATTACTCTCAAAACGGCAGAGTTAATGAATGCCGACCGAGTAACAATATTTTTTCTGGATGAAGACAAGAACGAACTTTGGTCAGTAGTGGCAAAGGGAGAGGGAAACAACACCTTAGGAGAACTGCGATTTCCAGCTGATCAGGGCATTGTTGGTGAAGTAGCTACTTTCAAACGGGTGGTTAACGTTCCCTACGATTTTTATGATGACCCTCGTTCTAACACTGCCAAAAAGTCTGACCAAAAAACTGGATATCGCACCTATACCCTGCTAGCATTACCCCTGTTGACTCGACAGGGAGATTTAGTTGCCGTAGTCCAATTACTCAATAAGGTCAAAAATTCCTATACACAGAACGCTTCCTTAAACGAAAAAATTGATCAACAGGGCTTTACTGAGGAAGATCAAAAACTGTTTAACGATTTTGCCCCTTCGATGCGGCTGGTTCTAGAATCTTCCAAGTCCTTGTACCGAGCTACCCAGAGACAGCGAGCAGCAACAGCACTGATCAAAGCCACAGAATCGCTCAATCTCAGCAGTTTGGATCTAGACGAAACCCTCAAGCGGGTGATGGATGAGGCGAAAACGCTGATGAAAGCCGACCGTAGTACCCTGTGGCTAATTGACCGAGAGCGTAATGAACTGTGGGCGCAAATTCCCCAAGCGGATGGTTTATCCCAAGAAATCCGGATCCCAATGGGGGTTGGCTTTGCCGGCAAGGTAGCTCAAAGCGGTGAAGCTCTAAATATTCCTTTTGACCTATATGATCATCCCAATTCTGACAATTCTAAAAAAGTTGATCAGGAATCTGGTTATCGCACCTGTAGCCTGTTGTGTATGCCAGTGTATAACTCCAATCAAGAGTTAATAGGTGTAACCCAGCTAGTCAACAAGAAAAAGACCGGTGATTTTGAGCCTTATAATCCGAATGATTGGCCTAAAGCTCCGGAATGCTGGCAAGCAAGTTTTAATCGCATTGATGAAGAATACATGAAGGCGTTCAATATTCAAGCTGGGGTAGCCATACAGCGAGCGAAACTGTTTGCCACCATCAAACAGCAGGAACAAATTCAGCGGGATATGCTGCGCAGCCTCAGTAATGGAGTGATTTCCACCGATAAAACCGGTAAGATTATCGCTACCAATGAAAGTGCCAAGAAATTGCTGGGGTATTACCCTGGAGACAGCTTGGAGGGGTTATCGGTTAGTCAGTTGATTAACATCAAAGGGGGAAATTTTGCTCAATGGCTCCAGAACGCTTTAACTGCCAAGACGGAAAAAGACAGCCGTCAGTACTACCCCGATCAAACCCTGATCTCCCAGGGGTTAGAATCAACCAAGCATTGTGTGAATCTCTCGATTAACTCTATTGCTGATGCCAGCGATCAAACCCATGTCTATGGTGCGTTGGTAGTCATGGATGACATTAGTGATGAAAAACGCCTCAAGACTACCATGTATCGCTACATGACCCAGGAGTTAGCAGAGGAATTACTTAAGCTCGATGACCATAAATTAGGAGGCGATCGCAAAGAGGTATCAGTTCTGTTCTCCGATATACGTGGCTATACTGCCTTGACCGAAAGTTTAAACGCAGAAGAAGTCGTGGGTATGCTCAACGACTATTTTGAGTCGATGGTGGATGCAATTTTTGAATATAAAGGTACCCTCGACAAATACATTGGCGATGCGATTATGGCTGTTTTTGGTTCGCCCTTGCCCCAAGAGGATCATGCTTGGAGAGCAGTGCAAACTGCTTTAGAGATGCGCCGCCGTCTCAAAGACTTTAATCAACAACGTGTTAAAGCTAAGCGCAAACCCTTAAAGATTGGCATTGGCATCAACTCCGATAGTGTCATTAGTGGTAATATGGGTTCAACTAAACGAATGGAGTTTACCTCTATTGGTGATGGAGTCAATTTAGGTGCTCGCTTGGAAACGGCTAGCAAGCAATACGGTTGTGACATCCTGCTTAGTGAAAATACTTACAGAGCCTGTGTTGACCAGATCTGGGCCAGGGAATTGGATAAGGTAATTGTTAAGGGCAAGACCAAGCCAGTATCGATTTATGAATTAGTGGGCCTAAAATCTGAACCGATTTCGGAGTACAAAGCACGAATAATAGAACATTACTACAAAGGCCGTCAGTATTACCTCCAGCGACAGTTCGCCCTCGCCATGAGTGAGTTTGGCACCATTCTACAAAAATATGACAAACATGACCAAGCCTCTGTATTGCACCTGAACCGTTGTCAGCGTTTTCTTCAAGAACCTCCTAACGATGACTGGGATGGTGGCTGGAAGTTGTTAGAGAAATAGTCGTTAGTCCTTAGTAATTGGTAAAAGGATAATTGCGGGTTATAGCAATTATCAGCAGCGTTTGAGCAACATTGCTGATCCTTTTAAGGCAAAAGGCAATAGGCAATAGGCAATAGGCAATAGGCAATAGGCAATAGGCAATAGGCAATAGGCAAAAGGCAAAAGGCAATAGGCAATAGGCAATAGGCAATAGGCAATAGGCAATAGGCAATAGGCAATAGGCAATAGGCAATAGGCAATAGGCAATAGGCAATAGGCAATAGGCAATAGGCAATAGTAAAGAGGGTTTTAAGCGATGCAGCGCCGACCTGAGGGGAGCCAGTGCCTTCATGATGGGCTCCCCCCCATGAGCAACGGTTGTAGTTTCCACGGGGCTTACAGGGATGCAGGGCGGACGCAGGTGACCCAAACAGAACCCAAACCATGAGCGACTGCATCGCTGTTCCCTGTTCCCTGTTCCCTGTTACCTGTTCCCTGTTCCCTGTTCCCTGTTCCCTGTTCCCTGTTACCTGTTCCCTGTTCCCTGTTCCCTGTTCCCTGTTCCCTGTTACCTGTTCCCTGTTCCCTGTTACCTGTTACCTGTTCCCTGTTCCCTGTTCCCTGTTCCCTGTTACCTGTTACCTGTTCCCTGTTCCCTGTTCCCTGTTCCCTGTTACCTGTTCCCTGTTCCCTGTTCCCTGTTACCTGTTACCTGTTCCCTGTTCCCTGTTCCCTGTTACCTGTTCCCTGTTACCTGTTCCCTGTTCCCTGTTCCCTGTTCCCTGTTCCCTGTTCCCTGGACTAATCGATTAACGATTAGCTGTCCGGCAAAAGAAGCCCCACACCTAATGCGTAGCATAGGTGTGGGATGAATTTTGCACAGGGTATGTATGGAATTGCTATAATATATCTACTGATAAACAAAGCCGTTCCCGTAGCGTGGCCAAAGGCCTTAAATGCTGGTTTATCAGCTATTAAAGAGCGAAAAAATCGAATTTTTGTATTGTTCCGGCGGGTCGGGGCATCCCGGAGAGGAAACCTTAGAATAGGGCAGCCTTAATCATAAAGTTTTAACCCTTTACGCATAACCGACTAACCATAAAGGCTGCCCTATTCTTGCGGTAACTTCTGACCGTGTCGTTAATAAAGCTTGTCGTTCGCGTAGCGTGGCCAAAGGCCTTGTATCCGTTCGCGCAGGGTCGGCGAAAGCCGATACCGTTGGGTGGAGTTGGCTTCAAGCCTACACGCTCACTCGTTCGCGGAGCGGCTCTGTAAGAGCAGAGTCAGTGTAGGAGTATGTCACAGAACCTTGTGAGTGTACTCGTGCTGTTTGACATTATCTTCCTTAGTAACAACTCGCTGCATATTTAGCAACCGCTTGCGTTCTGTGGAAAAGTTGAAGTTATCAAAGGTTGTGCCGAGGGGAATATGAGCGATCGCTTCTGGACAACTCTTATAAGTGCGTGCAGCGGCGAGAGCTCGGTTGGTAAAATCATCGCAAAACTGAGCATCCTCTGGGAACTCAGCGGGTTTGAGAAGGCTATCCCCTGAGATTACTTTACCTAGAGTCGTACCACAAGCCACTGAGTAAGATGTAGGAACGCTTTTAAGCAATGCTTCTAGGGAGGCTGAGGGGATGGGTTCAATAATTTGAACTTGATGAACTTCCCCCTCTTCTTTGATAAAGCAGGTGGCTAAGCCCACCACCAGGTAGTTATCGGTGGATAAATCGGGAGCATCAGCTAAGGCAGTTACAGCGGTCATAATACGATTTCAGTACAGGATTTGAAACCAAGATATATCACGCGCCAAGATAAATCAAATCAATAGCTTTGGTGGCATTCTATCAGCAGAGCAGGTCAGCTGATGCCGATTAATCCAACAGCCGGTCACCTAACTCTTTTCTAAGTCTTTTATTGGAGTGATGGCTTTTTGGGATTAAAGCAACCGTAATATTACCCAACCAGCAAGCATATTTGACTGGAGGTGGATGACGTATAACGGATTGAGCTGTTATTTGTAGATTTAAGGATGGCTGGGGTAAACAACCTGGAAGCGTTATGATTAGGTTTCAAAAAGCAAAAGCAGCTTTTGGCTACCTGCCATTATGTGTTTTTGTTTATACCGTTGATGATATGGCGTTGGAAAATATATAGTAAAGTATGATGCTACGTGAACATCATGACATAACACTACTAAAGTTGCGCCAGCAAGTTGGCTTAACTCAGCGAGAACTTGCTGAGGCTCTTGGAGTAACCCAAAAAACCATTTCCATTTGGGAAAGGGGTAAAATGCAGCCTAAGCTCTCCTTTTGGCAGACTAAGTTAATGATGGAAAAGCTCAACTGCACCCTTGATCAGCTAATCATTGCCACTGAGCTGAAACACCAGAATGAAAATGAAATTAAATCCCCCCCAGTGGTACCACATAATCCCAGATTTTTCTAAAACTCAAGGGTGGAATCTTGGCCTTTGGCTAGGTCTGAATGATGTACCTTGGGGGGCTGACTGCATAGAATTGGTTGACTAGCGTCAGCACTAGGGCGCTAGTCGTTTGAATCTATGAGGATTAGCACAATGCTCGTGCCCTTTGGACAATCGTCCTTTGGAATATAGCTGAGTAAAAACCATGTCGTTACCAAAACTGTTACGAGCACTATGCCCACGCTTAGCTTACTCTACGATCAAATGTAGTTAATGCTCCTTAGACCAGTCTAAAAGCTGTGGAACTCTTAGTCCCATGGCTTTTTGTTTGTTACAGGACTTACGCACAGACTCCATGGGTAGGGTTTGCAAAACCTTGCCCACCCTACAGGTAGCGTTAAATTGAGGGATTTGCGTAAGTCCTATGTTATGAATTTTTAGGATTTCCCGATAGCTTTTACAAAACCCCCTTAGAGCTTGGAATCATCCCTGCACGACGAGGATCAATTTCCACAGCCATCCGCATTGCTCTGGCAAATGCCTTGAATGTTGCTTCAATAATATGATGTGAATTGATGCCATCCAGTTGGCGGATATGTAGGGTGAGCTGACTATGGTTAACCAGTGCGACAAAAAACTCTCGCACCAGCTGGGTATCATAGGTTCCTACACGCTGGGTAGGAATTTCCAAGCCATAGCTTAAGTGAGGACGCCCAGAAAAATCTAGAGATACCAGAATCAATGCCTCATCTAGGGGAGCCAGGAAATTCCCGAAGCGGAAAATTCCTTTGCGATCGCTTAATGCTTTTGCCAAGGCTTGTCCTAGGGTAATCCCAACATCTTCGTTAGTGTGGTGATCATCAATTTCTAGGTCCCCCTTTGCCTGCACCTCCAAGTCAATCAGTCCATGGGAAGAGATTTGATGCAGCATATGGTCTAAAAATGGGATGCCTGTATTAGCGGTGCAGATACCTGTACCATCTAAATTCAGTGACACTTGTACATCAGTTTCCCCAGTAGTACGCCTGACTGAGGCTGTTCGCGCCTTTAACTTAGACTCTTGGGTGTTGAGAATTATCGGTCCGCTCTCGAGCTGCGTCAGGTTATCGCTTACTTGCATTTCATCTTTACTCCTGTCTAACTTAGTCTCACTTAATAGTTATCTGCCTATTTGCCAGTATTCTTCAGTTAAGTATTCGCGCATTGCATCAAACATCACGGAATGCGCGAAGGAATTATCAATTTTTATTGAAATTCTATAGTTAACGCAATTGTTCTTAGTCACATCCCCATGATTTCGTAACCAGCGTCTACATATAAAACCTGACCAGTGATGCCACTGGCTAAATCACTACACAAGAAAGCAGCTGCTTTACCCACTTCTTCCTGAGTAACCGTGCGGCGCAGTGGTGCTACTTTCTCTACATGATGAATCATATCCATGATCCCCCCAACTGCTGAAGATGCTAAGGTCCGGATTGGTCCTGCGGAGATAGCATTGACCCGAATCGTTTGGGGTCCGAGTTCTGCTGCCAGGTAACGAACACTCATTTCCAGTGCTGCTTTAGCAACACCCATCACATTATAATTGGGAATTACTTTAACCCCGCCAAGATAGCTGAGGGTGACAATGCTACCCCCATCAGTCATCAAGTGTTTCCAAGCTGCTGTTAGTCGATTGAGGGAGTAAGTGCTAATGTCTAAGGCTAGGGAAAACCCCTCACGGGATGTCTGACTAAACTCTCCCGATAGATCCTCTTTATTGGCAAAGGCTAAACAGTGAATCAGGATGTCCAGTTTGCCCCATTGTTTTGCGATCGCATCCGCAATCGCTTCAATTTGGGCATCGTTTCGGACATCACAGGGCATAATAATGCTAGGTTCAAGTGGCTCTACCAGGTCTCGAACTTTTTTCTCATAGCGACCTTTTTCGTCAGGCAAAAAGTTCACACCTAAATTTGCCCCCGCGTTGTGCAACTGTTGGGCGATCCCCCAAGCAATGGAGCGGTTGTTGGCGATGCCAGTGACAAAAGCATTTTTTCCGTTGAGATCGAGCATGGTTTTTAGGTTGAGTCGCGCTATGAGTCAGGGTTGAAGGTTAGTTAGCCGTCTTTGACAGCCCAGTTATTATATCCCTGAATGCAGCCACGTTGATTTTTTCAGCTCCATCTCAACTAGTAATAGGTAATTGTGAGCCCAAGTCTGGTCAAGTATTATATTGTTATAATTTTTATTATAAATTTTTAAGATAAACGTTTATTATAGTTTATAAACAACTGTGTCAGGTAACAAAACTACCTCTATTGGCGATTTGCGATCACCAAAAAGCGAAATAGCCACTAACTCCCCGACTTAATAGGGATGGGTTATGGCAGGTTTGGTGAGGCTACTGACCAGGCTAGAACCCGGGAAATGGCTATTGTGCACCCCATACCCGTTCGCTCCACACCCCAAACCGGGTCTCCTGTTTACCCTTCAGGCTTACCCCCTGAGGTCACCACCAATCATGACCCCTGAGGTTTTTAGTGTTTGGTAGCAATTTTTACAAAAAATTAGCTCAGATTGATATTAAGTAGTTAGAAATAAATTTGTCGATTCCACGATGATTGCTACTAATCGCCGCTTTCCCCTCAGGGGTTAAGGGAAAATCAAGCAAAGAGCTTGCTAAGATATAGACTAGCAGTTAATACTGTTGGCCTGTTGGCAAATTAGCTCAAAACTTGCCCGGTGCGCTTGACCTAGGCAAATTAAATTGGCCACCGGTCCCACCGCCGAAATTGATGGGCAAGGGGAATTGGAAACGGTTGTAGCAGTTCACAACAAACTAAATAAAACTGTTGAAAATCCGCTAAAATAGCCTAAATATACCAGATTAATGAGCTAATCCGTGGCTTAAAATCCCCGGAAGTCTCTTAAATGTAAATAGATAGGGGCATTGCTACAAAGGAATAGATATGGATAGGGTTGTGACGCAGGATACACCACTAGCGGCTGTTTTTCGTCAGATTGGTAGAGGAGCGTTTCCACCAGTCGTAGAAACCTATGAGCGAGGTAAGACGATTTTCTTCCCAGGAGATCCAGCTGAACGGGTTTACTTTTTGCTAAAAGGTGCTGTAAAACTTTCTAGAGTATACGAAGTAGGAGAAGAAATTACTGTAGCACTGCTGCGAGAAAATACGGTTTTCGGTGTTCTATCCCTGATTACTGGTCACCAATCTGATCGGTTCTATCATGCAGTTGCCTTTACAACTGTAGAGTTACTCTCTTCCCCGATTGACCAGGTAGAAAAAGCACTGAAGGAAAACCCGGAATTATCAATGTTGATGTTACGGGGGCTATCGTCTCGGATATTACAGACGGAAATGATGATCGAAACCCTAGCTCATCGGGATATGGAGTCTCGATTGGTGAGTTTTTTATTAATTCTCTGCCGTGACTTTGGGATACCCTGTGGGGATGGCATTACCATTGAACTGAAGCTGTCCCATCAAGCGATCGCAGAAGCTATCGGTTCGACTCGGGTGACAGTCACCCGTCTACTGGGAGACCTACGGGAAAAAGAAATGATTTCGATTCACAAGAAAAAAATTACTGTCCACAAGCCAGTGGTTTTGAGTCAGCAATTTACCTGAAAATTAGTGATTGCAACAACAATAAACCTGATTGCGACCATTAGATTTAGCAATCCGTAGGTTATGGTCAGCAGATCGCAGTAGGCTTTCCCCTCTATGGTCGTCCGTATTGTTAAGGGAAGCAACACCCAAGCTAATGGTAATTGGGAGCACTAATCTTCTATCAATCTGAAACGGTTGATCGCTAATAATATGTCGCACTCGGTTAGCCACTGCTCGGGCTTCTTCACAGTCAGTGTGACTAAGAATGATCACAAACTCTTCTCCACCATAACGAAAGAGGGAATCTTTAATACGTAGGTTATGTTTGAGACGACTTGCCAGTAGCTTGAGAGCGCTATCGCCTACCGGATGTCCGTAGTTGTCGTTGATGGACTTGAAATAGTCTACATCTAGGATAATCAGACTCAGGGGCGTTGATTGACTAAACGCATTTTCGACTTGTCGGGGTAACTCCCATTCCATTGCCCGACGATTGCTCAATTCTGTCAAGGGATCAACCAATGCTATCCTAGATAGGAAATCATTAGTCTGCATTGCTTCCCGGTATAGTCGCACTCCTCGTAACCCTGCCTGAATTTGTGCCTTAAGCAACCGATGTTCTGCTACAGCTATGGGTGAGTCTTGATTACTGATTGAACTGATCCGTAAGTAGGCATCTGCACCGTTTTCTAGAGCTTGAGCACATTCTCTTAACTCCCAGTTTGGGTCTCGGCCCATTTTTGTAATCGCTATTTCGGGCAAGTCATTGATCAAAATGCAGTATATCCAACCGAGCAGCTTTTGTTCTTTAATTTGACGACATAGTTGTAAACTAGCGACCTGCGTTGCCTGCAAAATTAAAATAGCGGGTTGTCTAGTCTTGATGTGTTGTATGACATCATCAAGTTCCAAAGATACCTCGACAGTGCTAGACCTTATATAGCAAGTCCGCTTCACAAATGTAGTGATAAACTGTTTATTTCCTACCACTAATATAGAAGCATCTATAGAAGCATCGTTTTTATTTATAGTTAGCTCTTTAGAGCTAATACATTCACCCTGAATCAATAATCTTAACACTGCTACTTCTTCAAGAAAGTATTAGCTAATACGTTTTGCTCTAAATTCACCAGTCTATGGGATTCGCTATGGGATAGATAGATGCTAGATAACTAGATAAATTTCTCCTATTGCTGACTATCGTTTGGTAGCTCAAGTACAGTTGGATCAGTTACTAATTACCCATTGCCGATTCCCGATTCCCCGATATGGATTGTGAATCACGAGCTGTGAAACTCTTGATAAATTAGGTGATATTATAACAATCATTTCTCAACTATATTCCTGTATATAGCAATTCTAAATAGGTTGTGAACTATAAAGCGGCCAGGATGCCAATAATACCATGATTTTGGGTTTATAGATTTTCACAACTCGTTTATAATTGTTATATGGTTTTTAGCTTAACGAGTTTTATTGAACATAAACCTGAATAACAACAAAAATTAGTTTAATCCCCGATGAATCCAAAGCCAACTTAGGCACATCTTAGGCACATCTTAGGCACATACTTAATTAGGGGTTACTCAGCAGAAGCTGAGCACAGGGATTATTCTATTTATACTTTCCTCTAATACTCTCTTGTTTTTATCACAAGTGGCAGTAGCAATTTCCTGGTATCCGGGAAATTTTTCTAAATCTTTATCAAACATGGTGAAAACACCTAACTGTTCAACTGAGTGAGAGCATTATTATTCCCACTAACCTCTAATATCAAGTCAGGTTGAATAACCATAATTAGAGGGAGGGTCGGGAGATGGGGAGATGGGGAGATAGGGAGATAGGGAGATAGGGAGATGGGGAGATGGGGAGATTTTTATTAAGGGTAATTATCCCGACATGATATAAAAAATTTCTTGCAGCCGGAGAGCTTGTGGTCTACTGCTTAATTAGAATGAAAACTAGCTACAGAATTTATCCCTGCATTTCCTTGAACTCAATGACCATCTTTGTTAGCATCTAAGATAGACTACATGCCCTACATAATTAACCAACACGTAAGTTGGTCTTCATTTAAATTCCATTGTTCTGAGAGCAGGGAAGCAAAGGAGCAGGTTTTTTTTGTAACTGAATAATATCCAATTTAAATGCGCAACACCTAGTTAACCAACACCTATTAAACCAACACAATATAACTAAATGATGTATTATCTAAGGTTAATGTTTGATGGTTGATAGTCAAAGGTTAATCATCAGGTGCGCGCCCGTTTGCGCCCCGCGTCGGCTTTGCCGAAAGGTGCGACCCAAGGGCGCGAGCAATCCCTCGCGCCCTTGGAGGCGCGCACCTATAGCGAATTTAATAATTAGATGCGGAAAGCGCACCTAAGCCGTTCCGCAATTTTGATTAAGCTGTCACCAATCTAATTTGCATACTCAAGACGAGGAGGAGAGTAGCAGAGAGATTGACGACTTTTTCCGAACGCGCCCCGCGTGGCCATTCGCGTAGCGTGGCCAACGGCCAAGGCCTTAAGTACCAAATAGGTCGATTAAATGTACACTACCTTAATCCACGGTGTGACCGACAGTCGTTATGATCTGTCTAATTGAGTCTTCAGACGCTTCGGTTTCAACTCTAACCGTCTTTGATGTTACATCCACTGTGACTTTAGAGTCTGGCTCCTGTTGGAGTATACCTTCGGTAATGGTCTTGGCACAGACATCACACGCAATACTGGGAACTTTTAACTGTACTACTGCCATAGTCAATACTCCATCAGTTTTTCTTACACCGGTTAATCAGCTTGCCCTTAAAGCTCGCAGCTCAAGGTAGGAATGTTAATGCTTACCAATAACCTAGATCTATGCAGGTCTTAGACTGGTCAGCTACCTTGCCTGTGAGTCAGGTCGCTCCGTATAGGTAAAAGGGGGGTGCTGATCTATTTATTTTAATGCTACGGTGCAGCAATCATGTGTAATCTGCCTAGGATTTCCCCAATACATTTCTGCAATACATTTCCCCAATACTCAAAGGGCCTAGCCAGGATTGACTAGACCCATTCGAGTGGAAAAAGACAAATTTTCAACGAGTTAACTTTCTGACTACCAGTTTTGAATCACTACTATGGTTGGCAAACTACACAGATACACCTGATACTAAATCTCACACAGTCGTGTCTTTCCGGACTTTGGTTTGGCTTTCCCCAACTTCCGTTGGTTCCTCGCCACTTGATGCTATGTTCGATTGGTGCCTACTGTGGCTGGGTCATAGACCGGCAGAAATCATCTTTATCTATGCCCATTTGGTTTTTGGCTTCAGGTTTTTCTCTGAAGGATGACTTCCACTCTTTAAATCTAACACGACCTTTTGGAGATTCCCAATACTTGTTGTTAAAGTTCAGGAGTCTTTACAAACTGCAACGATTAGATTGAGAAGTATGAAGTATGTAGGGTCAAGGGTGAAGTGTTAATTGCTTTGTAAGCTATCAGCTATCAGCTATCAGCTATCAGCCATTGGCCAAGGGCTTTTCCCCAGACTTGAAATTATCATTAATCTCGAACTATGAAGCTGATGGCTGATAGCTGACGGCTGAATGCTTACATTTTATTAACTTTAATGCTACGGTGCAGCAATCACTTCTAATTTGTCGGGGATTTCCCCAATACGTTAGCTCAATACTCAAAGGGCCTAGCCAGGATTGACTAGACCCATTCGAGTGGAAAAAGACAAATTTTCAACGAGTTAACTTTCTGACTACCAGTTTTGAATCACTACTATGGTTGGCAAACTACACAGATACACCTAATACTAAATCTCACACAGTCGTGTCTTTCCGGACTTTGGTTTGGCTTCTTCCAACTTCTGTTGGTTTCTCGCCACTTGATGCTATGTTCGATTGGTGCCTACTGTGGCTGGGTCATAGACCGCTAGAAATCATCTTATCTATGCCCATTTGGTTTTTGGCTTCAGGTTTTTCTCTGAAGGATGACTTCCACTCTTTAAATCTAACACGACCTTCTGGAGATTCCGAATACTTGTTGTTAAAGTTAAGGAGTCTTTACAAACTGCAACGATTAGATTAAAAAGTATGAAGGGTCTGAGATTTCCCCAATACATTTCCCCAATACTCAAAGGGCCTAGCCAGGATTGACTAGACCCATCTGAGTGGAAAAAGACAAATTTTCAACGAGTTAACTTTCTGACTACCAGTTTTGAATCACTACTATGGTTGGCAAACTACACAGATACACCTAATACTAAATCTCACACAGTCGTGTCTTTCCGGACTTTGGTTTGGCTTCTTCCAACTTCTGTTGGTTTCTCGCCACTTGATGCTATGTTCGATTGGTGCCTACTGTGGCTGGGTCATAGACCGCTAGAAATCATCTTATCTATGCCCATTTGGTTTTTGGCTTCAGGTTTTTCTCTGAAGGATGACTTCCACTCTTTAAAGCTAACACGACCTTCTGGAGATTAGGAATACTTGTTGTTAAAGTTCAGGAGTCTTTACAAACTGCAACGATTAGATGAAGAAGGTTTAAGGTTAGAGGTTGAAGGTTACAGGTTGAAGGTTACAGGTTAGAGGTTGAAGGTTACAGGTTAGAGGTTGAAGGTTACAGGTTAGAGGTTGAAGGTTATAGGTTAGAGGTTGAAGGTTACAGGTTAGAGGTTGAAGGTTACAGATTGCCAGTTATACATCCGGCTTTCAGTTGTTAAGCCTCTAATCTTCAACCATCAAACCTCCAACCTCCCAACCTTCAACCTCCCAACCTTCAACCTCCCAACCTTCAACCTCCCAACCTTCAACCTCCCAACCTTCAACCTCCCAACCTTCAACCTCCCAACCTTCAACCTCCCAACCTTCAACCTCCCAACCTTCAACCTCCCAACCTTCAACCTCCCAACCTTCAACCTCCCAACCTTCAACCTCCAACCATCACAATGGTTTGCTCTCCTATCAAGGGTGGGCTTTCTAGCCAACGTCTGTAAGAATGGATCATAGGTAAATTAATAAATATAGCGATAGGGTTTTACTTCCCATAAGCCCTAACCCGAAAGCTGACTTGTAGAGAACCATGCCCGATATCCCTAATTATTTGCGCGGTAACGAAATCCGGCAAACTTTCCTCGATTTCTACTCCCAACGGCAACACAAGGTACTGCCAAGTGCTTCCCTAGTACCCGAAGACCCGACGGTGTTGCTGACAATTGCAGGAATGTTGCCGTTTAAACCGATTTTTCTAGGACAACGTCAGTCGGAATTCCCTCGCGCCACCACGTCCCAAAAATGTATCCGCAACAATGATATTGAGAATGTGGGACGCACCGCACGGCATCATACTTTTTTTGAGATGCTGGGGAATTTTAGTTTTGGGGATTATTTTAAGGAACAAGCGATCGCATGGGCATGGGAACTATCTACAGAGGTATTCGGTTTGCCACCAGAACGCTTAGTAGTGAGTGTGTTTCGGGATGATGACGAAGCGTTTGCTATCTGGCGGGATAAAATTGGGATACCAGCCTATCGCATCCAGCGCTTGGGTGAAGAGGATAATTATTGGAAATCGGGTCCGACCGGTCCGTGTGGTCCGTGTTCAGAAATTTACTACGATTTTCACCCAGAACTGGGAGATGAGACTATTGACTTGGAAGATGATACCAGGTTTATTGAGTTCTATAACCTGGTATTCATGGAATACAACCAGGATGCTGAGGGTAACCGCACCCCGTTAGATAAGCAAAATATTGATACGGGGATGGGGCTGGAGAGGATGGCGCAAATCCTCCAGCAAGTGCCGAATAATTATGAAACTGATTTAATTTTCCCGATTGTAAAAACGGCAGCGGAAATTGCTGGGGTTAACTATAGCAAGAGTGATGAGAAGACGAAGGTTTCTCTGAAGGTTATAGGTGACCATATCCGGGCAATCGTTCATATGATTGCGGATGGGATTACGGCTTCTAATACGGGACGGGGTTATGTGTTGCGCCGTTTGCTCCGTCGAGTGGTGCGTCATGGCCGTTTGATTGGGATTGATGGGGAATTTACCTGGGAAGTAGCTCAAACAGCGATCGCATTATCTGAATCAGCTTATCCTAATGTGCGGGAACGGGAAAAGACTATCAAAGCCGAAATGGAGCGGGAAGAGTCTCAATTCCTGAAAACCCTGGAACGGGGTGAGAAGCTGCTGGCTGAGATTTTGGCAAAGAAGCCTCAGCAGATTTCTGGCACAGATGCGTTTACGCTCTATGATACCTATGGTTTCCCAGTGGAATTAACTGAGGAAATTGCTGAAGAACAGGGCTTAACGGTAGACCTCGATGGCTTCGAGGTGGAAATGGAACGCCAGCGGGAACGGGCTAGAGTTGCCCATGAAACGATTGATTTAACGGTACAGGGTAGCTTAGATCAGCTAGGGGAACATATCCATAGCACGGCATTCCTGGGTTACACTGAACCCCAGTCTATGGCTAAGGTAGAGGCTTTGCTAGTTGATGGGAAGTCGGTGGAATCCGCTGGAGCTGGGAGTAAGGTTCAGGTGATTTTGGATCAGACCCCATTCTATGCAGAATCTGGGGGACAAATAGGCGATCGCGGTTATCTGTCTGGGGATGCGCTATTGGTTAGCATCGAAGATGTTCAGAAGGAATCGGATTTCTTTGTCCACTTCGGTACTGTCGAACGGGGAAATTTAGGGGTAGGCACAACAGTAACGGCTCAAATTGACCGGGCTTGTCGCCGTCGAGTACAAGCTAACCATAGTGCGACCCATCTATTGCAAGCGGCTCTGAAAAAAATTGTTGACCCAAGCATCTCTCAGGCAGGGTCTTTGGTGGCTTTTGACCGCTTGCGCTTTGACTTCAATTGCCCTCGCGCTCTGACATCGGAAGAGTTAGAGCAAATTGAGTCACAAGTTAATACTTGGATTAGTGAAGCCCATACCGCAGATGTGGAGGTGATGCCCTTGACAAAAGCTAAGGCTAAGGGCGCAACCGCTATGTTTGGGGAAAAGTATGGCTCGGAGGTCAGGGTGATTGATTTCCCTGGTGTCTCGATGGAATTGTGTGGTGGTACCCATGTCAACAATACTGCTGAGATTGGCGTGTTTAAGATTATCTCTTCCGCAGGGGTGGCGTCTGGGATTAGGCGGATAGAAGCAGTGGCTGGACCGGCGGTGCTGGATTATCTGAATGTGCGGGATAAGGTGGTTAAGGATTTATGCGATCGCTTTAAGGCACAACCGGAAGAGTTACCTGAACGGATTAGTAATTTACAACAGGAACTCAAGGCTACTAATAAACAGTTAGATGCCCTGAAGCAACAACTGGCTTTGGCAAAATCTGACCAGTTGTTAGCGGAAGCTAAGTCAGTCGGTGAGTTCAAGGTTCTGGTAGCGAAGATGGAGGGAGTAGAACCAGAGGGCTTAAAAAGTGTTGCGCAACAGCTACAGCAGAAGCTGGGAGAAAGTGCAGTAGTGTTGGGTTCAGTGCCTAGTCCCGACAAGGTCAGTTTAGTGGCAGCCTTTAGTAAGGGTGTTAATCAGAAAGGCTTGCAGGCTGGGAAGTTTATTGGTGCGATCGCTAAAATTTGCGGTGGTGGTGGCGGTGGACGACCTAACTTGGCTCAAGCTGGTGGAAAAGATGGCAGTAAGTTAGGGGAAGCTCTTGATAGCGCTTTGGAACAGTTGTTGGAAGGGTTGCAGTGATTTTGGACTGGGGGATCCCCCCTAACCCCCCTTAACAAGGGGGGGATTTGGAGAATAGTTGTATTGGTGCGATCGCTGCGCAGTTAGCGATCGCTCTTTTCTTTGCTCGTGAACAATGTAGTGCGTCAGTGGAATAGTTTTTTTTGAACCATGGATAGCTAAAATAAAATTTTAAATATACACGAACAAGTGACTATTTTTTTGAATCAATGGGGTTGCCAAGAACCAGATTGTCCACGAATTCAAAAAGCGATGTGCTGCAGGCACCTCTACGGTAACGCATTAGGGAACAATTATAAAAAATGGGAATTACTTCAAGCGATCGCCCTAATGGTGAAACGAGTCCCAAGTTAGGGATCAGGAATTTAAGAGAACAAAAAAGTGTTTTATGATCCCGTAGCCTGGCCAAAGGCCAAGATTATCCTGATGCTTAAAAACTTCTCATTTCACATATCAAATGTATTTTTGTTAATTCTTCATGACTATCTATCCAATTCAAAAAAGCAACATTCTTGTTTTTAGATTTTTCTATCAATTTTATAAGAAAATCAATAGTATTCAATTGCTTCTCGGATAATGAATTAAAATCACGTATTATTTGTTCTCTCGAATTGGTATTTATGTAATTCGACAGTTTACCCATTAAGCCAACAAAAATATCTGAAGCCTGAACAAATAAATTGTTTTTTGAATCAATAAAAGAATAGTTTTTTATTTCTTGACTGTCATCAATAATTTTATAACTGGTAATAATATCCGAAATATTTACCTCATTATCAAAAATATGATTTGAATTCTTGAACAAATATATAGGTCTTAGATAAAAATGCGAAAAATTATTTATCAAAATATGATCTTCTTCGTCCATGATGAATGGAAGTGATTTTTTTTTCTTTGCTTGTTTAAGTAGTTGCTTGAGGGATTGCAATCCAAAATGGAATTCTACTTTATCGATGTATTCGTGAAATATTGAAGTTAGGTCTTCAATAAATTCTAAAACTGACTCCTTTTTAATATTAGGATAATCGTATTTATAAAATAACTATATTACTGAATCAATTTCAATTTTTGCAACCTTATATAGGTCGTTTTTTCTATTATTAATTAATAAATAATTATGCATTGCTACTTCTGAGTTCGCAATTGCAGAATCAACAATATCGACAATAGACCAGTAAAGAAAATTGATGCTTGAATAATGAATGTATAAATCATTCTCCAAGAGGTATTTCAAAAAACAATTCAGTTTTTGAGACTTCAAGCAGTCAATAAATTGACCATGAGCAATATTCTTAAATTTTACTTCTGTAATATTATTCTGTAGTTGAAGCCGATCAAATAAGGGTTCAATATTAGGTTGGCTTCCTTCA
Organism: Moorena sp. SIOASIH; assembly: GCF_010671925.1. Lineage (GTDB taxonomy): Bacteria > Cyanobacteriota > Cyanobacteriia > Cyanobacteriales > Coleofasciculaceae > Moorena. Next base: position 1,424,606 of record NZ_JAAHIH010000002.1, on the reverse strand, counting down.
TGAACCAAACCACCTAAAATAAAATTTGACTTATTTGACTTAAAAGAGTGATTAAAGTCGAACTCCTTCACATAAAATTTTCTACAATTAGTTGTTTCGTCATAATAAAAAGTAAAAGAACTGTCAAAGTCTGCTGTCGGTGCCAGCCTCTGTGTCATTATTCTAATATCTGTAACATCAAAATTCACTATTTACTACCTCTTTTTATATAACGCATAACTCTATTATTCTGGGTAAAATTTCTAGATATCGACCCTTTAGGGGATAAATTTGATCAATCAAACTGAATTAGATCTACCCTATCCAGAATCATATTAATAATCTTTCGGTATATTCATCCGTGATATCACGACTTTTTTTGGATATTATATCTAATCAGTATAGTATCCATAATTTTTTTGAATATCGTTATTTCAAAAACCCACTAAAAAACTGCTTGAACAAGTCAAGGTCACGTCAAATCAACTTGGTTTAGGTGCTTGAGATGAGCGTAGCAATGTTATTGATATTAAGACTTATTCTTACAAAGAGGATAATTTTTGCTAATCAACAGGCTGCCCATGGTCGATTTCGGTTCAGGGATTTGTTAGCTTCTGCTGCTAGTCTCCCCTAATTTCAACTAATGCTTCACCAGACCCTAGAAGCTCTAGTGCTTCTGGTAAAGTAGCACTCAAAATTTCTCGCAACCGATCATTTGAGGTGTTACCACAGGTCAACCAGATAATTTGAGGTGGTGAGCCAAGGCGATCGACTAGATCGACAAAATCACTGTCTTTAGTCATGAAAATAACGCTTTGAGCCTTTGCTGCCTCAAAAATATCAGGATCTTCAGCATCTCTCAAACCAATATCCCGTAAAGCTAATGCTGTCACTCCAAAAGTATTGTTAATCCAAGTTGCAATCCCAGGCGACAAATGTGCGTCTACCCAAATTGTCATGGCACCAGCACCGGATGATTAAGCTTACGTGAGGCATATAAAAGCGCTGCCTGCAAATCATTTGCTTCTAAATCAGGCATTTCTTCTAAGATTTGCTCAGCAGTAAGTCCAGCTGCAAACAAATCTAGTACATCCGATACTCTAATTCTCATACCTCGAATACAAGGACGACCACCGCACTGTCTTGGATTAATGGTAATTCTTTCAAGCAAATCTGACATATAGTTTTACTCCAGAATGGATTTTAATCTCGCTATATAGGATTTATTATAGCTATGATAAATCCTGTATTTTCGTAAGTATTCAGCAGTCAGCGGTCAGTGGTCAGCTTATTTTATTCAAAAGCACCTCAAGGTGGCACAGGCTTCTAGCCTGTGGTGGGACGTAGCGCATTAGCTGATAGCTGATAGCTGTTCGCGTAGCGTGCGCGTAGCGCATGAGCTGATAGCTGAATACTTACCTTGATAGGCTTTATTAGTTTCCATCAGGCTATTAAGCAAAACTTCTGTATTTTTTAACGCTGGGCTCATAGCCCCTGCCTTTGTAAGCAAAAAGCCCAGCATGCGACCTTCATTGTCTTGAGCGCCCTCGAAGCCATAATCATCACGGATATGTTCAGCAAATACACGAGCCAAAATTGGTGGAATTGCATTGCCTATTTGCTGGATTTTCTGAGAGGCATTCCCACAAAATACAAAATCATCTGGAAAGGTTTGAATTCGTGCTGCCTCTCTTATCGTTAAAGGTCTGTTTTCCACTGGGTGTATTAACTCTCTGGTGGCAGCCCCAGTGATGGTTAAGCTCGGCTCATTTCCAATCAGTCTTTTAAGTCCGGATGGCGCTCCACCTCGCTTTTCTGTGGGCATGCCATCAGCAACGCGCCTATTTGCTCTCTTCTTAAATGACTCATGCTGTAGTTCCTCTGGCAAATCCTTCATGGTTTGACCTGGCTTTAAGGCAATAATTCTTTTTAGCTGGATGCCGTTAATACTTGGGTAGTAATGGTCGGATATTTGTGTGGCATTTCCACGAAGAAGAGAATCAAAATCATCTTGAGGAGGCGATGTTAAAGGTTTTAGTAGGGTGCCCTTATCTTTTGTTGCTGGCGGTAAACTGTTTATTGCATGAGAAATAGTAATGTCAGAGTTACGGAATAGTTGACCGGAGACTTTAAATTTTGGTGCTGGCATTCTAAAGTCATGCCCCAACCTATTCCCGATGATTAAAACTCGCTTTCGTCTTTGTGGTATACCGTATTCTTGAGAATAAATTTTCTCAATTCTAATCCAATAACCCAGCTCAATGAACGCCTTAGCGGCTTCGTATACATATTTTCCTTTGTTGGAGGTAAGTAGCCCTTCAACATTCTCCATAATAAACCATTTTGGCTTCAAAATAGTTAGTGCTTTAACGTATTGCTTAAGCAAATTATTTCTTGGATCATCCCAGAACCTTGAGCCCGCTGTGGAGAAGCCTTGACATGGAGGTCCGCCTATCAATATGTCGAGTTCTCCTGGTTTCATGACTATTTCAGAAAGAACCTTCCCAAAATCTACGTTATCGATATCCTCATTGCTACATAACGACTCTGGAAAATTTATTCTATATGTTTCAACTGCTGCCGCATCTTTATCATTTGCATAAAGAATTGAATATCCAGCTTGTTTAAACCCAAGAGAACATCCACCTGCACCGCAAAATAGACTAATAGCTGTGTGTTTCATTAATTTTTCAACTTCCAATACATCATGTCAAGGATATTACAGCGGTTTTCAATTCAGTTTGAGCTGGTGGTGCGTTACGGGACGGACTGTCCTAATACTTGCTACCGAGGAAATGAGGGCTGCCCCGTCCCTAACGCACCCTACGCAAGGTACGCAAGCGATCGCTAAATAGCTAAATAAAATTCTGAATCACTGCTGTTACCGCTTCATGATACTCTTCAGAAATACCTAAGGTTCCAGCCAATCGAACGGTTTGCACCTGTTCTAATTCCGCCATTGCTATCATTTCTGCTTTTGATTTAGGTGGTGCATTTTCCGCTAATATCATTAATACGGGCATGGGCACAGAATCTAAAATATGCAAAAATTCCTCGCGATTAACTACAGGATCGATTGCGCCAGTAACAAACGCAGCAGGGGCATATCTCCCGCCATCTTTGGAAGTAATTTGATGTTTTTGGGTCATAAATTCCGGAGTTAGTTTGCTTTCATCCACATAAACGTGGCGTTTATACATCAAGCGCAGAAACGAAGGGGTAGTGTTCAGATAGTATAGAGTCTGACCTAACCAGGGCGATCGCACTAGGTTTTTTACTCCGTTTCTCACTCCATCCGGTAAACCCATTACTCTTAACGGTCCTTTCCAAGTGGGAGCCACTAAAATTAGTTTAGAAATACTATCTGGATTATCTTGGGCAAATTTTAAAGCGTATCCCGAAGCATGACCCGCAGCAATTAAGATAATTGAGTTATTATTAAAAACAGATTTAACAAAATCTGCTAATAACTGCTGAAATAATACGGGATTGTAATCCACAGGAGGGCATTGAGACTCGCCAAATCCCAACCAATCTAGAACGGTAACTTGATAGTTGGTAGCGAGTAGATTGGCAATACCTTTCATTTCTGTGCGACTAGAAACGGTACTAAAAGCAGGAAGTAACAGTACGGGGTTGCCTGCGCCGATAGTTTCGTAGACTACTCGATAGTGTTTGTCTTGCCAATTCCAGTTGTATAAATTTTTGGTACCGCCAATACCAGAGTTAATGTGAGTCGGATTAGTTGTTGTAGTCATATACCAAAGGGAACAGGGAACAGGGAACAGGGAACAGGGAGTAGGGAGTAGGGAGTAGGGAGTAGGGAGTAGGGAACAGGGAACAAAAATTATCACAATTCCTACACGGATTGGTATAGTGATAGGGGTGCATGTAATAATTGTAAATCTATAACTAAAAGAAGTGTGGGTAGATAGGGAAATAGGGAAGATTTTTATTAAGGGTAATTGTTATAACATGATCTTAGCATTCTATTGCCAAAGAGTGTTTTTTCATGGATTGAGATCCATCCTTGGCTACTGCCCTATTGACTTAATAAAAATTCACATAATCAAAGGGTATTTTATGAAATAATCCGAGAGATTGGGAGCTCTACTGATTAACATGAAACCTCGGATTGACCGACTTGTGCAAGCAAGTCCCTTTGTTCTCTATTCTCTACTAGCTGCAAGTACGGCATTAGGGCAAATCACCCCAGATAATACCTTGGGGAATGAAAGCTCTGTAGTAACGCCCAATGTCAATGTTAACGGTAACCTAGCGGATTTGATAGAAGGTGGAGCGATTAGAGACAGTAATCTATTCCACAGCTTCTCAGATTTTAATGTGGGCGAGTTTGGGCGGGTTTATTTTGGCTTACCTGCTGGAGTTGCCAACATCCTGAGTCGAGTAACTGGAGCAAATGTTTCCAATATTTTGGGGACTCTGGGAGTGTTGGGTAATGCTAACTTATTTGTGATAAATCCAAACGGTATTTTCTTTGGTCCCAATAGCCGACTAGATCTAGGAGGCTCATTTTTTGGGAGTACTGCTGATAGTGTGTTGTTTGACGATGGCACAGTATTCAGTGCATTAAATCCGAATGGAAAACCGTTATTAACTATTAATATACCATCTGGGTTGCAATATGGTTCCAATCCAGGGAGTATTACTAATCAGTCTACTCTGTTTCAGGTACCAAATGTGAAAACATTGGGGCTGATTGGTGGTGACATTAATATTCCTGGTGGTCAGTTAACAGCAACTGATGGACGGATTGAGCTGGGGAGTGTTGGTTCTAATAGCGTGGTGAACCTGACCCCAACGGATAGTAGTTTTGTTTTGGATTATTCAGCAGTTCAAGAGTTTCAGGATATTAGTTTGTCCGACGGTGCTTTTGTTAATACCAGTGGCGAAAGCGGTGGCAGTATCCAGGTGCAGGGGGCTAATGTGAGTTTACGCGATCGCTCTTTTGTGTTTGCGGATACCGAAGGAAGTCAGAATGGCGGTGGGATAGTTGTTGAGGCTTCTCAGCTAAGTCTTGAGGCTGGTTCTAGGATAACTACGGATGTATTTGGTTCAGGACAGGGGGGAGATGTCAGTATTACCACTGGGGAGTTAATAGTCAAAGATGGAGCAGAAGTTTCAACTGACACTTTTGGTGAAGGGGACGCCGGAAATTTGACAGTGGATGCTGACTCAAAGGTTCAAGTGATTGGTACCTCAGCCTCGGGTGGTCGCAGCGCCTTGACTACTGAAACTTTTGGGACAGGAAAAGCAGGAGATATCAGTATTACCACTGGGGAGTTAATTGTCAAAGATGGAGCAGAAGTTTCAGCTAGCACTTTTGGTCTTGGGGACGGGGGAAATTTGACAGTGGATGCCGACTCTACTGTTCAAGTGATTGGTACTGATGCCTCGGGTGAGTTGCCCAGCGCCTTGTTTGCTGAAACTGAAGGGGGACATGGGGGAGATATCAGTATTACCACTGGGGAGTTAATAGTCAAAGATGGAGCAGAAATTTCAACTCGCACTTTTGGTGAAGGGGACGCCGGAAATTTGACAGTGGATGCCGACTCTACTGTTCAAGTGATTGGTACCTCAGCCTCGGGTGGTCGCAGCGCCTTGTTTGCTGAAACTTTTGGGACAGGACATGGGGGAGATATCAGTATTACCACTGGGGAGTTAATCGTCAAAGATGGAGCAGAAGTTTCAACTAGCACTTTTGGTCTTGGGGACGGGGGAAATTTGACAGTGGATGCCGACTCTACTGTTCAAGTAATTGGTACTGATGCCGATGGTCAGTCTCCCAGCGCCTTGACTACTGAAACTGATCAGACAGGAAAAGCGGGAGATGTGAGTATTACCACTGGGGAGTTAATAGTCAAAGATGGAGCAGAAGTTTCAACTCGCACTTTTGGTGAAGGGGACGCCGGAAATTTGACTGTGGATGCCGCCTCTACTGTTCAAGTGATTGGTACCTCAGCCTCGGGTGGTCGCAGCGCCTTGTTTGCTGAAACTTTTGGGACAGGAAAAGCGGGAGATGTGAGTATTACCACTGACAAGTTAATGGTCTCTGATGGAGCAGAAGTTTCAGCTAGCACTTTTGGTCTTGGGGACGGGGGAAATTTGACAGTGGATGCCGACTCTACTGTTCAAGTGATTGGGACCTCAGCCGATGGTCAGTCTCGCAGCGCCTTGTTTGCTGAAACTGAAGAGACAGGAAAAGCAGGAGATATCAGTATTACCACTGGGGAGTTAATTGTCGAAGATGGAGCAGTTGTTTCAGCTGACACTTTTGGTGAAGGGGACGGCGGCAATTTGACTGTGGATGCCGACTCTACTGTTCACCTCATTGGTACCTCAGCCTCGGGTGAGATTCGCAGCGCCTTGTTTGCTCAAACTTTTGGGACAGGAAAAGCGGGAGATGTGAGTATTACCACTGGGCAGTTAATTGTCGAAGATGGAGCAGTTGTTTCAACTGACACTTTTAGTGAAGGGGACGCCGGAAATTTGACAGTCAATGCTGACTCAAAGGTTCAAGTGATTGGGACTGATGCCGATGGTCGGGGTGTCACCGGCTTGTTTACTGAAACTCAAGGAACAGGAAATGCGGGAGATTTGAGTATTACCACTGGGCAGTTAATGGTCTCTGATCGAGCAGTTGTTAGTGCTAGAAGCATTCAACAGGGGAGTTCAGCAGGCACCGTAGAGATTAATGCCAACTCCATCTTCCTAAACAACGATGGCAGGATCACAGCAGAAACAGCAGGACCGCAAGGCAATATTATCCTGGAAGCTCGTGACATCCGACTCCTCAACGAAAGCTTGATTATAACTGACGCCCAGAATACTACTGGGGGCAATATATTTATTGATACTGACATCTTACTCGGTCTGGGAAATAGCGATATCACCGCCAATGCTGACGAAGGTCCAGGAGGTCGTGTTGAGATTAATGCCCAAGGCATCTTTGGTTTAGAGTTTCGAGACCGTCTAACTCCAGAAAATGACATAACGGCCACCTCCACCCTTGGCCCATCCTTCAGTGGTCAAGTCATACTCAACACCCCAGATGTAGACCCCACCTCAGGCTTAACCGAATTGCCAGCAAGCCTGGTCGATGCAGAAGCGATCCTGGCCAATGACCTTTGTGGCTTTGAGAACAATCGGATTGCTGGCGGCAGTTCCTTTACCATTACCGGAAAAGGGGGTTTACCAGCTAGTGCAGACGATCCGGTGATTAATACCTCGACAACAGTGAGGTGGAGAACTCGTCCTGGCTTAGCCAGCACCAGACAACAATTACAACAGCAAGCATCAGTGATCACCCCTCAACCTCCCCAAGAAAAAAAAGTGATTATCGAAGCCCAAGGCTGGGTAATAGCAAAGGATGGCACGATTATTCTGACCGCTCATCCGTTTAGGGGTACTCCTGTGGATCAGATATTGCCTAATCTTGATTGTCATTCGGGAGCAGGGAGTCGGGAGTAGGGAGTAGGGAGTCGGGAGTCGGGAGTCGGGAGTCGGGAGTCGGGAATAGGGAATAGGGAATAGCTGCTTGTAGGGTGGGCAAAAACAGTTTGCTTGTTTTGATTCGTCACCAAATGGTTTTTGCCCACCCTACTTGAGTTAATCAAACTTAACATAATCAAAGGGTATGTTATAAAATAATCCGAGGAATTGGGAGCTCTACTGATTAACATGAAACCTCGGATTTACCGACTTGTGCAAGCAAGTCCCTTTGTTCTTTGTTCTCTACTGGGTGCAACTACTGCATTAGGTCAAATCACCCCAGATAATACCCTGGGGAATGAAAGCTCTGTAGTAACGCCCAATGTCAATGTTAACGGTGCCCTGGCAGATTTGATAGAAGGTGGAGCGATTAGAGACAGTAATCTATTCCACAGCTTCTCAGATTTTAATGTGGGCGAGTTTGGGCGGGTTTATTTTGGCTTACCTGCTGGAGTTGCCAACATCCTGAGTCGAGTAACTGGAGCAAATGTTTCCAATATTTTGGGGACTCTAGGAGTATTGGGTAATGCTAACTTGTTTGTGATCAATCCAAACGGTATTTTCTTCGGTCCCAATAGCCGACTAGATCTAGGAGGTTCATTTTTTGGGAGTACTGCTGATAGTGTGTTGTTTGAAGATGGCACAGTCTTCAGTGCAAAAAATCCCAATGATAAACCGTTGTTGACGATTAAGATTCCCTCTGGGTTGCAATATGGATCCAATCCAGGGAGTATTACTAATCAGTCTAGTCTGTTTCAGGTACCAAATGTGAAAACATTGGGGCTAATTGGTGGTGACATTAATATTCCTGGTGGTCAGTTAACAGCAACCGATGGACGGATTGAGCTGGGGAGTGTTGGTTCTAATGGTGTGGTGAAACTGACTCCAACGGATACTAGTTTTGTATTGGATTATTCACCAGTTCAAGAGTTTCAGGATATTAGTTTGTCCGACGGTGCTGTTGTTGACACCAGTGGAGAAGGTGGTGGCAGTATCCAGGTGCAGGGGGCTAATGTGAGTTTACGCGATCGCTCTTTTGTGTTTGCGGATACCGAAGGAAGTCAGAATGGAGGTGGGATAGTTGTTGAGGCTTCTCAGCTAAGTCTTGAGGCTGGTTCTAGGATAACTACGGATGTATTTGGTTCAGGACAGGGTGGAGATTTGACTATTACCGCTGGGGAGTTAATAGTCTCTGATGGAGCAGCCGTTTCAGCTAGCACTTTGGGTGAAGGGGACGGGGGAAATTTGACTGTGAATGCCTCCTCTACTGTTCAAGTAATTGGTACTGATGCCTCGGGTGAGTTTGTCAGCAGCTTGACTACTGAAACTGAAGGGACAGGAAATGCGGGAGATTTGAGTATTACCACTGGGCAGTTAATTATCTCTGATGGAGCAGTTGTTTCAACTAGCACTTTTGGTGAAGGGGACGCCGGAAATTTGACAGTGGATGCCTCCGAAAAGGTTCAAGTGATTGGTACCTCAGCTGATGATGGGTTTCGCAGCGCCTTGTTGACTCAAACTTTTGGGACAGGAAATGCGGGAGATTTGAGTATTACCACTGATGAGTTAATCGTCTCTGATGGAGCAGAAGTTTCAACTAGCACTTTTGGTGAAAGGGACGCCGGAAATTTGAATATTACCACTGGGGAGTTAATTGTCGAAGATGGAGCATTTGTTTCAGCTGACACTTTTAGTGAAGGGGACGGGGGAAATTTGACAGTGAATGCTGACTCAAAGGTTCAAATCATTGGGACCTCAGCCGATGGTCAGTTTGGCAGCGGCTTGTTTGCTCAAACTAATCCAGGATCAATTGGAAATGCGGGGGAGTTGAGTATTACCACTAGAGAGTTAATTGTCTCTGATGGAGCAGTTGTTTCAGCTGGCACTTTTGGTGAAGGGGACGGGGGAAATTTGACAGTGGATGCCTCTTCTACTGTTCAAGTGATTGGTACTGATGCCGATGGTCAGTTTCGCAGCGCCTTGTTGGCTCAAACTGTTGGGACAGGAAATGGAGGAGATATCAGTATTACCACTGGGCAGTTAATTCTCGAAGATGGAGCAGTTGTTTCAACTGACACAGACGGTGAAGGGGACGCCGGAAATTTGACAGTGGATGCCTCCTCTGTTCAACTGATTGGTAACTCAGCCGATGGTAATTTTGCCAGCGACTTGTTTGCTGAAACTGTTGGGACAGGAAATGGGGGAGATATCAGTATTACCACTGGGGAGTTAATTGTCTCTGATGGAGCATTTGTTTCAACTAGCACTTTTGGTGAAGGGGACGCCGGAAATTTGACAGTGGATGCCTCCTCTAGGGTTCAATTGATTGGGACCTCACCCGATGGTCGGTTTCGCAGCGCCTTGTTTGCTGAAACTTTTGGGACAGGAAATGGGGGAGATATCAGTATTACCACTGGGCAGTTAATTGTCGAAGATGGAGCATTTGTTTCAACTGACACTTTTAGTGAAGGGGACGGGGGAAATTTGACTGTGGATGCCTCCTCTACTGTTCAACTGATTGGTAACTCAGCCGATGGTAATTTTGCCAGCGACTTGTTTGCTGGAACTTTTGGGACAGGACATGGGGGAGATATCAGTATTACCACTGGGCAGTTAATTGTCAAAGATGGAGCATTTGTTTTCACTGACACAGAGGGTGAAGGGGACGGGGGAAATTTGACAGTGAATGCCTCCTCTACTGTTCAAGTGATTGGTACTGATGCCGATGGTCGGTTTCTCAGCGCCTTGAGAGCTCAAACTGTTGAGACAGGACATGGGGGAGATATCAGTATTACCACTGGGCAGTTAATTGTCTCTGATGGAGCATTTGTTTCAACTGACACTTTTGGTGAAGGGGAGGGGGGAAATTTGACTGTGGATGCCTCCTCTACTGTTCAACTGATTGGTACTGATGCCGATGGTCAGTTTCGCAGCGCCTTGTTGGCTCGAACTTTTGAGACAGGAAATGGGGGAGATATCAGTATTACCACTGGGGAGTTAATTGTCGAAGATGGAGCATTGGTTTCAGCTGACACTTTTGGTCTTGGGGACGGGGGAAATTTGACTGTGGATGCCTCCTCTACTGTTCAACTGATTGGTAACTCAGCCGATGGTAATTTTGCCAGCGACTTGTTTGCTCGAACTGTTGGGGCAGGAAATGGGGGAGATGTCAGTATTACCACTGGGGAGTTAATTGTCTCTGATGGAGCATTTGTTTCAACTGAAACTTTTGGTGAAGGGGAGGGGGGAAATTTGACAGTGGATGCCTCCTCTACTGTTCAACTGATTGGTAACTCAGCCGATGGTCGGTTTCCCAGCGCCTTGAGAGCTGAAACTGAAGGGACAGGAAATGGGGGAGATGTCAGTATTACCACTGGGGAGTTAATTGTCTCTGATGGAGCAGTTGTTTCAGCTGACACTTTTGGTGAAGGGGACGGCGGCAATTTGACTGTGGATGCGGACTCTACTGTTCACCTCATTGGTACCTCACCCTCGGGTGAGATTCGCAGCGCCTTGTTTGCTCAAACTTTTGGGACAGGAAAAGCGGGAGATGTGAGTATTACCACTGGGGAGTTAATTGTCGAAGATGGAGCAGTTGTTTCAACTGACACTTTTAGTGAAGGGGACGCCGGAAATTTGACAGTGAATGCTGACTCAAAGGTTCAAGTGATTGGGACTGATGCCGATGGTCGGGGTGTCACCGGCTTGTTTACTGAAACTCAAGGAACAGGAAATGCCGGAAATTTGAGTATTACCACTGGGCAGTTAATTGTCTCTGATGGAGCAGTTGTTAGTGCTAGAAGCTTTGAACAGGGGAGTTCAGCAGGGGACCTAAAGATTAATGCCAACTCCATCTTCCTGAACAACAAAGGAATCATCACAGCAGACACAGCAGGAGCGCAAGGCAATATTACTCTATCTTCCCGTGACATCCGACTCCTCAACGAAAGCAACATTACCACTAACGCCCAGAATACCACTGGGGGCAATATCACCATTGATACTGATACCCTAGTCGGTCTAGGAAATAGCGACATCACCGCCAATGCTGAATTTGGCCCAGGAGGTCGTGTTGAGATTAATGCCCAAGGCATCTTTGGCTTAGAGTTTCGAGACCGTCTCACTCCAGACAATGACATCACCGCCACCTCCAAGCTTGGCCCATCCTTCAGCGGTCAAGTCATACTCAACATCTCACAGTTAGACCCCACATCAGGCTTAACCGAATTGCCAGCAAGCCTGGTAGATGCAGAAGCGATCCTGGCCAATGACCTTTGTGGCTTTGAGAACAATCGGATTGCTGGCGGCAGTTCCTTTACCATTACCGGAAAAGGGGGTTTACCAGCTAGTGCAGACGATCCGGTGATTAATACCTCGACAACAGTGAGGTGGAGAACTCGTCCTGGGTTAGCCAGCACCAGACAACAATTACAACAGCAAGCATCAGTGATAATCCCTCAACCTCCCCAAGAAAAAAAAGTGATTATCGAAGCCCAAGGCTGGGTAATAGCAAAGGATGGTACGATTATTCTGACCGCTCATCCGTTTAGGGGTACTCCTGTTGATCAGATATTGCCTAATCTTGATTGTCATTCGGGAAGAGGGAGTAGGGAGTAGGGAGTAGGGAATAGGGAACAGTAATATAGAATTTTTATTTGAGTTGTGAACATACTCTGTTAAAGAAAGGCAAGAGGCAAGAGGCAAGAGGCAAGAGGCAAGAGGCAAGAGTTAATCAACTATTCTTACTATTCCCTATTCCCTATTCCCTATTCCCAGATCCGCTGTTCCCTGTTCCCTTAATTAATTATTATGAAAAAACTATCATTTCTAATTGCGATCTCATTAACGTGCTTCCTGCCATCCGGGGAAGCCTTATCAAATTCTGTTGTGATCACAGCCAATTCCCGATTCCCGATTCCCGATTCCCGATTCCCGATTCCCGATTCCCGATTCCCGATTCCCGATTCCCGATTCCCGATTCCCGATTCCCGATTCCCGATTCCCGATTCTCCAGAACAACAAGCCCAACACCTCTATGAAACAGGTCAATATCAAGAGGCGATACCGTTGTTGGAGCAAATTATTAGTAACTACACCGATAGTGGGGACATTGTTGGTCAGATTAATTCCTTAGTGAATCTAGCTTTAGTTTATCAAAATTTGGGAGACATAGACCAAGCATTAGAAACAATATCCCAGAGTTTTAGCAGACTATCAAAACTTCCCAATACCAAAGAACGTCAACAATTACAAGCCCAAATACTAGAAGTACAAGGACAAGTATACTTATCTCTAGGTCAGGCCGAAAAAGCCTTATCTACTTGGCAGCAAACTAGTGCTATCTACCAAGATATCGGAGACTTAAATAGATTAACAGAAAGTCAGATTTACCAAGTTCAAGCCTTACGAATATTAGGGTTGTATAATCAAGCCACTAAAACCTTAACTCAAATCAAGGAAAATCTCCAAGACCAACCCGATAGCCAACTCAAAAGTACAGCCCTCCAATATCTAGGTGATGTGCTGCGCCGAGTGGGAAAATTCAAAGACTCTAAAGCAATTTTACAACAAAGTTTAGCCATAGCGGAAAACTTACCAGATCAGACCTTGATTGCTGAAAATCTGCTCAGTTTAGGAGATACAGCTAGATTAAAAGGGGAAACAGAAGACGCTTTGGATTTGTATCAACGGGTTGTGGAGGAATCTCCCTTACCCCATCTGAAGATTCAGGGACAATTAAATCAACTGAGTGTATTGATAGCTACACAAGAGTGGTCAGAAGCCAGAGCGTTATTGCCAGCTATCGACTATACCTTCACTAAATTATCTCCCAGTAAAACCGCAATCAATGCTAGAATTAAGCTAGGCAAAACCCTATTAAAAGCTAAAAACTCACAACTCACAACTCCCAACTCCCTGGCTACTTATCTCGCTGATGCCATTAAGCTAGCTAGGAATTTAGGAGATAAAAGAGCGGAAGCTGAAGCCATTGGTAACTTGGGAACCTTATACGAATACAATCAACGTCTTGATGAATCCCAAGACTTGACCGAAAAAGCCTTACTCATTGCTCAAGAAATCCAGGCTCCGGATTTAGCCTATCAATGGCAATGGCAACTAGGAAGAATCCTCAACCTCAAACAGGATAAAAAAAGCGCGATCGCCGCCTATTCTCAATCAGTCAAAACCCTCCAATCTATCCGTAGCGACCTAGTCGCGATTAGTAGCGATATTCAGTTTGGGTTTCGAGAGAGGGTTGAACCAGTCTACCGAGAATTAGTAGCACTACTCCTGGAACCGAATGCATCTCAAGAAAACCTCAAAAAAGCACGAGATGTGATTGAATCCCTACAACTAGCAGAACTAGACAACTTTTTTCAGGATGCCTGTTTAGATGCCAAACCAGTTAATATCGACGAAATTGACCCCAACGCCGCTATTTTCTATACTATTATCTTGCCAGACCGCCTAGAAGTAATTGTCACCTTGCCCGGACAACCTCTGCGCCAGATCACCACTAACTTACCCAAAACAGAAATAGAAGAACAACTGGCTTCGGTAAAGAGAAATATTACTAGCCCATGGCGAGTTCTGAGAAAGAAAAACTTACAAAAAATACACGACTGGTTAATCAGTCCGATTCAAGCCGAACTAGCCAACAGTAACATCCTCACCCTAGTATTTATCCCCGATGGGGCTCTGCGCAATATTCCTATGTCCGTGCTTTATGATGGGGAACGCTATTCCATTGAGAAATATAGTATTGCAGTAGCGCCTAGTTTACAATTAATCGACTCTCAAGCAAATGTCAGACAAAACTTTTCGGTTCTAACTGCTGGAGTGACGGAAGTTCGTCCCCATCGTCCCAATTTAGGAGCACTTCCTGGGGTGAAGGTGGAATTAGAGAATATCAACTCCGAAGTTCCCTCATTGATTTTACTCAATGAATCCTTTACTGAATCCAACTTCAATACAGAAGTTAATACCTCTGGTTACGAAATCGTTCATCTCGCCACTCATGGTGAATTTAGTTCAGTAGCTGAAGAAACCTTTCTCCTGACCTGGGACGAGGTAATCAATATCAATGAGTTAAATAGTCTGATCTCAGCCGATCAAAAGCAAAAAAATCCCATCGAATTACTCGTCCTCAGTGCTTGTCAGACAGCGGCAGGAGACTCCCGAGCGGCGTTGGGATTGGCTGGCATAGCCGTGCGTGGGGGGGCACGCAGTACCCTTGCCAGTCTCTGGTCTGTAAACGATCTAGCCACTGCAGAGCTAATGACTCGCTTCTACCAGAGGTTAGCCACAGGCAAGGTTACTAAGGCTGAAGCTCTGGGACAAGCTCAACAGAAGCTGTTGCAGACGCAGGAATTTAATCACCCGTTTTACTGGTCGGCTTTTATTTTGCTGGGAAATTGGTTGTGAGGAGTAGGGAGTAGGGAGTAGGGAGTAGGGAGTAGGGAGTAGGGAACAGGGAACAGGCAAAAGGCAAGAGGCAAGAGGCAAGAGGCAAGAGACAATAGGCATGCTAGACCCACCCCTAACCCCTCCCAGGAGGGGAAGGCAAGAGGCAATAGGCATGCTAGCAATAGGCAAAAGCTACCCCACACCCCATTAGTGCGTCAGTGCAATAGTTTTTCTGACCCTTCTTACCACCCTTGCAACCTTTGTAGCCCTTACCACTTTTACCACCCTCTGGCTAGAGATGGCGGTAATGCAATAGTTTTTCTAACCCTTCTTTCCACGCTTACCACATTTACCACACTTTCCATGCTTACCATCCACCCTCTGGCTAGAGATGGCGGTAATGCAATAGTTTTTTCAACCCCTCTTTCCACGCTTACCACATTTACCACACTTGCCACCCTCTACCCAGGGATGGCGGTAATGCAACAGTTTTTCTAACCCCTTGCATCTTCTAATAACTTGTGTTAATATAACAGTATCGCTAAAGCAATGGTTTATCCGCCATGATGATTTCTACCGCTCAAGCCGCTGAATTACTAGGTGTTTCTGCCACTCGTGTCCGTTTCCTTTTGAGTAAGGGCAGAGTTAAAGGGGCTTATAAAGTCGGTAGAACTTGGGTGATTCCTTTGTTTGATGGCATGCCGGTGGTCACCCCTGGTACTCGCGGACCAAAGCGGAACTGGTCAAAGCGCAGAGAGTACACTAAAGCTGTGATTCACGTTAATCAGAGGGTAATTCGCAACAATCTCAAGACCGGGGAGCGCAATCCTGTGATTACGGTAAAGCGGGGTTCTAACAATATTTATGGTCATACGGTGGAAGTCAATGGCCCCTGTCGGGTGATGTATCGCCCGGATAATCCATTACATTGTGGGGCTAGGGTGTGGATTGAGACGATTTCTGATTTTAAGGTGAGCTAAGCATTCAGCTTGTAGGGTGGGCAAAAACAGTTTGCTTGTTTTGATTCGTCACGAAATGATGACTTTGCCCACCCTACTCGACTAAGCATTCAGGGATCAGCTTGTAGGGTGGGCAAAAACAGTTTGGTTCTTTTGATTCGTCACGAAATGATGACTTTGCCCACCCTACTCGACTAAGCATTCAGGGATCAGCTTGTATAGCAATCCGTGTAGGACTTGTGAGAATTTTTGTTCCCTGTTCCCTTTTCCCTACTCTCTACTCCCTGTTCCCTGTTCCCTTTTCCCTTTTCCCTTTGCTATAGGGTGGGCAAAAAGAGTTTGGTGGTTTTGATTCGTCACTAAATGGTTTTTGCCCACCCTACTTAACCTAATAAAACTTAACATAATCAAAGGGTATTTTATGAAATAATCCGAGAGATTGGGAGCTCTATTGATTAACATGAAACCTAGAATTGACCGACTTGTGGCAGCAAGTCCCTTTGTTCTGTGTTCTCTACTGGGTGCAACTACTGCATTAGGTCAAATCACCCCAGATAATACCTTGGGGAATGAAAGCTCTGTAGTAACGCCCAATGTCAATGTTAACGGAGACCTAGCGGATTTGATAGAAGGTGGGGCGATTAGAGACAGTAATCTCTTCCACAGCTTTTCGGATTTTAATGTGGCTGAGTTCGGGCGAGTTTATTTTGGCTTACCTGCTGGAGTTGCCAACATCCTGAGTCGAGTAACTGGAGCAAATGTTTCCAATATTTTGGGGACTCTGGGAGTGTTGGGTAATGCTAACTTGTTTGTGATCAATCCAAACGGTATTTTCTTCGGTCCCAATAGCAGACTAGAGCTGGGAGGCTCATTTTTTGGGAGTACTGCTGATAGTGTGTTGTTTGACAATGGTTTTCAATTCAGCGCCACCAACCCAGATGCTCCACCTCTGTTAACGATTAAGGGGCCTCTTGGTTTGCAATATGGAGAACACTCAGGCAGTATTAGGGCACAAGGAATTAGTGGTGTCCAGAGTTTCTTTCAAGGACTAGGGCTAAGAGTGCAACCGGGTAAAACGTTAGCTCTTGTAGGAAGCGATATTACCTTAGAAGGATTTTTTCTAGAAGCGCGAGGTGGTCGGATTGAACTGGGTAGCGTTGCTGGTCCGGGTATGGTAAGTTTGACACCAAAGGGGCAAGGTTGGGTTTTGGGATACGAAGGTATTGAGAACTTTCGGGATATCGGAATACTGAGGTCTTTTATCAGTACTAGCGTTGAAGAAGAAAATGACCTGGCTGCCCAAGACAACGACGGAGCAATTTCCATCCGGGGTTCACAGTTAGATATGGGTGGAACCTCTGTCGTTAGAGCAAACACATTCACGTCATTACCCGGTGGAGATATAACCATCGATGTTCGTCAGTTGACCCTTAGGGATGGAGCAAACCTATCAAGTAGTGCTTTTAAAGAGGGAAAGGCGGGAAACGTGACTGTGAATGCTTCTGAGTCTGTGAAAGTTATTGATGGGTTGATTCGATCTCGATTTCCTAGCAGCCTCTCTGCTTCCACTGATGGTGCGGGAGATGGGGGAGCAATACTGATTAACACTGACTTTTTTTTACTTCAGAATGGAGGACAAGTTGCTACTAGTACTAGTGGTGGAGGAAACGCAGGAAACTTGACTGTGAATGCCTCTGAAGTTCAAGTAATTGGTGGTCAGTTGCCTAGCGCCTTGAATACTCAAGTTAATCCAAATGGAACAGGAAAAGCTGGAAATTTAAGTATTACTACTGGGAAGTTACTTGTTCAAGATGGAGGACAAGTTAGCGCTAGCACTTTTGGTGATGGGAACGGAGGAAGCTTAACTGTGAACGCCTCTGAAGTTCAAGTAATTGGTCCTGAGTTTCCCAGCAGATTATCTACTCAAACTATTCGGACAGGGAAAGCCGGAGATTTGAACATTACAACCGGGCAGTTACTTATTCAAGATGGAGCACAAGTGAGCGCTGGCACTTTTGGTGATGGAGATGGAGGAACCTTGAGTGTGAATGCCTCTGAAGTTCAAGTAATTGGTAGATCAGCCGATGGTAATTCTCCTAGCGGCTTGATTGTTGCAGCTAGTCAAAGGTCAAAAGGAAATGCGGGAAATTTAAACCTTACCACTGGAGTGTTACTTGTTCAAGATGGAGCAAGAGTTTTAGCTAGCACTTTTGGTGATGGGGACGGAGGAACCTTGAGTGTAGATGCCACTGAATCTGTTCAAGTGATTGGTACCTCAACTGATGGTAAGTTTCCCAGCGGCTTGTCTACTGAAACTCAAGGCACAGGAAATGCGGGAGATTTGAACATTACCACTAGGGAGTTACTTGTTGAAGATGGAGCAGAAGTTTCAGCTAGAAGCTTTAGACAGGGGAGGAGAGCAGGCGACCTAGTGATTAATGCTAACTCTATCTTCCTTAACAACGATGGAATTATCACAGCAGAAACAGCAGGAGAGCAAGGCAACATTAACCTATTTTCCAGTGACATTCGACTTCGCAACCAAAGCAACATTACAACCGATGCCGAGAACGCCACTGGCGGCAATATAAACATTCATACTGACACCTTAGTAGGTCTGGAAAATAGCGACATCACTGCCAATGCCCTAGAAGGCCCAGGAGGTAGTGTTACTATTACTGCCGAAGGCATCTTTGGCTTAGAGTTTCGAGACCGTCTAACTCCAGAAAATGACATCACCGCCACCTCCAACCTTGGCTCATCCTTCAGCGGTGAAGTAATACTCAACACCCCAGAGGTAGACCCGACCTCAGGCTTAACGGAATTGCCAGGAAGCCCGGTAGATGCAGAAGCGATCCTGGCCAATGACCTTTGTGGCTTTGAGAATAATCGGATTGCTGGAGGGAGTTCCTTTACCATTACCGGAAAAGGAGGTTTACCACCGACTCCAGAGGATTCAGTGATTAATACCGACAGAACAGTGAGCTGGAGAAGTCGTCCTGGGTTAGCCAGCACCAGACAAGCATTACAGCAGCAACCCAAGGCCTTTGGCCACGCTACGCGAACAGTGAGACGCCCTCAACCTCCCCAGGAAAAAAAAGTGATTATCGAAGCCCAAGGCTGGGTCAGAGCAAAGGATGGCACAATTATTCTGACGGCGCAACCGTTTAGGGGTACTCCTGTTGAGCAGATATTGCCCCATCTTGATTGTCATTCGGGAGTCGGGAGTCGGGAGTCGGGAATAGGGAGTAGGGAACAGGGAACAGGGAACAGGGAATAGGGAACAGGGACATCAAAAAATTGTCATTTTTAATTGCGATGCTCTTTCAGAGCCGCTACGCGATCGCATTAAACTAGACCAAACCTAGACCAAGCTAAGCGCGTTCTCAAAGTCCCCCTTTTTAAGGGGGACCAACGGGGGTACCCTTTGTATCTAATGGCAAATAGAATCGCTATATACCATTACTGATCCTGCTTTGGGGGACACAGGACATTCCGCAGTTCTTCAGGAATCTCCTCAAAATGCTCCAGAAGAAAATCCATCAGACCCAGATGGCGCAAGTCCGATGGTTGAGGCCGCAGATAATTAGAGCCTCGGCTAAACCACCGTGCCACCGTCTCCACCGAACGAGAGCAAATCATTGCCATCATTGATTGAGTAACTTGCCACTTGCCGTAGAATGCCCTGGGTGTCATCCTCAGTTGGCAGGAGCTGTACTGTTTAATCAGTTCTTGCTGTGCCTCAGTCAGAGGAAGAGGTTTTTTCATGTTTCTACCTCCAGGGCTAGCAGTGCTGTTGACTTTGGCAACTGATCAAGCAATTCAGTGATGCCAAAATCCCCCATAGCGTGCTGGTATCGCTCCAGATCGGGGTTGGCACAGCTTGGTAAGGGCTGTGTATGTGGATCTTTTTTGTTGTAATTTGTCATGATAGTAAGTGGTCTTCTGCGAACGAAGAGCCAGTGGCAGACCCAGCCGGGCAAAGCATCGGGTCTGCCATCTACCTCTTGAGCTTCTGAGCTCCGAGTTGGTTATAGTCAGTTCTGGTCTTATTGCTATATCCAACTATTTATGATATTATAATAAGTTTGGGCATTTGTCAAGGTTGCCTATAAAAATTTTATAATTTTATCATGTGCGGATAATTATTGATAAAAAACTTTCTCCGTTGAAACCTTACTTCTTTACTTCTGCCTTCTGCCCTGTGCCTTCGATTTGGGTAGAGTGTAAGTATTCAACCGGACATGATATTAGACATTGAAGCTTGGAGGTTGGAGAAGGAAGTTTTTAAGCGATCGCTAATAAACAGGGGAAGTCTGATGGGTTAAGCTTTGCGCTTCACGTCAGCATTCAGCATTCAGCTATCAGCTATCAGCTAATGGGCTAGGCGCACCCTACTGTTCGCGCAGCGTGCGCCTAGCGCAATCGCTGCTATCAGCTAATGGGCTAGGCGCACGCTACTTGAGGTACCAAAGGCCAGGCTAAGGGAATGGCTACGCTACTGTTCGCGCAGCGTGCGCCTAGCGCAATCGGTGCTTTTGAATAAAATAAGCTGACCGCTGATAGCTGACCGCTGAATACTTATCTATCGCGAACGATAGAAATGAAATCGTGCTACTCCCAGTGATAAACCACGAGCATCTTTACCTGGGGGAAAAACGTTTACTCTTAATAAATAAACCCCACTCCTGCGAGGGGTAAATACCGGACGCAAACCAATAGTAACGGTTTTTCCCGGGGATATTGGCGGGTCAAAGGTTACGGTAATGGTTCGTTCTTCGCGATCCGCAGCTACTAAACCCAGAGATACCTTTTCTCCTCTGTTGTCTCGGGTCCCTTCAAAGGCTCTGGTCTCATCAATGTGGTATCGTTCCAGAAAGTCTACCCCCTGCCGTTGGTCAAGGGTAATCTGTTGCAAGGGTGATCCCGCACCTTCTGGTAAGCTAATGGTGAAATAGTAGGTCGCTCCGCGTACATAAGTGATCTTTTGAGTAGTGACTGCTTCAACTAAATAGGGCGTCTCTCTGAAATGCTTTTTCTGGGAGCGTCCTGTCTCACTAATCCCTGGCACAGGATTATTAGTAGAATTATTACTAGAATTATTACTAGAATTATTACTAGAATTATTACTAGAATTGTCTGGTAAACTAATATTGGTTTTTCCGGCTAAAGCTAAAAAGGTGTTGATGGGAATGCCTAGGTTAAACCCGGTCTTGTCGTGAATTGTTTCATAATCTGGCAGATAAACTTCTCGTCCCTCCGCTTGTCCATGAATGCCAATAATATTACCTTTTTGGTTCAAAACCGGACCACCACTCATACCGCTGCGGGTAATATTGGTATAAATTAACTGATAGCCTGCCGGTAATGGTTTTTCGGGCAACGCCGCAATAGTCCCATCAACAAATCTAAAGATATTGTCTGTGATCGGTGGTTCAGGATGAGACCAGCCTCCGATATAAATACTCTTGCCCAATTGGAGTTGGTCAGAATTACCAAACTCAGCAACGTTGTAGTTTTGGTTGCTGGTAAATTCAACAATTGCTAGATCGACATCGGGGAGTTGTTTAACATTGCTGTAATCCACCCCATACTGTTGGTTATCAGGGCCGATAATATTATATTCATCTTCTCTGGGAACCACATGCTTGGCCGTGAGCACAGAGTAAGTATTGCCTTCTTTGCCAATAATCACCCCTGAGCCAGGATTTTGACCATCAATCAATACAGTGACCTGTTGCGCTATCGATGCGATCGCTTCCTGATTTAATTCAGCCACCACCACTGGAGACTGCACTCCCAAAATGGTGGCTACACTAATCAACGCTGCCGATAGTCCCTGGGCAAAGTTCATCTTTCCCTCTCGCTACCTAGAATACTCTCCATTCAAATACTTTTCCAGATCGACGTAGATGGGGGTACCTGTTTCATTAATCGGACCAGAAGAGGGGACGCGGATCCGAAAAATCCGTTGCAAGCCCACTCTTGGTTTCTCAGAGTTAATCGGAAATAATCTAACTTGGCAAGGATCCTGATCACCCTCTGCGAGACAGGCGACTGTTTGTTGATTCATATTGCCTGTGGTGATGTAATTCAATTCACCCCTGTTGTAGTAAGTCTGGAATTTGTCAGATACTTCTTCACACAACTCCTGGGGAGTAGAATCCGACTGTCCTAAGTCTGAGGAATTCCACAAAACCATCGGTACCTCTCCCCGGGAGGTTTTGGCAATGGTTGCAGGTACGCCATCACTGCTGCTGCAGAAAAACGTTCTATCTTGAGGATAACTAGTTTGAGCATAACTTGGTTGAGCATAACTTACTTGAGCAGTGATGACGGTGGGTAAAAATGCGATCGCACTAAATAAGGGAATATAAGATAGCCTCTTCATCTCCTAAACAGCAATAGCCATAGATATAATCTAGACCTGTTGTGAACTAGAAATGTTTCCAGGTGCTATCAGCTATCAGCTATCAGCCATCAGCTATTATTTATTAGCTATCACTTATCAGCTTATGCGCTACGCGCACGCTAGGCGAACAGCTTTCAGCCCAAGAAGGCCAACGGCTGACCCCTGACCACTGACCGCTGACCGCTGAATGGTGAGCTATGAACTAACCTTCAACCAACTAACCTTCAACCTTCAACTAAATAACCAACTAACCTTCAACCAACTAACCTTCAACCCACTAACCTTCAACCCACTAACCTTCAACCCACTAACCTTCAACCTCTGAATGAACCTTTAACTATCCAAACGTCACCACACTACGAATCGACTCACCCTGATGCATCAAATCGAAGGCATCATTAATTTTTTCTAAGGGCATGACATGGGTAATCATATCATCAATATTAATCTTACCTTCCATATACCAATCTACGATTTTAGGAACATCCGTGCGTCCTCTAGCTCCCCCAAAAGCTGTACCTCGCCAGACCCGTCCAGTCACCAGTTGAAAAGGTCGAGTATTGATTTCTTCTCCAGCACCTGCAACACCAATAATAATAGATTCACCCCAACCTTTGTGGCAACATTCTAGGGCTTGGCGCATCACCTTAACATTACCAATACACTCGAAACTATAATCAGCGCCCCCTTTGGTTAAATCAATAATGTAAGGGACTAAATCTCCTTCTATTTCATTAGGATTGACAAAATCCGTCATCCCGAATTTTTCAGCAAGTTCTTGTTTGTTGGGATTAATATCAACACCTACAATTTGGCTAGCACCCACCATTCTTGCGCCTTGGAGCACATTCAAACCAATTCCCCCGAGTCCAAATACCACGACTCTCGAACCTGGTTGAACTTTAGCGGTATTGATCACAGCACCAATACCGGTTGTAACTCCGCAACCGATGTAACAAACTTTATCAAACGGAGCATCTTTCCGAATTTTTGCTACTGCGATTTCTGGCAGTACGGTATAGTTAGCAAAGGTGGATGTCCCCATGTAATGATGGAGCATTTTGCCATCAACAGAGAAGCGACTGCTACCATCGGGCATCAAACCACGTCCTTGGGTATTCCGAATCGCCTGACAGAGATTGGTTTTACCACTTAAGCAGTATTCACACTGACGGCACTCAGGGATATATAGGGGAATCACATGGTCTCCTACCTGGACGCTAGTCACCCCTTCACCGACCTCAACCACTACACCTGCTCCCTCATGTCCTAGAATGGCTGGGAATAGTCCTTCTGGATCTGCGCCAGACAGGGTATAGGCATCAGTATGGCATACTCCGGTTGCTTTAATTTCCACCATCACCTCACCCGCCTTAGGTTCGGCTACCTGAACCGTTTCAATGGATAACGGTTTGCCTGCTTCAAAAGCTACTGCAGCTTTGATCTCCACAATCAACTCCTACTTGCTCCTATCAACTGACCTATTCTATTGAAAAATTAAGGCTTTGGATAGCAAGCAAAAGACGAGGTACACAGGATTTTTCCCTGATCCGAGTTCCCGATTCCCGATTCCCGATTCCCGATTCCCGTTCCCCTCCTGGGAGGGGTTAGGGGTGGGTTCCGATTCCCGATTCCCGATTCCCGATTCCCGTTCCCCTCCTGGGAGGGGTTAGGGGTGGGTTCCGATTCCCGATTCCCGATTCCCGATTCCCGATTCCCTAAAATCCACAATATACCTCACCTATTGGTCTCACACAGACCAGCGTTAATCAGAGATCATATTATTGTACAATTAAAAAAACAACAAATAGTATAATTTTTCCCAGGTTTTGGGGTAATTGACGGAATAAAAACTCATGGCAGCTGAAAGAATTGTGCTCTTATCCAGTAGAGAAATAGCTAAAATGCGTCTTGCTGGACGCTTAGCCACTGCACTGTTAAACCATTTAGAACCCATGGTTAAGCCAGGGGTAAGCACCCTAGAGATTAATGATGAAGCTGAGCGCTGGACAAAAGAGCATGGGGCAATCAGTGCTCCCTTAGGCTACCAGGGCTTTCCTAAATCTATCTGTACCAGTATCAATGAAGTTGTCTGTCACGGTATCCCTAACGGTAAGCAAATCCTTAAAGATGGGGACATCATTAATATTGACGTAACACCAAAGGTGGATGGATATCACGGGGATACCTCTAGAACCTTTTTTGTTGGTACCCCCTCACCCCTAGCAAAAAAGCTGGTGGAAGTTACTGAAGAATGTATGATGCGGGGCATTGCTGAGGTCAAACCAGGAGCAAGGATTGGTGATATTGGTGCTGCTATCCAAGAGTATGCCGAGTCCAACGGTTTTTCGGTAGTGCGAGACTTTGTTGGACACGGGATTAGCAAAATTTTCCATACAGCTCCCCAAATTCCTCACTATGGCACCCGAGGGAAAGGAAAGCGCCTCCGGGCTGGGATGGTTTTCACTATCGAGCCCATGATTAACGAAGGTACCCACGAAGTGGAGATATTAGCTGATAAGTGGACAGCTGTAACAAGCGATCGCAAACTTTCTGCCCAATTTGAACACACTATAGTTGTCACCGCTGACGGTGTAGAGATTCTCACCTTGCCAGAACAAGAAATCCAGAGTAAATCTGCTTAAGTCTCAATGGACATTTACTGAAAATCGAGCTTAAACTGTGAGATATAAGCAATAAAAGCAGGCACACTATCTAGGTAACAATTCTTAAGAGTATTTCTAAAGAAAGTTAGCCTCCTGCTCAGGAAATTAGCAAGTGGTGAACCCTATGATGGGTGACACCTCCGTTTTGCTGTGTTCTTAAGCGTTTTGGGTAATCCTAAATTATGGCAACTCTATACGTCAATCCAGCTACTGGAAGTGATAGCGCTGATGGTAGCGAATCTGCGCCCTTTAAAACTATTACCAAAGCATTCGATTCAGCTGGATCAGGTGACGAGATTCAACTAAAACCTGGTACTTATAGTACCACTAGTGGTGAAACCTTTCCGCTGAAAGCTCCCTCCGGTGTAAAAATTATAGGCGATGAAGCAAACAAAGGCAAGGACATCTTAATTGAAGGCAACGGGTTGTTCAACACTCGTTTCGGTGGTGGTCAAAACGTGACCCTTATCCTAGCTAAGGATACCGAACTCAGGGGAGTCACTATCACTAATCGGGTTGCCCGAGGCACTGGTGCCTGGATTGAGTCTGGTAGCCCTGTAGT
Organism: Moorena sp. SIOASIH; assembly: GCF_010671925.1. Lineage (GTDB taxonomy): Bacteria > Cyanobacteriota > Cyanobacteriia > Cyanobacteriales > Coleofasciculaceae > Moorena. The sequence goes on along the minus strand of NZ_JAAHIH010000002.1, from coordinate 1,399,109 downwards.
AGCTAATTGTACCTTCAAAGAGTGCAATCGTGAAGGGGTTAATGTCACAGGTGAGGCGGCACCAGAAATTAAAAATAATGATTTCATTGGTAGTGATATCGAGGGTCAAGGGATATCGATTACCAGGGATGCCAAAGGGAACATCCAAGGGAATACCTGTAAAAAAATGGGTAATGGCATTGCTGTTGATAATAATGCAGCGCCCAGGCTGGTCGAGAACCAAACCTCTGAAAACATCTTTGGGATAGTGGTTTCTGGGGACGCTCGACCGATACTGCGTAAGAATCGGATTGAAAACAACGAAAGATTTGGTCTGTCAGTTGCTGGCAATGGTTTTCCCGATTTGGGAACCACAGCAGAGCCAGGGGAAAACATACTGGTTAACAACGGTGAGTTTGATTTAAAAAATTTCACCACGGTTGAGCTGAAATCAGTGGGCAATTTTTTAGTTGCCTCAAAAGCCAGTGGTCCGGTTTCAATTCAGGATGCGATCGCTGAAGTGCCTGATCCTGTTGACCCACCTGATCCTGTTGACCCACCTGATCCTGTTGACCCACCTGATCCTGTTGACCCACCTGATCCTGTTGACCCACCTGATCCTGTTGACCCACCTGATTCAACTAAAAAGTTAACTGATATTGCTGGTCATTGGGCAGAGGATTTCATCGAGGGATTGTACAGTAAAGGGTACATTAGTGGCTTTACTGATGGCAGCTTTAAGCCAAACCAAACCATGACCCGTGCTGAATATGCGGCCTTGTTGGTCAACGCTTTCAATCCTTCAGCTGAAAGGGATGCCAAGGATTTCAGTGATGTTCCTTCCACTTATTGGGCTTACGAAAAGATTAAACAAGCCTATCGTGGTGGATTCCTCTCTGGCTACCCTGGGGGGACATTCAAACCCACAGACAAAGTCCAGCGTGCCCAAATAATTGTTTCACTGGTGAATGGGTTAGACTTAACGGCTGCTAGTCCCAATGCCTTACAAGCCTACGATGACAGCGGGTCCATTCCTACCTACGCCATTGAGGCTGTCAAAACCGCAACCAAAAAAGAAATTATCGTAAATCACAGCAATCTCAGGCAACTCAACCCCACTCGCAATGCTACCCGTGCTGAAGTAGCTGCGATGGTTTATCAAGCCTTGGTGGATGCTGGAACAGTCAGCGCTATTAATAATCAATATATTGTTAAATTTGACGGCGACGGGATACCCACATTCGCAGACATTCAAGACCACTGGGCGAAAGAGTTTATTCAGGGATTGTTGGCAGAAGGTATGATTTCAGGTGTTGACAACACTAACTTTAAACCTGATGATAAAATCAACCGTGCTCAATATGCGGCCTTGATTAGCAAAGCGTTCAACCCTCCAGCAATAAGGGATGCTAAGGAATTCAAAGATGTCGGTGATGGGTCTTGGGCTAAGGATGCAATTCAAAAAGCCTATCGCGGTGGATTCCTGTCTGGTTACAATAATGGCAACTTCGGACAAGCCGATAATGTCAAGCGAGCGGATGTGATTGTTTCCTTGGTGAATGGCTTAGGTTTAAACGAATCAGATCCCAATGCTTTGGATCTCTATGATGACAAAGGAGATATTCCCAGCTATGCCACAGATCAAGTAATAACCGCTACTAAAAAACTGATTGTGGTCAATTCCCCTGACCAGAGGAAACTCAATCCCGTGCGTGAGGCCACTCGTGGTGAGGTAGCTGCGATGGTTTATCAGGCTTTGCTGGATCAGGGCACACTAACTGCTGCTGTGAATAGTGAGTACATTGTCATTGGTTGATTTATGGTTTGGATCTGACCGGGGTTAGATCAACTAAATCTTTCTGAAAACATTGGTAGCCTGCTGAGTGCAGGCTTTTTTTGTATAGCGCCATAATTATCAGCTATCAGCTATCAGCGTGTCGCGTATCAGCTATCAGCGTGTCGCGTATCAGCTATCAGCGTGTCGCGTATCAGCTATCAGCTATCAGCGTGTCGCGTATCAGCTATCAGCTATCAGCCGTTGCCTTTTGGCTGATGGCTGACCGCTGACGGCTGAATGCTTAAGTTACCCTAATCCCTAATACCCTTACCATAAAACCTATAAATTTTGAGGAATTATCGAAGTTATCCTCAACTAAGGATGTCAGGAATATCTCCTTTTATAAGCCAGTAGTTACTGCTATTGGTGAAGATTCTATAACTCTGATAACAGGAAGACTCTCAAAATCCTCCAACATCATTCCTTTGCAGCCTGTAAAAACAAAAGGATTGGGGCCATTGATGTTTGTGGGTAAAGTGAGTTCTATTTTACTTGGCTCAACTGGCATATCACTCACATTAAGATCCGTAATCTCCATGGTTAAAACCTCCTGAAATTAATTAAAAAATTTGGTTGCCCCTCAAGTATTATGGAAAAATTAACCAATTATCAGCCAGATTGGCGAAAGGTTTTAACTTCTAGCCAATCTGGCTAGATATCTAAATTTTAGTAATTACTATAGTAGCTATAGTGCTTCTCACACCAATCAATTTTAAGGGCGTAAACCGTGCGCCCTTAACCATTTTAATTAGGCCATTTAAACCACTAGATTCGGTGATTGTTACAAAATTACTTGACCTAATAAGATAGGAAATATAAAAATTTAAACCAGTGTTATCTTATTTAGATTTTTCTGCTTATTTCAGTTAGCGTTCGCGTAGCGTGGCCAACGGCCAATCGCTTCTTTTTTTTAAAACTATCATCAGGTAAGTTAAAATACCTGTTAATTCAGTTAATTTGAGTTTAAATGACTATGACAAATTATCCCAATATACAAAACTACTTTTGATTAGTAGGATGATTATGTTTAAGGTTCTAGATTATAGGTTTTGCTAAATTTATTGGTATCATTTTGCTACTGCCCCCAGTATACCGCAATTTTGAGGGACTTTGGGAGTTTCGTTCTCCCCAAAGTTGGGGAGTTAGGGGGCAAAATTCTACCAATAGTTAGTAGCAACCCCGGGGAGGATTAGGCAAGCCGACTTGATTGGGAAGACTAGGCGAGCCTGATTGAGGTTCGATGGTTTCGATTGTTATTAAGATCGATTGTTGTTTAGTCGCAACATTGAAGAACCTCCCATCACGATAATCATCTTCTGGACGATCAAGGTAAAGGTTATTTATATCTATGTCTTGGTTGAATGTTGTCTCAAAAGGCAATTCGCTATTATCGAAAATACTTATGGCATCACTGACTAATTTCCTCGAATCAACACTCATGCTTAAAACCTCCTGAAATTAACTAAAAAAATCGGTTGTGCATTTTTGACAATACTATCCTAATTCATTTTTTAGTTTCTGGTAATTTAATTTAATTATTGGTTTCTTAAAAAGAATGAAAATTCTCTTATGATTTACAAGTATTATCGAATAATTTACCAATTATCAGCCAGATTTGCTAAAGGTTTTAATTTATCGCCAATCTGGCCAGATAGCTGAAATTAAATCGTTAATAATAGGATGAGTTTTATAATTTATTTGAGATAAATTATTCGATAATTTACCAGTTTGTTTAACTTGGTTTAGTCAGTGAACTAACCGTCAGCTATCAGCCGTTGGCCGTAGGCCACGCTACGGGAACAGCTGTCAGCCGTCAGCAATTTGGGTAGCGCATTAGCTGATAGCTGATAGCTGAATACTTACCTATAGAATTTCTCATAGATAGTAAGCATCTACAGGATTTTTTCCCTCTTGCCTCTTGCCTCTTGCCTCTTGCCTCTTGCCTACTCCCTACTCCCTACTCCCTGTTCCCTATTCCCTATTTAAGAATTGCTATATACCTATTAACCTAGAAAGACATTAACCATGACTAAGACAATTTTTCCAACACTAATTTACTTCACAGTTGGCATCCCCTTGTGGGTACTAAACAGCCAAACTCCAGCAACTGCTACTGTCTTTTTCCAAGGCTTAGGAGATTTACCTGGAAGTATCTTTAGCAGTGATAGTTCTGCCGTATCAGCAGATGGCTCAGTTGTAGTAGGAGCCAGTTTTAGTGGTAATGGTTTAGAAGGAGAAGCGTTCCGTTGGACAAAAGAAACGGGCATCGTTGGACTCGGAGACCTTCCCGGTGGTCCTTTTGTCAGTGCCGCCTTTGATGTATCTGGAGATGGTTCTATTGTTGTCGGTGCTAGCTTTAGCGCTGCTAGTTCGTCATCTACAGTAATACCACCAACTGAAGCATTCCGCTGGACAGCAGAAACTGGCATTGTAGGATTGGGAGACTTACCAGGAGGCGGCTTTAGCAGTTTTGCATCCGGTATATCCAGCGATGGCTCTGTGATAGTTGGAAACAGCAATGGTCCGTCAGGCACGGAAGCATTTCGCTGGACAGCGGAAACCGGACTAGTGGGATTAGGAGACTTACCAGAAGGCGGGTTTAGTAGTCAAGCTGTCAGAGCATCAGCAGATGGCTCGGTCATTGTAGGTGGTGGCATTAGTGACTCAGGCATAGAAGGATTTCGCTGGACAGCAGAAACCGGAGTAGTCGGATTAGGAGACTTACCAGGAGGAGCATTTTTCAGTAGAGCAGCAGATGTATCCGCTGATGGCTCAGTGATTGTGGGCAGAAGCGCTAGTGCTAACTCCAGGGGTAGTGGTCAAATTGGTAACTTTAGCGGTACAGAAGCCTTTGTGTGGACTGAGGAAACCGGTATTGTAGGACTCTCGGATTTGCCAGGGGGAGCGTTCTTTAGTAGAGCCTTCGGCGTGTCAGGAGATGGTTCGATTGTCGTCGGACAAAGTGAGGGATTCCGGGGTCAAGAACCATTTATCTGGGATCGGGTCAATGGTATGCGCCCCCTGCTGGATCTATTGACCAATGACTTAGGATTGGATTTGACCGGCTGGACTAATTTGGTAGCCCAAGACATTTCCGATGACAACTCCACGGTGATTGGGTTTGGCATCAATCCAGATGGCAACACAGAAGGGTGGATAGCACGACTGACTCCAGCATCAGTTACAGTCCCGGAACGGAGTTCAGTTTTTAGTCAATTAGCTGTTATCGGTGTGATCAGTGTAGCATCAGCACTTAAGCGGAAACTGAAGCGCTAACAATTGTTAGACTTTAAGTATAAGTAGGGAACAGGAAATGTAAGCTATCAGCTATCAGCTATCAGCTATCAGCTAAAGGCTGACAGCTGACGGCTGACAGCTGACGGCTGAATGCTTACCAGGGAAAAGCCCACGAAAACTCAATTGACTACCAATTCAGCAATTCGCTTGAGGATCCTAAGCACGTAATACCAGTCATTGCCACGATAGAGGGTAAACTCATCGGAAAGAGCATACATCGGTATGCCGGATTTTGTTAGTTTCAAAAACCGGAAATTAGTGCCATTAGTGACCAATCCAAAACTAGGGCGCAACTGATTAGGATTAGCCATCATGTAGGTCAATGCCTGAGGAATTGCTGACTTGAGAGAGAATCCAGCTTGTTTTGACTCAATCACTAATACCCAAAACTGGTCTTGTAGCACCAGCACATCAATACGCCCTCGCAGGATTTCGTGCTCCTCAACAGCGGCAATTTCTATTGCAGCCTCTGTCTTGAGGTGAAAGGGAGAACCATAAAAACCCGCTAGTCCTAACAAGGGAGACAGCACTACCATTTTGACAATGTCTTCCAGCATCGGATACTGTTCCAGGTATAGCATGTGAGCCTTAACCTGCTCTAAGGACTGGCGTTCAGTGTCGGTAAGTTCTGGTAACTCGTCCTGCCACTCTCGGAAAAATTGCTCATCCTCTGCTGGGGTGAGGTCAAATTTGACCTTCACATCATGCAAGGTAAGTTCTGTTACTTGAATCGTCTTCACCATCAGGATTGAGCCAAGGTCTGTCTTAACTTTTTGGGAAACCTATGATCGCCGACCGCGAAAGCTAGTTAGGGCTTACCACTAGTTTGTCAGGAAAGTCTAGGAAGCTTAATCCCCGGCAAAACTTGGTAATTACTGGCAAAAGCTGTAAATGTATCCATCTTTCCGATGTATTGCTGATATGTCTTGAGGTTTACAGCTTTTGTAGCCTTTTGTCCCCAATGGAGTAAATCCAAAACTTCCTTTACTTCTAGGGGTTACTTTGCCTATCCCTAGTTTTTGGTGCTTAGCTAAATCCCCAGTAGTCCAGCCTTTAATTGGTTTTAACGGGTTGTGCCTAGTGGGGTAGCCATATTTATTGAGAGCAGCCTTTTGCCTGCCACCCTGTCCAATACATGTTACTAGCAACGGCTGAGAGGTTCTTAACACTAAGGTCTCAATACCTCCAACACAAGCAGCATCAATCCAGTGTTGCTTAGGTAGTCTTAGCTTCGTACGATTGTACTTAGTTTGCGCTCCTGTCCCAGTAACGACAGGTTTTAAAGTTCGGAGAACCTTTACTAACTTGTTGCGGGTTGCGTTAACTATTGCTGCATCTTTTAGTGGTTGTTTAGCTAATGATTTAATCTTTTTGAGTAAATCCGGCTTCTTTTTTAGGAAGTCCTCTATAGACTTGTCCCCCTTTCTTATATTGCACTTTTCGCAGGCCAAACAGAGATTACTTACTCGGTTACTTCCCCCTTTCGATCTGGGGTGAATGTGCTCAATTTGTAGGGGGGTATTAGGCTGGCCGCAATAAGTGCATTCCCTTCCCCATTTCTCAAGTAAATACTCTCTAACTTCATAGCCAGCTAGTTCCCCCTGCTGATACTCAACGCCACTAATTTCAGGATTCTGCATTTTTTGGGTATCAAACTTAACTCTTTCAACCCAAATCTCATTGACCGGGCAGAATTTGATCAATCGTTTTACCCAAGTCTGGGTAGTCAGAATTCTGTGCTCTAGGCTAGGGGGCAGCCATCCCTGTGGGCGTCTACGGTTAAGGAATCTAGGTTTTCTGTACCGGGTGTTGCGGTTACGTCTCCCACGCCTTACAGCCCTTCTAGATTCTAGTTTTTTCTTAATTAATCCTCCTCTGTGTTCTAGCTCCATACCCCAGATGACTTGGTCGTTTTTAACTATGGCAAACCCAGTAGTTTTACTGCCCGGATCTATCTTGATTTGACAAGGCGAGATAGTCGGATTTGGGATTGCAGTCTTAATGATAATCGTAAATGGATACATTCTGAAAACCGCAGCTTTGCCTTTATCTAACAGTCGGCGAGCTTTCCTTGGGTGAATGGGGTTTAATGGTTGTTTGTTTGCGTCAATGACAAATACATAATTTTGCATGATTAGTGCATCTCAATTTGGTAAAGTGTTCCTCGGCCATGTTGTAATAACTTGTCGTGTCAACCACACATTTTGCCTTCAACTTAATAGTTGACGATAGAGCTGGGAGCTGGAGGTCACTCCCAGGTATCATGACTAAAACAACGTAGGAAACTAATCATTGGCCTGCATCCTAGTTGGCATTTTCCTGGGGTTGCCGGGAATTGCCTAGGCTTTGACTAGGAGGCTCGAACTACTAATGCGATCGCTAAAATCACCGTTGGAGCCAGGATACCAATTAACCCATTAACGGATGTAGCGGGAATGGGTAGACTGGGAGCAGCGTATTTAATAATAACAGCTATTATCGTGGATAGGATGACGAGTTTGATAATGAAGCTGAGCTGATTATCCATGTTGCCATTGCCCTATTGCTATTACTATATTATTGCCATTGGTGAATAACCACTGGGAAATGTCATGATAAGAGGTAAAACTACCAAGTCATGGGGTTTGAGCGATTATCAAGGCAAGCTACGGATGAAAGAGCATGTGAAAAAGACTAATCCTACCGAAAATCAAGATAATCAGCGCCTACAGCTATTTATTTACCTTGTGCCCATCTTTGGCTTGTTTCCAGCACTGTGGACATTGTACCACTCTCAAGGAAACCGAGAGGAAAAAACCGTCAGTCGCTTGTCGGTCACCTTGGCCTTTGGTTGGTTGCTAGGGTACAGTTTATTATCAGCAGGAGCACAATTGTCGGAATTTTGGACATTACGCTTGCTGTTTCTCAATGCTATGCTCACATCTGGCTATTTTCTGGTCAGTTTCGCTGTGATGGTGCGCTTATGGCAGCGCCAGTCACCACGTCTGCCTTGGATTAGCCGGATATCTGAAGGAATATTGGGCAAGTATTTGTCCTAGTCGAGGGGTTTACTTAAAGAAATGATGTACTCTAATGATGGTTTTGACTGACGGATTGGGCAAGCTTCATCGAAAATTTACCTGATCAGGCAGCAACCTGTTAAAAAACCTGCTATAGAGTATTAATACTAAACCTTAAGATCGAAGCTCCAGCTCAAGCATGTGAAACCGGTGAGGAGTTAATAGTCTTCTTCTGTCAATACCATCCCTATTGCCTGTGTGTGAGGAAGCCCAGTGCCAGTTCAAAGAACTTATCGAAAACGCCGTGTAGTGAGAAGACCTACTCGCCCCGTTCGCAGAAAAAAGGTAAAAGTCAAGCGAGGGAATTTGCTCTGGCTTTGGCTAGGTTTTACCGCAGTGGCAATGTCATCTGCGGCAGCAGGTGCAATACTAGCTGTATCCCTGGCAAGTACCCCTTTGCTGCAAAGTGAACTGACTCCGGACGAGAAATCTGTATTTAACCAAGAGGAAACCATCTCCAGCAACACCATGCACTTGCCGGAGTTGACTCGACCAGTTAATATCTTATTTCTTGGTATCAAAGTCCTAACCTCTGATCTCAAGCAACCCCCAGAAGTAGACCTGGGATACCACGCTCTGGTCAATTCCTTAGAGGGTTTGTCAGATACCATGCTCCTGCTACGGTTTGACCCAGACGGGGAAAAAGTCAAAGTGCTGTCCATGCCTCGTGATACTCAAACTCGTATTGAGAAACATGGTAAAATTAAGCTCAATGCTGCCAATTATTTTGGCGGACCTGCACTCACAGCGAAGGCGGTCAGCGATCTTCTTGATGATGTGCCCATTGACCGTTATATCCGAGTAAACGTTCAGGGTGTGGAAAAACTGGTGGATGCCTTGGGAGGAGTTACGGTCTATATTCCCAAAGACATGAAGTACACCGACCACTCTCAACACCTTTATATCAACCTCAAAAAAGGTAGACAGCACCTGGATGGTAATAAAGCGATGCAGTTCCTGCGCTTTCGCTATGACAAGTATGGGGATATTGGTCGAGTGCAGCGGCAACAAATGCTGATGAGGGCTTTGGTAGAACAGGCACTAAAACCTAGCACTATCGCACGAATCCCACAAATCCTCTCAGTTATTCAGTCCCACATTGACACCAACTTAAGTGTAGAAGAGCTAGTGGCATTAGCGGGTTTTGCCACCAAGACTAAACGAGCCAATGTCCAAATGCTAATGCTGCCTGGTCGATTTAGTAACGATGGCAAGAAAAAAGTCAGTTACTGGTTGCCAAACCACCGCAGCATCCAGCAGATGGTGGCTCAGCACTTTGGTCAAGGCTATACCTATTACTCCAATGCCAACTCCACATCCCTGCGGATTGCCATTCAATACACTACAGATTCTTCTGAAGTCCCTAAGGCTATGCTCCGGAAACTTAACCAAGCTGGCTACAAGAATGTTCGTATTGATCAGAAATTGTCTAGGGAACCATTGCGCACCACTCGCATTATTGCCCAACAGGGAGACGATGAAAGTGCTGGCACTATCCGTAACTATTTGGGATTTGGGGAAGTGCGGGTGGAAAGCACCGGTGCTTTTTCCTCAGATATTACCATTCAGTTAGGTCAAGACTGGCTACAGAAACTGGGTTCTCAACAACAGGATAGGTTTTCCAGCTTCTAGCAAGGGCAATTATAGGGTAAATCCTACTTATAATTACTCTACGAAAGCCTTAACTTGCAAATCAATACCAGTAATCGCAGTGCCGACAACAACCGCATAGGCTCCCAATTCTAGCGCAGTTTGAGCCATCTCGGGGGTGGCAATACCTCCTTCGCAAATGGCTGGGATATCTAGATGCTTCACCAACTGGCTGAGTAGGCCAAAGCCGGGAGGAGAAAGATGGCTAGTTTGAGCAGTGTAGCCATAGAGGGTAGTACCAACTAAATCCACACCAGCGGCTTGTGCTGCGATCGCACTCTCAAGGGTATCCACATCTGCCATCACCGGTTTACCCAGTGTATCGTGAATCTGCTTAATTAAACCTTGAACTGTTTCCCCTCCAGGACGTTCCCGTAAGGTGGCATCAATGGCAATAATATCAGCACCAGCGGATGCGATCGCTTTAGCATGGTGAAACTGGGGAGTAATATAAACCTCAGACTCCGGTAACTGTTGCTTCCACAAGCCAATAATTGGAGCAGTGGGACATTGACTACGCACAGCTGCCACATGGTCAGGTGTATCAATACGCACACCCGATGCCCCCTGATTCATAGAAGCTTGTGCCATGGCGGCAATCACTAGGGGGTGGTGCAGGGGTGAGTCACGGGGTGCCTGACAAGAAACAATTAGACTATGACGAATTGAATTGAGAGAATTAGCTGCCATGTTGTTGGTGGTTACAGTAACTGATTATCGATATATAGAGGTTCCACAGCATTTATAAAATAGGTTAGGTGCGCTTTCCGTAGGCGAATTAAATTCGCCACGGGTCGCACCTGAGCTACAGAAGTTTTGGATTTTAGGGAATAGGGAATAGGGAATAGGGAATAGGGAATAGGGAATAGGGAATAGGGAATAGGAAAAAAATTATGTGTACCTCATAAATATAATAACCGTTATATATTAATTAGTTTAACCACTGTGGTTATTGTATTATATGATGTCGATGATAATTACCCTTAATAAAAATCCCCCCATCTCCCTATCTCCCTATCTCCCCATCTCCCTATCTCCCCATCTCACCATCTCACCATCTCCCCGCGCCACAGCTCCTTCCGGTGATCCGGTTTGTGGTTGTGTGTGTTTTGTTTTGACTTTATCGCTTTTTTTGATCAGGTCACTTAAAGGGGATTTTTATCAGCTTATTGAGTCTAAGTTTAGGCTAAATTTCATTCTTTATATTTTCAGTTATAGCTGATTAATAAAGCTTTGTTGCCCAAGCATAATTTCCACCAGTTTTTCCTTGCTAAACTGGCGCAATTACTCAGCCAAAAGAGGTAGAGTGGCTTTACTCATCAATGGCTACTTTAAATTTTATGCTTTTGTCAACCCCTATACCTAAATCCTTACACTATATTTATCTACAATCCAGATTTATTGGCTTGACAAGATATTGATTTCTTGTGCGTCTCTATCCAGATAATCTTTAATTCTTTAATTAAAGATTATGTAAACTAATCTTTTTTTTGCGGTATATATCCGAAATACAGCTATCTTGAAATTAGCAGTAATTAGCAGTAATTTTTAATCTTGAATATGGGTGAATTACGGAATAAGTTATGTAACTAAAAGAAATACGTAATCACTCTTATAGCCCGTTTGAAAAATTATTTACTGGTGAGAAATGAGGGAGGGACTTCCTTGAGGACTTACTTTAGACGAAAACCCGTGAAGGGGATAACTAAAGTAAATTACCTGCCTTTACCACACCATGTAGCTACTTTTCAAACACCTTATTAGAAGAGATAGAGTATTTTACTGCATCTACCACATTAGCGGTTGGGATGCAACCTAAGTAATAACCTTATGAAAAATCATTTATCTAAGTTAGAAGTGGTTAGAAACCTCAAGCCTCGTCAGCTTGGTCTAGCAGTAACCACTTTCGCTGCCCTAGGATTTTCCATGTCTGTGCCTGCTGCTGCAGGAGAATTTCGTACCATTAACGGATTTGGCAACAACCCCAATGACCCGACATTGGGTGAAGCCGAAACACAACTGCTTCGGCTCCTGAGTCCTGCTTACGAGGATGGCTTCAACGCACCAAGAATAACCGGTAGCACCGGCAATGTTCTGCCTAACCCCCGTGACATTAGTAATACGATTGTGCGCCAGAGGGAATTAGTGCCTAATTTCCTCAACGCCAGCGACTGGATCTGGCAGTGGGGGCAGTTCATTGATCACGACTTGGATCTGAATGAGGGAGGGTTAGATCGGCCACCAGAGGATTTCACCCCCATCCCAGTTAACCCGATTGACATTGCCACTGGTCTTCCAGATCCACTCGCGCCATCTATACCCTTGATCAGGGTTCCTGCAGCTGAAGGCACTGGCACTGGACCTGGCAATCCGCGCCAGCAGATCAACGAGCTGACTTCTTTTATTGATGGTTCACAGGTGTATGGATCTGATCAAGTGCGGGCGGAATTTTTGCGTAGTAATGATGGTACTGGAAAGCTCAAGAGCCAGAGTATCAATGGCGAAGAGCTACTGCCTTTCAACACTGCCGGATTGCCTAATAGCAACACTGACCGCTCTGGAGCATTAGCAGCAGAAGAGTTGTTCATCGCTGGGGATGTTCGTGCCAACGAACAGATTGGGTTAACCGCAGCTCACACCTTGTTCGTGCGGGAGCACAATCGCGTGGCTGAAGAACTTGCTAAAAAAATTGATGCTGGTGACCCGGTGATTTTGGAGAAGTTAGATCAATCAGGACTTGATAAAGGGGACTTTATCTACGAATCAGCCCGTAAGGTGGTCGGCGCTCAGATTCAGGTAATCACATACAATGAATTCCTACCGCTGTTCATTGGCGATAGCCTTTTGGATGATTACTCTGGCTACGATCCCACAGTTGACCCACGTGTCAGCGTCGAATTTGCCAATGCTAACTTCCGCGTTGGCCACACTTTTCTCTCCCCAGAGCTTCAGCGCATTAACAATAAGGGCACTTTGCTGGGAAGTATCTCTCTTGCCGATGCCTTCTTCAATCCCCAAGAGGTGATTGATAACGGCGTCGATTCACTGTTTTTCGGTTTAGCTTCCCAGGTGGCTCAAGAGTTTGACAATCAGATAGTGGACGAGGTGCGGAATTTCCTTGCCTCGATTCCCACCGGTGGCTTTGACCTCGCTTCACTCAATATTGAGCGGGCAAGGGAAGTTGGTATTCCCGGTTACAATCAGGCTCGTGTGGAACTCGGTCTGGATCCGGTCACTGCCTTCTTGACCACCGATACCGAACTTGGCATTACTTCTAACCCAGAAATAGCAGCTCTATTTGAACAAATCTACGAGTCTGTAGAGGATGTGGATTTCTGGATTGGAGGAATATCTGAGGACTCGGTCAACGGTGGCTTGGTCGGTGAACTATTCAATACCGTCATCTCAGAGCAGTTCAGGCGGGCACGGGATGGTGACCGGTTCTTTTTCCTCAACGATCTCGATCATCTGCTGGCCTTGGCTCCAGATCTAGAAAGCACTCGCCTCTCGGACATTATTCGCCGGAACTCAACAATTACTAACATCCAGGATAATGCTTTTGTTGTCCCAGAAGATGTGCCAGAACCTAGCAGCATCCTTGGCTTAGTTACACTCCTAGGTTTAGCAGCTATAAGGCAGCGCTCAGGAAATAGGAAATAGGAAATAGGGAATAGGGAATAGGAAAAGAGAGGGGCCTGATCAGGGTAGATTTTTAACAAAAACGTGAGTGTGGGTTGTGGGGTGACTGGGTGTGGGGTCATAAGAAGCATCCCTACCAACGTGCTTCAGTTTCCTGATGGGGTGACAAGGGAGCTATAAAGTATGCTGAATCAGGCTCATGGCTCTTTGACCCCTCTGAAAAAAGGCTATATAGCATTTCTCAATGGGGTGAGGTACCTCGCCCTTGGGGTTAATGGCAGTAGGGAGTAGGGAGTAGGGAGTAGGGATGCATCGCAATTCCGAAGCTCCCTAAAAACCGAGAACTATGTACTTATTAATAAAATCACAAACTCCTATAATTATCTCCAATCAAGATTTATCCCGATATTTTTTCATTAAAGAAATAAAGCTTCTATAGCTCCTTAAAATCCGATAACTATCTACTTACAGCGGTTTTAAATTCGGTGAGTTACAAACTTCTGGGTTTTAGGGAGCAGGGAGCATAAATTAAATCCTCCCTAACCCCCTTTAGTAAGGCAGGGCGGTTTCATTCTCGACCATAAAATTCATGGCTGAAGGGCTCAAAGCCCCTTCTGGTAAACAAATCGCCGTTTTTTTCTACTATTGGGTTTAATAATAGAAAAACAGGAGCGAAACCGCTGCCATTCGGGAGGTTCACTGAACCGAAAAATTGACAATGAAACAGTCCTGCCTTTAGTAAAGCAGGACTGTTTCTTGCGTCGGACTAAAATTTGATTGGTGGGGAGGTGGGGATATAGGGGGAATTTTTTTTAATAAAAAAGTATTTTTAACCTGAAAAAAAACCCTCTCCCCAGCACCCCAGATCCCTTTCACCCGATTGACCTGACAATTTATTCCAAAGAATGAAACAGCCCTGGCCTTTAGTAAGGGGGGAAGGGAGCAGGGAGCAGCGTATCACGGGAACAGGGAACAGGGAACAGAAAAAAAATCCTGTGTACCTCATTAGAGTAGAAACCGCTATAATTATCTACAATCAAGATTTATTAGTTTGAGAAGATATTGATTGGTTGTCCGTATTTATCCCGATATTTTTTAATGAAAGAATTAAAGCTTCTATAAATTTTTTTTTATTTTGTGGTAGATATCCGAAATACAGTTATCTTGAAATTAGCAGCAATTAGCAGTAATTTTTAATCTTGACTATGGGGGAATTACGGAATATATTCTGTAGCTAAAAGAAATACGTAATCGTTCTTATAGCCCGTTTGATAAATTATTTACTGGCGATAAATGAGGGACTTACTTGAAGACTTACTTTAGAGGAAAACCCGTAAATCTTGCGGATAACTCAAGTAAATTACCTGCCTTTACCACACCATGTAGCTACTTTTCAAACACCTTCTTAGAAGAGATAGAGTATTTTACTGCATCTACCACATTAGTGGTTGGGAACAATGCAATCTTGACCTAAGTACTAACCTGATGAAAAATTACTTATCTAACTTAAAAGTGGTTAGAAACCTCAAGCCTCGTCAGCTTGGTCTAGCAGTAACCACTTTCGCTGCCCTAGGATTTTCCATGTCTGTGCCTGCTGCTGCAGGAGAATTTCGCACCATTAATGGATTCGGCAATAACCCCGATGACCCGACATTGGGTGAAGCCGAAACACCACTACTTCGGCTCCTGACTCCTGCTTACGAGGATGGCTTCAACGCACCAAAAATAACCGGTCCGACCGGCAATGTTCTGCCTAACCCCCGTGACATTAGCAATACAATTGTGCGCCAGAGTAAATCCGTGCCTAATTTCCTCCGGGCCAGTGACTGGATCTGGCAGTGGGGGCAGTTGATTGATCACGACTTTGCTCTGAATGAGGGAGGGTTAAATAGCCCACCAGAGGATTTCATGCCCATCCCAGTTAACCCGATTGACATTGCCACTGGTAAGCCAGATACACTTGGAGGATCTTCTGGTTCTATACCCTTTATTAGGGTTCCTGCAGCTGAAGGGACTGGCACTGGGCTTGGCAATCCGCGCCAGCAGGTCAACGAGCTGACTTCTTTTATTGATGGTTCACAGGTCTACGGATCTGATCAAGTGCGGGCGGAATTTCTACGTACTAATGACGGTACTGGAAAGCTCAAGAGCCAGAGTATCAATGGCGAAGAGCTACTGCCTTTCAACACTGCCGGATTGCCTAATAGCAACACTGACCGCTCTGGAGCATTAGCAGCAGAACAGTTGTTCATCGCTGGGGATATTCGTACTAACGAACAAATTGGCTTAACCGCAGCTCACACCTTGTTGGTGCGAGAGCACAATCGTCTGGCTGAAGGACTTGCTGAAAAAATTGACGCTGGCGACCCGGTGATTTTGGAGAAGTTAAAAGAGTCAGGACTTGATAAAGGTGACTTTATCTACGAATCAGCTCGTAAGGTCGTTGGCGCTCAGATTCAGGTCATCACATACAATGAATTCCTACCGCTGTTCATTGGCGATAGTCTTTTGGACGATTACTCTGGCTACGATCCCACAGTTGATCCCAGTATCAGTCAGGAATTTACCAATGCTAACTTCCGTGTTGGCCACACTCTTCTCTCCGACGAGCTTCAGCGCATTAACAATAACGGCGATTCCGTCGGAAGTATATCCCTTAGTGATGCTTTCTTTAATCCCCAAGAAGTGATTGATAACGGTGTCGATTCACTGTTTTTGGGTTTAGCGTCCCAGGTGGCTGAAGAGGTTGACAATCAGATAGTGGACGGGGTGCGGAACTTCCTTGCCCCGAATGGTAGCGGTCAAGGCTTTGACCTCGCTTCACTCAATATTGCGCGGGGAAGGGAAGTTGGCCTTCCCGGCTACAATCAGTCTCGTGTGGAACTCGGTCTGGATCCGGTCACTGCCTTCTTGACCACCGATACCGAACTTGGCATTACTTCTAACCCAGAAGTGGCAGCTCTATTTGAAGATATCTACAAGTCTGTAGACGATGTGGATTTCTGGATTGGAGGAATATCCGAGGACTCCTTCAACGGTGGATTGGTCGGTGAACTATTCAATAGCTTCATCTCAGACCAGTTCAGGCGCGTACGGGATGGTGACCGGTTCTTTTTCCTCAACGATCTCGATCACCTGCTCGCCTTGGCTCCAGATCTAGAAAGCACTACCCTCTCAGGCATTATTCGCCGGAACTCAACGATTACCAACATCCAGGATAATGCTTTTGTTGTCCCAGAAGACGTGCCCGAACCTACCAGCATTGTTGGCTTAGTTACACTCTTAGGTTTAGCAGCTATAGGGCAGCGCTCAGGAAATAAGAAATAGGGAATAGGGAATAGGGAAAGAAAGGGGCCCGGGCGCGAGGCCCGGGCACGGAGAGTGTAATTTGATTTCCGGTTATACTGATTTTATAGCATTTCTCATAGTAATGAGGTACACAAACTTTTTTCCCTATTACCATCTTGATCCAGTATTCCCGTCTTGATGCAGTGGCTACATAGGAGAAACCTCCTCATGAAGGCGCTGCATCGTTACTCTCTAATATAAAATACTTGTCTACCTCACCTATTTGAGAACTGCTATACTTATCTAGTTTTGTTAATCAAGAATGGAAAATTCAAAATTGTCAATGGTCAATTGGCAAAGGGATTTACGCGAATCTATTAAGACTCTGACGCCAGCGGCTACCCAACCATAACAACCCACCGATAGCAAGTAATCCTCCAGTAGTAGAAGATTCTGGCACCTTCTCGACTTTGATACGTGCTATCTGGTAGCCATCCACTGTGAAGTCAGCTTCCGCAAACGCCGGAGTTGATAAGATTGGTCCACCTGGGATAAAACCTGGATGGAGGTTAACTACTCCGTTTTCTGGTGTACCGGTATCAGGAATACTTTGACCGAAGAAGGCAGTAGTGGTCTGCTGCTCGTCGTTAACTTCTGTACCCGCATCCAGAACTTGAGAACCAAGAATGGTAAAGTCAGCTCCAGTGAAATTACCTTCTTCATCAAAAATCTCAAAAGCCAAGGGGTTGCCATTAGCAATGAAAGCATCATTACTGGGGAGAATCATGGCCGCGTAGCTGAAGTAACGGCTAGTAGAATCTACAGTAAATGTGGCTTTGGCAATATCCCCGGAAGCAACTGGGCCATTTGGACCAGGAATTACACCATCAACTGAACCTGCACCGCTAGCGAAAAACTCTTGACTAAGAACTGCTGCATTGCCATCCTCAGCAATACGCTCCAGTCCTGGTGAAGCTGCCTGACCCCGATCATAAATATCAAACGAACCATTATGAAAACCAACCCAGACTGGAGTAAATAAGGTGCCGTTTTCCGGTGCCAGGCTTTCAATTGTTACCTTGAGGGTAGCTGCTGTTGCGCTAGATGCCATGGCTAGTGTAGAGGTTACCGTAACCATGGTGGCGATTTTGAGTGATTTAATAATTGGATGATTCATGGTGATCGTGATCAATCAGATCAATATGGTAGATTTGCCGAAAAGTGTGTTGGTCAACTATCTATGTAGCTACATCTTCAAAACCCATTTTGCTGGCACCGAATCAAGTGGGTAATCCTAGGTTAGCAGCTTGAGTAAGATTATTGGTTTCTTGGTTTAGTTGTTGCTGATAATTTGCTGATAATTTGCTGATAATTTTGGTTATTATGTAGCTGTTATGCTAATCTGATCGGAATGAGGTCAAATTAAAACAATCCTGTACTAATAAACAAGTTTTTGGATGCTTACGGTGCTACTTCGCTACCTCGCTACATTGCTACTCCCTGCTCCGAACGCGCCCCGCGTGGCCGACGGCCTCAGTCCCTACTCCCTACTCCCATTAACCCCAAGGGCGTAAGTAGCTCACCTATTTGAGAACTGCTATATAGTGACTCACGATAACACTTTACTGACCACAGCACTAAGATCAATGGGGTAGTAAACTAACCTCTAGTTAACTTGCCACCAACGCCATAACCCTGTACAATAACTCCATGGGTTCGATCGGTTTATATAAGTAATCATCCACTACCCCCATCATCTCTTGTTGCTCTATGTTTGGCAGGCTCGGAATCGTTAAAGCCAGAATTTTTACCTCTTGAGTTGTGGAGGATTGACGTAGCCATTGAGTCATTTCGTAACCCTCCCTAGTCGGTAACTGCCAATCGATAATGATAGTCTGGGGCTTAAGCAATGCAATTTGTTTGATGGCAGTGGAACCATCAATCAACCAAATTACTTTATAGCCTGCTGCGGTCAAAATTTCGCAAATTAGGGTAGCAATCTCTTCTTGATTTTCCACTAAGGCCACAGTGCCTTGACCTTTGAGAGTTAGGTTGGACTTTGGCAGGGCTTTTTCTGAAGTAGCTGGTGCCATGGGTTGAGTGGGCAAGCAAACTGTAAAACAAGACCCCTCTCCCACTACCGATTCCACCTCAATGTTGCCCCTATGGAGTTCGATCAGCTGTTTGGTTAAGGCTAACCCCAAGCCAGTTCCTTCATACTTGCGACGGTAGGGGGTTTCTAGCTGCTGAAACTTCTGAAACAGTAATGGTAACTGGTCTTGGGGAATACCAATGCCTGTATCTTCCACTTGGAAAACGAGTAACTGATTTTCTGGCCAGACCCGTAGGATTACTTTACCCCCCTGTGGGGTAAATTTAATCCCATTACTTAAAAGGTTAAACAAAATCTGTTTAACCCGCCTTTGGTCTGCAGAAAAACAGTCCCTTTCTGGTGGCACTCGCCAATCTAGCTGTAGAGTAACCTGCTGTTGGTAGGCTTGTTCGTTTAGGCTACTCAACAGCTGATTAGCTAGCTTACTTAAGGAAAATTTGCTGATAGTCAGGACTAACTTTCCTGCCTCAACCTGAGACAAATCCAGAATATCGTTGATCAGTTCTAGCAGGTGTTGCCCATTCTCCTGGATAGTTTTTAAATAGCGCTGTTGCTTTTCGACAGGTAATCTGTGGGAACTGTCCTGACCAAAACACCAGCGCAAGAGTGTAGCTGCCATCCCAATTACGCAGGTCAGAGGGGTGCGCAATTCATGACTCATGGTAGCTAGAAACTCACTCTTAGCAAGATTGGCTGCTTGAGCAGCTTGCAAGGCATCCCGGAGTGCTTGGGTGCGCTCAATTACCCGTTGTTCAAGGGTGTTGTTTTGCTGCTGCACTTGGGCGTATAACTTCGCTTGATAGATGGCAATGGCTAGGTGTTCAGCAATTGCTTGGAGAAAGTTTTTTTCACTGTCCTGCCATCGCCTTGGCTCCAAACACTGATGGGCAATTAGTAGGCCCCACAGGTTGTTTTGGACAATAATTGGTGCGACTAACTTGGCTCGTACTTGATGTCGGTGCAACAGTTTAAGTAAGCAATTATGGGTATTATAGGTTCGATCAACATCATCAACAGCAACCGTTGACCCTCGCTGATATTTATGTTTAGAGTTCGGTACATGGGTTAAGCATTCCTCCTGCTCAATCACATTCAGCACTGATGGGATAGCATCTGAGGCTTTAGCTTCGTAGGTAATACAACCCCAGCCTAATTCAGTGGCAGCAGGTGCTGGCTCTAGTGCTGTGGGACTAGAGGTGTAAGGGAAGTCAAATTGATAGATTACTAATCGGTCTACTTCTAGGAAGTGTCGTACCCGTTCAACTGCTGTGGTCAGGATAAGGGGTAACTCTTGGCTTTGACGGATTTGACTGGTCACCTGATTGAGCAATCGCTCTTGCTCAACCTGCTGGTGCAGTGCTTCTGCTACGGGTTGACAAATGGACCCATAGGGATAAGCTGGATCTGCTAATTCTGGAACATCGGTGTTGTAGTTATCCGTATTGTAGTTATCCGTGTTGTAGTCACACAGAATATCAATTAATGATAGGGTAAATTCGCTCTGGATAGCTGGATTATTGGGTTTGAGGGAGGCTTGAGCCCTCTTGATTAGGTTGAGAACATCCTGAGAGGTTTCAAATTCTGATGGTGAGGTTAGGTAGGAGTCTTTGAGATGGGTAAGAAAGTTTGCGATCGCATCCGGAGCGAAAGTTAATCCCACTTGGTACAGTCTCATCAGAGATTCATACCCAGTTAAGGTCTCCGGTTGGGCTTCCCCCCACAGCAGACAACTGAACTGTTCTGATCCGATCAGGGTAAACCTCTGGCTCTGAGCCTCAGTACTCACCCTCTGATTTACCAAAATATCAGACTTTAGGAGTATTGCCTCTTCGCCCAAAGTTGACTTCATCTGGTCTAATCGCTGATCCAGACGCTCGAACACAGCCAAGGGCAAAATTCTGAGGAATTTTGGATTACTAAATAATTTTGTAGGTGGAATTAACGATAACACCTGCTGCCTGGTCGGCTAACTTGCCTGAATGGTGTGGATAGTAGCTTCTTTGATAGTAGTTTATTTTTGTCCACCTGCTAATAAGTATTCCCTTATTTTACCACATTCTAACTTGGCGTGCAGTGTGTTAAGCGTTGTTAGTGTGGTTAGTGTTGTAAACATTGTTAGTGTGGTTAGTGTGCGCGGGGAGAGGGGAGAAGTAGTTGGTTTGGTTGGTTAATAACGCACCAAACTAGATTGCGATGTTCCGTTCGCGCAGCGTCGGGCTTTGCCCGAAAGGAACCGCTTCGCGAACGCACTAGGTTTTTAGGAAGGGTTAACATCAGGAATAAGGAGTCAAAATGGCATAGCATAAATCAATAGATCAGATTAACAGTGATCAGATATGACACCAGAAGAAAGACTAACTCAAGTAGAGAACTTGTTAGAGACAGCAGCAAGATACATTAATCGTCACTCTCAGACCATCGAGCAAAATCAAGCAGACATCACTCAATTACGAGTTTCTCTGAATGAGACCTTAAGATTGTTTTCCGAGTTGGCAACCTATCAACGTCAAAGTCAAGAGGAGATTCGTCAAAATCAAGCAGAAATACGACGGATTTGGGAATATTTATTAATTCAAAGCGATAATGGACGATCAGGGAATTAAACCTGTAGCAGTTTCCGACTAGTTTGGTGCCTTATTAACCCACCAAATTAGAACGCAATCACATTAGATTTTTAGTAATGGTTGACATCAGGAATAAGGAGTAAAAATGGAATAAAATAGATAAATATATCAGATTAACAGTGATTAGACATGACACCAGAAGAAAGATTAACTCAAGTAGAGAACTTGTTAGAGACAGCAGCAAGATACATTAATCGCCACTCTCAAACCATCGAGCAAAATCAAGCAGAAATCACTCAATTACGAGTTTCTCTGAATGAGACCTTAAGATTGTTTTCCGAGTTAGCAACCTATCAACGTCAAAGTCAAGAGGAAATACGACGGATTTGGGAATATTTATTAAAAAAGCGGGGACGCTCCGGGAATTAAACCTATTAACATTCATCAAACATGACACCAGAAGAAAGATTAACTCAAGTAGAGAACTTGTTAGAGACAGCAGCACGATACATCAATCGTCACTCTCAGACCATCGAGCAAAATCAAGCAGACATCACTCAATTACGAGTTTCTCTGAATCAGACCTTAAAATTGTTTTCGGATTTGGCCACCTATCAACGTCAAAGTCAAGAGGATATTCGTCAAACTCAACAGGAGATTCGTCAAAGTCAAGCAGAGATTCGCCAAAATCAAGAAGAAATACGACGGATTTGGGAATATTTATTAAATCAAAGCGGTAATGGACGCTCAGGAAATTAAACCTATAGAGGTTTGGGAGTGTAAACAGAAAATTGATGGATAAAGGGCACCATCCCCCTGTCGTGATTGGCCTTTGGGCCACGCTACGCGATCAGAAAACGTGAATTTTTTTTGCATTCGAGAGCAATAGTGTGATCACCTAGATAGAATTTAGACTGACAAAGTGAAAAATGTGCTGGCTACTCGACGTGGGTAGCCGGAAAAAGTCAATCAGGGAATCTCCATCTCATTTCTTTGTTGATGTTCGAGTAGAAACCTCGATGATAAACAATAGCTGTTCTGTGCTTGATTCCCTTTGCAATCTACAACCAAATCCAAACCAAGGACACCAAACTGGTACTACTAGTCAAGGGATTGTAGTGATTTCTCCCCTAGATGACCTTGAAACTGGTGAAGATTTGGCTACTACTGTTGATTTGGACATCACCGATGGCCCGATTAACATCGATTTTGATGACATTGAGCAAGTGTTTGATGTCGAAATTCAGCCTCAAGATGGAACAACCGCGAATATAACCAAGATAGAAATTAGTAGTAATCGATCAGTAGACCCAGATGACGCTCGAGTCAAGGTCAGTAGCAGTGCGACGGCTACTAACATGATTAGTCCCAATCCCTTGGCCAAAGGCCAGGCTAACGGAACAGGCGACTCTGGTGGCGGTGTGGTCATGGTCAGCAGTAGCACCACGGCTACCAGCACCATTAGTGACAATACCTCAGAGGATTTAAGCGATCGCGTAGCGTGGCCATTGGCCAATCGCAGTGACAATACCTCAGAGGATTTAAGCGATCGCGTAGCGTGGCCATTGGCCAATCCCATTGTCAGTATCCATGGCACAGCCATGGTTTCCAGCACCATAAGTAACCCTAACACCAATAATTATCAGATTAGTGGTGCTGCCACTGTCACCATTGGTGAGGACATAGTTGGTACTATTACCAATCCCATTGATTCCCTACTGGATTCCTTCGTGACTCCATCTGTGTTGACTCCATCTGTGTTGACTCCATCTCTAGGTTTTCCTAGTTCTGGGATTGATCTTGACTAGAGTCAATCGCTTATTTGACCAATTTGTGGACATCACTCCTAATATTGGTGCCTCTGCAGCTCAAACTGAAATAGGACTTGACCTCTTCAAGGACTAAAAATCATTTCCACCTTTGCCCTAGTAATCAGTTTATTTAGTGTTGAGGCTTAGGTGTTAGGTGTTAGGAGTTAAGTCTTAGGTATTAGGTGTTAGTTAGTAGTTAACGCCTAATACCTAGTGCTTAATACCTAGTGCTTAGAGTCTAATCGAGAAAAGTACAGGTCAACGTAAGCTATCAGCTATCAGCTATCAGCTATCAGCTATCAGCTTTGAGCCTGTGGCCACGCTACGGGAACAGTTTATGCCCATAGCGCACGCTACACCAAACAGCTTTTGAATAAAATAAGCTGACCGCTGACCGCTGACGGCTGAATGCTTAGAGGTCAAGTTTCTCTAAAATACTGGGTTAGGTTGTTGAGGGTCTCTGTAGCACTATGAAGCTTCCACCACCTGAACGTTCGCGTAGCGTGGCGATAGCCAGGTGGTGGTGTCTTATGCTAATCATTGACTAACCGTTGCCCAAAGATCACATAGACAAGCCCAGCTTCTAGGCGGTCGTCCAGAGTTTTTACTGGAATGACCCTCACCGTCATTTCTGCGAGTGAGCTTAAACACACCTCTAGCACCAATATTGTAAGCACCATTAAGATCTGCATTAAAGCGCTTACCTGAGGAGAAGGTAGCTAGGGAGTATTTTTTTGAATTTCTCTTAACCGTACCAGAACCATCATAAGCAAGTTTTGAAGTGTAAGCTGCTACAACTTCTACGACTTTGCCGCCTAGTTCCGCCCATTTCATTTCCGTGAAATCGCGAATTTTGGCCTTGAGCCATCCGTGGAATCTTTGCCGCAGGTTAGACCGTTTCTTACCACCTTTTGGCTTCCAACCCTTGAGATTCTCAAATACGATAGCCTCGGAATTAAACTCCTTAGCAATATCCACAATTCGCTTAGAAACAACATGGCCGATTTGATGATTGATTCTTCGGCATTTGTCATAGGTCTTAGAACAGAATCCTTTGTGAAGTTTTCCGCCCTTACCCATGGTTTTTGATGCCCGCATAGATACGGATTTTAGTCGTTTGTCCCTACGGTCTATGTCTTTCCCCGGATGAATAAATTCGCGGTGGATTACAGTGCCGCTATGAGTGACAACCGCTATTGTCGCTGTTGTATTTATACCCAAGTCTACTGCCGTAACATTGGCCTCTGGTTTTCTCTTTTCTGGCTTACAAGTAAATGGAACAGATAAATGACAGTACCTTTCATTGAAAATCAAAGAAGGCGACATCATCTTATTACTGGCACAGGCGTGTCTCTCCCTTAACTCAGTAATTTGAACAGTAGTCCAAATCCAATCTTTACCATTAAAAGCTTTGATTTCGACTTGGTTAAAACCATGCAGCTTATAGCATTGACCTTTGTACAGAGCTGGGTAGCAACCAGTATCAGCATTTAGTCTTGGTGGCTTAGTGTCTCGCCGTTTTCGTGTACCCGACTGCCATTCCCTGTAACGGGTCACATAACTACTCACTTGACCAGCAGCGAAGGCTATTGCAGCACGACGGTAGTAGCTAGGAAACTTGTAAAAAGCCTGATTAAATTGGGGATATTTTACATCAGGTCGTTTTGCGGTCTGATGCATTAAACGCTCAACAGCAGGAGTTAATTTATCAGCTGTCAAACATCCCAATTCAGACCAGTGAGTATAAATAATGCCAACTAAGTACCGACAAGCCTGGCGATATACTTTAATCGTCTCCCCAAACAATATTTTTTGATCGGTAGTCGGATTAAGTCGCCATTTATCGGTTCTTATAACTTTATTTGGCGTTTTCACTGGTCATTAAAAATCGTTTACAGTTAATATTTTAGCCTACATAAGATAAGACTGCAATCGAATAATTATGGCTCTTCCGTACTTGTTATGCTAAATCAACACTTTGGCAAAGGGAGCAGGGAGCAGGGAGCAGCGATGCAGCGCGGTCTTGGGGGTTTCCCCCGGAGACGAAACCTGATTACGTTGAGCCTTTATGGTTGGTAGGCTATGCAGATGCATGGGTAAAACTTGAGGCGCGACCCCGTAATTTAATTCGCCATAGGAAAGCGCGCCTCCATTGATTAAGGCTCAACTGTCTTACGGTAACTTCAAACCATGAGCGACTGCATCAAGACGGGAGCAGGGAGCAGGGAGCAGGGAAGTCGGAAGTGGGAAGAAGGAAGTCGGAAGTGGGAAAAAATAATGTGTACCTCATAGCTATGATAAACGCTATATGAGTTTTGTTAACTGGAAATTTAGCATACCAGGTACTGAAGAACCATAATTATTGTTCCAGGTGGATATTGGTAACAGCGTGGACTAACCCCCACCTGGCAAGCCGTTCGCGTAGCGTGGCCTACGGCCAGGTGGGGGAATGCGTCTCACGGTTTGTTCAATTTCCTTTTTCAGCAGTTCCTGTAATTTCAGAATCAATTCTTTTTGGTAACTGACTGAGTGAGTAAAATCTGTGGATTCCATCATTGAACTTAACTGAATTGCTTTACCTGATACCTGATAGCACCTCAAGTAGCGTGCGTGGCACAGGCTTCTAGCCTGTGATAAGTGCGCATTAGCTGACCACTGAATTCGAGTTTACCGAACTCAATTGTGTTTAGTTTACCGTAATTTAGCTCAAGGTTAACTATAGCAGTTCTAAATCGGGACAAAGTTCTGGGTTTTAGGGAGTAGGGAGTAGGGAGTAGGGAGTAGGGAGTAGGGGTAAGAAAGTTGAATGTAGCTCATAACTATGAGAAACGCGCTTATTGGATTCCAAATAGTTCATGAAACCCAAGGCTGTGTCTTGATGCAAAGCGCGAGTGGGGGGAACCCCCGTGAGGCCACTGAATCGTTTTCTGATCACACCAAAAAATCCTCGAATCTCTTTCTTACTATTCCCTGCTCCCTGCTCCCTGCTCCCTGCTCCCTGCTCCCTGCTCCCTGCTCCCTGCTCCCTGCTCCCTGCTCCCTATTCCCTATTCCCTGTTCCCTCTTCAAAACTTATTCATAACGGCAATCCCTATCAAGTTAGTGATAAAAACCGAATTGTCACTGCTATTTTGAAGTCATACCATAATAATCAAAGGCCATAAAACAAGGCTGAACCGATTAACAAATTACAACTTGGAGGAAGAGCTATGACTCTAGTTCGTTGGAACCCCTGGAAAGACATCAACACCCTACAACGGGAAATTGACCAGCTATTTGACCATAGTTTTGTGCCGAATACTTTGCGGGAGTTTGGTCATTTTAAAAATGTTCCTGCTGCTGAACTAACCCAAACTGAAGATGCTATCAATCTGAAATTAGAAGTTCCAGGAATGGAAGCCAAAGACTTGAATGTAGAAGTCACAGATACTGTTGTTGCTATCAGTGGAGAACGAAAAGAGGAAACCAATACTGACGAAAAAGGCGTCAAGCGGTCTGAATTCCGTTATGGTAAATTCCAGCGGGTAATTCCTTTACCGGTTCGGGTTCAAAATACCAAAGTTGAGGCTGAGTACAAAGACGGTATTTTAAATCTGACCTTGCCTAAAGCGGAAGAGGAAAAAAACAAAGTTGTCAAGGTTAACTTGAACTAACTCTCTGGTTAGCTCAGTAGCTGGTTAGCTCAGTAGCTGGTTAGCTCAGTGGCTGGCTAACTAGACTTGGGACAATTAGTTAGCTACTGGCGTTTAGACTAAATCGTTACCTCAAAAAGCGATCGCGACCTCAGCAAGCGATCGCTTTTTGTTTACATATATAGAAATCCTAAATGAAGCGATGCAGCGCGGTCTTGGGGAGGCAGCGCGGTCTTGGGGGTTCCCACGGGGCAAACAGCGGTGCGGACGCAGGTTCCGCACACAGCCCCTCCCCATGAGCGACTGCCGTGGTTTCCCCCATGAGCGACTGCATCAAGACATTGTGGGAATTTTTGTTGCCTGCTCCCTGTTCCCTGTTCCCTGTTCCCTGTTCCCTTTCCTATACCAGTTCTCAATGGGGTGGCGACAAAATCATCCTATCATTCAGCAACGCCATCACTGGAGTCAATCGGATATTTTTCTGTAACTTATCCGGATAACTCAACTCGGCTGAGAAATAGAAAAATAGTAGATGCACCTTGATAGCCATCCCCCTGCAATCAAAGCGGGGGGTTTTCTAATTATAACCATGAAACCTATGAAACCCATACTCAAATCTGCCGCAACTTACCTAATCTTGATGATTGCGATGGTTCTATCTGCTAGCCCTGCCTCTGCTCAACCTGATGGATTAAAGGGTAGCTACGTGGGAATTAGTAACGATGGCAGCACAATAAGTAATGATATCCTCAATCCCTTTGAGAACTTGCTGGGAATTGGCTCAAACTCAAGCGATGAAAGGATTGGTAGCATGTATCAAGGTCGTATTGATCTGCCCAATTTACCGATTTCAGTGCGTGGTGCAGCGTTTCTCTCTGGCAAAGGTCGTGCTGTCGAACCAACAATTACCTACGATGTACCTGTTGCCAGCAATACTAACATTTACGTTGGTGGAGGCTATACCTTTGTGAACAACGAGGAGATCACCACTCCTTTAGGTAATCAAAATTCAGCCGTATTGACTGCTGGTGTAGAAGCAGCAGTCAATGACTACACCATAATCTACGGCAGCGGCAGATTAAGCCTTAGTGATGAAAACAACGATACGTCTCCGGTTAAATTGCAATTTGGTGCAGGCTATCGTTTCTAAAATCTATTGCTCAATCCTAATGTTAGGGGCACTTCCCTTGGGCCTTTATTTTAACCAAAGACGAGTCACTTGTTCTAACTGACTAACATCCTCCTGACTCAAAGCCCAACCCAAAGCCCCTGCATTGTCTTGCACCTGCTGTGCGGTCTTAGCACCGGGAATCGGGATTACTCCATCTTGAGCAATCAGCCAGTTAAGGGCAACTTGAGCTGGTTTTCGCTCATATTTTTCCCCTAACTGACTCAGTAGCTTTAGCACAGGGGCAATTTTTTCTAAACCACTTTTGCTAAAGCGGGGGTCAATAGCCCTAGCTCCAGTGGGTTTGATATAGCTCTCTACCGTATACTTGCCAGTGAGTAACCCTTGAGCTAAGGGACTGTAAGCCAGAATAGTCACACCTAACTGACGCGCTTTATCAAGAATACCGTTGCTCTCAATTTTCCGATGCAACAGAGAATATTGCACCTGATTCACCGCTAGGGGTATGCCACGGGCTGCCAAGTAACTGTGAGCTTCTGCCATTTGCTTAGCGGAATAGTTACTCACACCAACTGCTCCAATGCGACCACGCTTCACTTCATCAGCTAGAGCATTCATCAACGTCTGTTGGCTGATCAAGAAACTAAAAGGCATATGTACTTGGTACAGTTCCACTTGCTCGACTTGCAGACGTTTCAAACTGTCACTCAAGGCATCAGAAACTGACTGAGCGCTAAATCGCCAGGGTAAGGGAAAATACTTAGTGGCAATCTGGGCTTTCCGTCCCAGCTGCTTCATAAACCGTCCGATCAGGGATTCGGATTCTCCTAGTCCGTACACCTCAGCGGTGTCAAAAAAGTTAATCCCAGCATCCAAGGTTGCCTCAAACGCTTCTTTTACCTGAGTAGTGCCGTAGTCACTGCCATAGTTCCAAAACAGCTTGTCTCCCCATGACCACGTCCCAATTCCCAAAGCTGTGACCATCGGACCATTCTGACCTAACCTGATCGTCTGCATGATAAACACTCCTGCTCTTAACATTTCTTAATATTATTTCAGTTTATCGTGGCTCAGTCTCCTATCAGCTTGGTTGAAAGTTGAAAGTTAAAAGTTGAAAGTTGAAAGTTGAAAGTTGAAAGTTGACGATTTAGGATTTATAATCTAAGCTCAAGTGTTAATCATAAAGTAGACCAAGCACTGACGCCCTGACGGATTCAGCTATTAATAAAACTGAGCTAGGAAGAAACTTCTGCCGAAAAAGGCTTGATTTGGGAGCCTGAAAACCTTTATTGTGCTTTGGTTGTGTAATATGGTTAGTCCTGTGTGGCGTCATTCCCAACAGCACTCTCAAACCCTTGACCAGCAGCAAGGTCTGAATATAGACTCATACATCAACATTGAGCAAGAACAAATTACACGCTCCCGCGTGCTGTTTCATAGCATTCGCTTTGATTTAAATCAAGACATTCTTACAAAAATTAAACAAGCACAACAGACTGGTCACGGCCTTGATATTTCCGGAGAGTTGCTTAGTGATTTACGCCATTTAGCCTTGCTCGATTGGGAAAATCGCCTCCAGTCTGGATTAACCTTTTCTACCTACTATCTACCAGTTGATCGGTCACAGGCACTGATGCGGAGTGTGATTGCCCTTGATGGAGAAATCATTCACCAGATCAAGAGAGACTGTCTGGAGAATCCCGACTTTTGTTGTCAAATTGCTGACGCTCACTACTGGCTGATCACTCAAATCTTGGCTCAGCTACGCCTGAAACCATCACCCAACTTCCCTAAGCTGGCTTGGGGACTATCAGCGCTGATGATAATCCTGGTGATTTTGGCAGTGCTGGTAATTCCTGGTGTATTACAGCTAATACTTGCTCAACCCTGGAAATGGTTGATAATTATAGTGGGCATAGTCAGCTGCGGTCTACTTCTAGTGATATTACAATGGCTGCTACGTTCATGTTTAATCAGGATTGCGCCTTGGATGTTGCGTCAGCTATTGTCAGGTTTGCTCTCGGCCAAGCCTGGTCCTAAGAAAATTGCTAAACGTATTCTGGCATGGTTATTGCCTTGATTAACGATTAGTGACGTAGGGTGCGTTAGGGGCGGGCTCATCCTCATTTTCCGCTCTAGCGCCAGGGTTGGCACAGCCCGCCCAAAAATTGCCACAGGCTGGAAGCCTGTTCCACCAAGATGCCCATTCCACCCACCGGCTCAAACAGCTGCCTTTTGCCTTTTGGCTGGGATTATTCGTTAAGGGCAGAATTTAACCGATAATAGAAAGGTGAAGTCATATAGAAACTATGTCAACAGAAGCGATCGCATCAGTCATCAATGTCTATTTTACTAACATGGCCGCCATGAATCCAGGAGGCTGGGTAGAGATTTTTGCTGAAGATGCAGTGATTTATGACCCAGTGGGAAAGCCACCAATCAACGTCTCTGAGGACTCTGAGAAGTTTTTTGCACTACTGTCTAGCTTCTTTAACAGCTTTGAAATCTCACAAGAGCAAATTTTTATTGCTGGCAATGGGGCAGCGGTAAAGTGGAGGATGCAGGTGTCTGCTAAGAATGGTCGTGAGGCTACTGCTGAAGGCATCAGTGTTTTTGAAATCAATGATGACGGTAAGATTCAACAGGTTTTGTCCTACTGGAATGAAGCAGAAATGATGGCTAAACTGAAGGGCTAATTCCTAACTGGTGTTGGCTCCTCTGCCATCAGCAAATCAGCTGCTTTTTCGGCAATCATTATAGTTGGGGCATTCGTGTTACCACCAACGATAGTGGGCATGATTGAAGCATCTACAACTCTTAACCCCTGTATACTATGTACCTGCAGGCGCGAGTTAACCACTGCCATTGGGTCATTCCCCATCTTGCAAGTCCCAACTGGGTGATACAATGTATCTGCGGTATCGCGGATGTAGGCAGCAATTTCATCGAGTTGCTCGACTTGAGTTCCAGGGAAAAGTTCCTCCCCCCGAAACGTCTGAAATGCTGACGCCTGAAGTACTTGACCGATAATCCAAGGGCGCAAGCCCCTAAATTATATTTATGGGGTTAGCCCGCGTTCGCGTAGCGTCGGCTTTGCCGAGGAATTTATTCCGTAACTATCCTGGAACTTTTGCTCGCTCGTTATCGACTATAATAGTAAGCAAAGCAAGCAGCCTAAGGAGGTGATTTTATAGTGCTAGCAATGGAGTTCAAGGCCATACTTAAGGAGTCTCAAAAAATAGCCATAAATGAAGCAATTCGGACAGCACGATTTGTCCGAAACAAGGTACTTCGCTACTGGATGGACAACCGAGGCGTTGGCAAGAAAGAACTCTATCGCTATAGCACTCAGCTAAGGGACGAATTTAGGTTTGTCAAAGACCTTAATAGTCATGCTTGCCAAGCCTCGGTGGAAAACGTAGAACGGGCAATTAAACGTTTTTTTGATAATTGCAAAAATAAGGTGCCCGGCAAAAAGGGTTACCCCCGTTTCAAGAAGCATTCTAGGTCGGTCGAGTATAAGCAGTCCGGATGGAAATTATCGCCCGATAAAAAATCCATCAAGTTTACCGACAAAAAAGGTATTGGCAAGGTCAGACTCAAGGGCACATGGGACTTATGGAGATTCGACCAGAAATTGATAAAGAGAGTTCGGATTGTCCAAAGAGCCGATGGTTATTATATTCAATTTTGCGTTAAAGTAGATAATTACGAACAATTAGAAGCAACCGGGTTTACTGTTGGCTTGGATGTTGGGCTAAAAGAGTTTTACACAGACTCTGATGGATACGCCGAACCCAACCCTAGATTCTACAGAAAAAGCGAAAAACGTCTAAAATTTTATCAACGTCGGGTTTCCCGAAAAAAGAAAGGCTCTGCTAATCGAAAGAAAGCAATTAATAGACTAGGCAGGACTCACCTTAGAATAAGTAGACAACGTAAAGAACATGCTAAGAGACTAGCACGTTGCGTAATCCGGTCTAACGACCTGGTCGCCTACGAAGATTTAAGGATTAAAAATTTAGCTAAAAACCACTGTCTCGCCAAGTCTATTAACGATGCAGGTTGGTATCAGTTTAGAAGCTGGCTGGAATATTTTGGTCAAAAGTTTGGTCGGATAACTGTCGCAGTTAATCCGGCTTATACGAGCCAAAGTTGTTCCAATTGCGGTGAAGTAGTCAAAAAGTCATTGTCAACTCGAACCCATGTCTGCCAGTGTGGGTGTCAATTAGATCGCGATCACAACGCTGCTAAAAACATCCTAACGAGAGCCTTGAGTACGGTGGGGCACACCGGAACTTTAATCAACGCTTGGGGAGAATTGGCCTCTACTCTTCCTGGTTCCGGCCTGGTTGAGCAAGTCAACTCGTTGAACCAAGAATCCCCCGATTTCTAATCGTGGGGAGTGTCAAGTTTACCGTTTTTCTGAGTTACCTGATAAAATCCTATCCCTTCTGGTTCTGGACAGTTGAAGTCCTTGGTGTTTTCCAAGCCTATTTCTGTGGCTGCTTCGACAAACGCCTGAGATAGGGGGTTGGTGTAGCGCAAATTGGCGACATTGAGCGGACCATCAGTGCCATGGTATTCAGACGCTCCCCTTTCCTGGTTTTCCGCTTTCTTAAAATAGGGCAGCACCTCAGAAAAACTCCACCCCTTATTCCCTAATTGGTGCCAGTGGTCATAGTTCCAGCGGTGACCTCGAATATATAACATGGCGTTGATAGAGCTACAGCCACCTAGAACCTTGCCACGGGGCCAGAACAATTTGCGGTTGTTCAGATTGCTTTGGGGTTGTGTATAGTAACTCCAATCGTATTCAGTTCTTGATAGGGCGGGAAAGGCGATGGGAATGTGAATTGACCGCGAGCGGTCTGGCTTGCCAGCTTCCAGTAGCAATACTCTAGTGTTGCGGTTTTCCGTGAGGCGGTTAGCAAGGACACAACCTGCTGAACCAGCACCAACAATTATATAGTTATAGAGCATTTTAGATTTCGGAGCAAATGGAACTATTGGCTGATTTGAGTAGTTAAGATTAACATTGAGTCTATGGCGAAAGTCAATTTTTGCTTTTTGCTATGTAGCTATAGTAGCTATTACTCTGAGCTGTTCCCAAAAAAATAACCCCTGAGTGTCTTGCTGTTAGATCACAGCTCGACCAACTAAGGGGTGTCTATGGCTGAATTGCGTAAGCTATTTACTACTATCCACAGCCGCTGTATGCGATCGCGTTTTTTTAACGTTAACCAATGGTATAACTTCATGGTAAGACGAGTTGGTCAGACCTCAGACAACTAGTATGTAGCCGGGAAACGCTTTTGAGCTGTTACACAAAAAAATACCCCTGTCTTGCTCTTAGATCACAGACAGAGGGATTAAGGGGTATCGATGACTGAATTGCGTAAGCTATTTACTACTATCCACAGCGGCTGTATGCGTACGGGTTTTCCCAACGTTAACTAATGGTATAACTTCAGGGTAAGACCAGTTGCTCAGACATCAGACAACTAGTATTTAGCTGGGAAAAGCCTTTGAGCTGTTCAAAAAAAATACCCTCTGAGTGTCTTGCTGTTAGATCACAGCTCGACCAACTAAGGGGTATCGATGGCTGAATTGCGTAAGCTATTTACTACTATCCACAGCGGCTGTATGCGTACGGGTTTTCCCAACGTTAACTAATGGTATAACTTCAGGGTAAGACCAGTTGCTCAGACATCAGACAACTAGTATTTAGCTGGGACAAGCCTTTGAGCTGTTCCAAAAAAATAACCCCTGAGTCTGTTGCTGTTAGATCACAGCTCGACCAACTAAGGGGTATCGATGGCTGAATTGCGTAAGCTATTTACTACTATCCACAGCGGCTGTATGCGATCGCGTTTTCGGAAGGTTAACCTTATAGTTAACTTCACGATCAGACGAGTTGGTAAGAGGTGAGGCAACTAGTATGTAGCCGAGAAACGCTTTTGAGTTCCAAAAAAATAACCCCTGAGTCTGTTGCTGTTAGATCACAGCTCGACCAACTAAGGGGTATCGATGGCTGAATTGCGTAAGCTATTTACTACTATCCACAGCGGCTGTATGCGTACGGGTTTTCCCAACGTTAACCTTATCCTTAGGAGTAATTCATCTCCCGCTAACCCTACCAGGGCTGTAACATTGCTCAATTTTTTGGTTTCCTGAACCTCCAGAGTGGCACAAGTTTCGCGCCTGTTTTTCTAAAATTAAACCCAATAGTAGAAAAAAACGGCGATTTGCGTGACCTTAAGGGGGTTTCAAGCCCTCACCCAGGAATTTTAGTCCGACGCAAGAAACAGCCCTGCGCTAACCCTACGGGTATAACGGGAGATGAATTGCGTCTATTGACATCTTACGGGGAACAGTTTAGAATGTAAACATGACTGAAAAAGTTTACCGTTACCGTTTTTACCCCACCCCTGAACAGCAGACTCTGTTGAGGAGAACTCTAGGATGTGTAAGGCTGGTTTATAACAAAGCCTTAGACGCTAGAACAAAAGCATGGTATGAACATCAAGAACGAATCAGTTACAAACAAACCTCTTCGATCTTGACAGAGTGGAAAAAACAAGATGACTTATTTTTTCTAAATGAGGTAAGTTCTGTTCCAGTTCAACAGGGATTAAGGCACCTTCAAACGGCTTTCACAAACTTCTTTGCAGGTCGAGCTAACTATCCCAATTTCAAGAAAAAACGAAACGGTGGTAGTGCAGAATTTACCAAATCAGCATTTAAATTGAGAGAGGGTCAAATCTATCTTGCTAAATGCCAAGAACCTTTGCCTATTCGTTGGAGTCGTCAATTACCTGAAAACTGCGATCCAAGTACTGTTACAGTTAGTCTAGATCCGTCCAATCGTTGGCATATCTCAATCAGGTTCAATGACCCTAGAGACTTGAGCTTACCTCCCACAGACAAACAAATTGGTTTTGATCTAGGGATTTCCAGTCTAATTACAACCAGCGACGGAGATAAAATTACCAATCCCAAGCATTTTAAAAGGCTCAAAAAAAGACTGGCTAAATACCAAAAAGCTTTGTCACGAAAACAAAAAGGTTCTAATAATCGTGACAAAGCCAGGTTAAAGGTTGCCAGGGTGCATGCACAAATCAAAGACGCTAGAAGAGATTTTACTCACAAGCTAACTACTCAACTGGTCAGAGAAAACCAATTGATTGCGTTTGAAGATTTAGCTGTGAAAAACATGGTAAAAAATCACAAACTAGCTCAAGTAATCAGTGATGCTAATTGGGCAGAAATAATCCGTCAGATTAAGTACAAGTCTCAATGGTATAATCGTGAAGCTATTTCCATTGATAAGTGGTTTCCTAGTAGCAAACTGTGTTCTGTGTGCCTAAATCGTGTTGATTCTTTACCTTTAAATATTCGGCAATGGGATTGTCCATCCTGCAACACTCACCATGATCGCGATATCAATGCATCAATTAACATTTTGGCGGCAGGGCTTGCCGTGTCAGTCTGCGGAGCGACCGTAAGACCTGAAGAGAGTAAATCTCGGAAGGCTGGTGCGAAAAACTCCCCAAAAGGGAGAAGGAAACAGAAACCTAAGTCGTGAGTCTTAGGAATCCCTCGTTATAATCTTTGATTTAACTAGGGAGGATGTCAAGTATACACTGATGGTTTAGCCGATGATGGGGGTTTCGGGCAAGCAAGAATAGCCAAGAATACCAGGGCCTGCACCCTATGGGAGCGTCAATTTGCTACACTTCTGATCACGTATTGGTATTGCCGACCACATCAAAACCATGACAGCTACACCACTTGCATCCATACCCCTAAGTGCGATCGCTCAAAAAACCCGTCAAGCTGCACAAAAGTTAGCCGTTCTCTCAACAAAGGCTAAAAATGAAGCTATTGAGGCAATAGCCCAAGCCTTGGAAGCTGCAGCACCGGAAATCCTAGCGGCGAATGCTGCAGACTGCCAAGCGGCTGAGGCAGATAACATTGCCAAACCCCTTTATAATCGCCTGAAGTTGAACGAAACAAAGCTCAAGGGGGCTATTCAGGGGGTGCGAGATGTGGGCAACCTTGGTGATCCTGTGGGCAACGTCCAAATTCATCGAGAACTGGATCAAGGACTAATCCTCAAACGAGTCACTTGTTCCTTAGGAGTTTTAGGGG
This sequence comes from Moorena sp. SIOASIH, assembly GCF_010671925.1. Taxonomy (GTDB): domain Bacteria; phylum Cyanobacteriota; class Cyanobacteriia; order Cyanobacteriales; family Coleofasciculaceae; genus Moorena. The sequence goes on along the minus strand of NZ_JAAHIH010000002.1, from coordinate 1,362,957 downwards.
TTATCTTTGAAGCTCGTCCCGATGCCTTAATTCAAATTACCTCTCTTGCGATTAAATCCGGTAATGGTGTTATCCTCAAAGGCGGTAAAGAAGCAATTCGCTCCTGTGAAACCCTAGTCAAAGCAATTCATAAAGGATTATCTACGACAGCAGTTGACCCAGCAACGGTACAGTTGTTAACCACTAGAGAAGAAATCAAAGAGCTGTTACAACTAGACCACTATGTGGATTTGATTATTCCCAGAGGGTCGAACGCTTTTGTTCGGTTTGTGCAGGAGAATACTCGTATCCCAGTACTCGGTCATGCTGATGGGATTTGCCACCTCTATATTGATGCAGCAGCTGACTTGGAGAAAGCGGTAACTATCACCGTTGATGCTAAAACGCAATATCCAGCTGTTTGTAATGCCATTGAAACCCTGCTGGTGCATTCAGACATTGCTCCTCGTTTCCTGCCCCTAGCAGCAGAAGCTTTGAAAAAGCGTAATGTAGAATTGCGAGGGGATGAAGCTAGCCGTGAGATTATCCCCATCTCTGTAGCAACGGATGAGGATTGGTCTACAGAATACAGTGATTTAATTCTTTCTATCAAAGTAGTAGATTCTGTAGAAGAAGCGATTAACCATATCAATACTTATGGTTCCAGACATACGGATGCAATTGTTACTGAAGACCAGGAGGTAGCAGATAGCTTCGGAAATCAAGTTGATGCAGCTAATGTTTTCCACAACTGTTCTACTCGCTTTGCCGATGGTTTCCGCTATGGTTTTGGAGCAGAAGTAGGAATTAGCACTCAACAAATGCCCCCCCGTGGTCCAGTGGGCTTAGAAGGATTGGTGACTTACAAATACAAGGTTACAGGTAATGGTCACATTGCGGCTACTTATGTTGGTGAGAATGCTAAGTCTTTTAGCCATCGGGATATCTAATATTCTTCCTGAAATTTATACTCCCAGGCGCTCCTAGTAAGTGCTCAAGAGCGATATTTTTGGACTTTTGCAAGAGGTCTATTAAAAAAACCTCAGCGGGTAGCTGAGGGATTAGTCACGTTGCATCTACTATTTCTTAATCCTTGATTGGTCTATCTAGATCCGGAAAAAATTAGAAATGCTTACACCAATCAGACAGCCTTTAGGGCTATCCCACATAGAACTAATAGATTAGTTGAAATAAGATTGAACAAAAAAAAATCCCCAGCGGGTAACTGAGGGATAATTCAGGGTGCATCTACTATTTCTTATTCCTTCATTGCTCTGTCTCTATCCGGAACAATTTAGAAATGCTTACGCCAAATAGAACTGATAGATTAGTTGAGACAAAATTAAACAAAAAAAATCCCCAGCGGGTAGCTGAGGGTTTAGTCAGGGTGCATCTACTATTTCTTAATCCTTGATTGCTCTGTCTCTATCCGGAACAATTTAGAAATGCTTACGCCAAATACAACTGACAGATTGGTTGAGACAAAATTGAACAAAAAAAATCCCCAGCCGATAGCTGAGGGATGAGTCAGGGTGCATCTACTATTTCTTAATCCTTGATTGCTCTGTCTCGATCCGGAAGAAATTAGAAATGGGTACAGCAAATAGAACTGATAGATTAGTTGAGACAGAATTGAACAAAAAAAAATCCCCAGCGGGTAGCTGAGGGATTAGTCAGGGTGCATCTACTATTTCTTAATCCTTGATTGCTCTTTCTCGATCCGGAACAATTTAGAAATGGGTAAGCCAAATAGAACTGATAGATTAGTTGAGACAGAATTGAACAAAAAAAAATCCCCAGCGGGTAGCTGAGGGATGAGTCAGGGTGCATCTACTATTTCTTATTCCTTCATGGTTCTATCTCGATCCGGAACAATATGGCAAAACAGCTCTTTTCTACGAACCATGGGGCAAGTGGGGGATTGACGTTATTTACAAATCCCCCCAGGTCTCCTCAAGAAACTGCATAATCCGTTGGTCAACCGACATCTTTGAACCGTCTCCAGAGAGGCTGGTTGCGCCTGAAGTGTAGAAGTGGCCGAAGGCGGGGACCCAGGCAAAGGTATATCGAACACCAACTTTCTTGTAAAGCTCAATCAGAATGGGCATTGAAACGAAAGCGGCTTCCAGGTCGTTCTGTCCTTCGATCAGGAGGATCGGCGGGCTATCCGATGATTCTGTTACCGTTTTGACGATGTCGAAGCCGATGATACCACTAGACAGCTGGAAAGTAGCTGCCACCGGTTCGTGCATGCCATGGGCAACGTTCAAACTTGTTACGGCTCCGGCAGAAAATCCACCGAGGACAATGCGCTCTGGATCGATATTGTAATCAGCCGAGCGGATATAGTTGAGGGCCATACGCAGGTCTTCAGCAGCCGACAGCACCGCGTCGCCGAGAAGTTCCATGTCTTCGGGATCGCTAGGATCCAGAGGCTCAAGCCCCATAACTTCACGGACCTTATTCACTTGATCGAGAATAAGTTCGAGGTTCGTCATGTCGATATCCTCTGGCGGGTAACCTTCCCTCGACGGTACTGGGTTGTCAGGTGCCAGCCGATAACTGATTGCGAAGCAAACGTAGCCCCGCGTTGCAAACTTTCGGCAATAATCCCCCGGGGAGGTGTCTTGCGCGCCACCTTCGTCGTAGGTGTAGCGTGGACTGCCACGATGGAACGAGCCGCCGTGGGTAAAAATGATAGCGGGTCCTGGTTTTTCCGTGTCTTCAAGGGGCTCGTAGACATCCATCCACAAGTCCTTAAGCTTCAATTCACCGTCTTCGATAACCTCCCCTTTACCGTAGATCACCTCTGCCGTGACCTTGTAGTCAAGCATGGAGCAGCTTTCAGCTAAGGCAGGAGCTTGAAACAACATCCACAAACACAGACAAATTAAAGCAAACAAAGCAGTAAACTTTCTCATCAGCACTCCTAATGACCTAGAGGTAGAACGATTCAGCAAAAATCAATACCACTGAATCTCCCTGGGAAATAGTAAATCATTTAAGGAAACTGATCAACCCACATTCCGCACCTCCCAGTGCCAGCCATTTTGGTTTGATAATAATTCTTTTTGATAGTATTTATGTACTACTTTGATTCCTCATTTTTTAGTTTCCAGATATTGGGGTCGAGATACGTACAATATTAGCCATTAGGCTGGAAACCCCCTCTCCGAAATGGTTTGAAAACTCTTGTTTGAAAACGCGATCGCGTAGCGTCGGCTGTGGCCGTAGGCCACGCTGCGCGAACGCCGAATCGCATTGATCAGGAGTGATAGATTGGTTGAGACAAAATTGAACAAAAAAAATCCCCAGCGGGTAGCTGAGGGATAAGTCAGGGTGCATCTACTATTTCTTAATCCTTGATGGTTCTATCTAGATCCGGAACAATTTAGAAACGCTTACGCCCAATAGAACTAATAGATTAGTTGAGACAAAATTGAACAAAAAAAATATCCAGCGGGATGTCAAAGGCAATGATAATCAATGGTCAATCAGAAGTCTTTGCATTTGATTTTTGCTTGGCGTCCATCCTCGTGGCGAAAGACAATTCCTTCTGCCCTGCATCCAGGGGAATACAAACTTTCTAGATCTGTTAATGCATCTCTTAGCTCGTTGAAGGTTCTACCAATATTCTCAAACACAGGAGCTTGTAAGTTAAACAGTACGCAAATATGTTCCTTTAGCTTTAATGGGTTTCCCTGAATTTTGGGTCCCAAAGCTTCGGCACAATGTTTCCCATCCGGTACGTCAGATAGATCTGTGTTTCTCATCGCTTCAAAGATCCATTGATCAGCTGGATCGTCCGAGTTAGAATCTACATACCAACCATCTTGTATGCCAAGCTGTTTTTGTTTCTTGGTTGGATTACGCCGTTTTTCTAAATGTATACATTTGCCAGAAACCACAGTTAAGCGTACATTAGTTCCATCAAGTTTTTCCGTAGCGATTCCTTCCCCAGCGATCACCCACTCGCAACCTGAGCGCACTTTGTTAATAACCTTAAAATTATCTCCCCGTTCAAAAATTGTTGGAATTTTTTTCATAACTCTGACACCGAATTTCAAAAGGGCAACTGCCACATCTCTCTTCACCTTAGACTAGACACCTTACTATGGACTCGATAACAGGATGGGTTATCCCTTTTTCTTGCGCCTACCCTGGCTGAGGGATGAGTCAAGGTGCATCTACTATTTCTTAATCCTTTATCGGTCGATCTTAATCCGGAACAATTTAGAAACGCTTACGCATTGATCAGGAGTGCATTTATCAAAAGTAATAGATTGGTTCAGATAAGATTAAACAAAAAAAAACCCCAGCGGATAGCTGAGGAATGAGTCAGGGTGCATCTACTATTTCTTAATCCTTGATTGCTCGATCTCGATCCGGAAGAAATTAGAAATGCCTAAGCCAAATAGAACTGATAGATTGGTTTAGACAAGATTAAACAAAAAAAATCCCCAGCGGCTAGCTGAGGGTTTAGTCAGGGTGCATCTACTATTTCTTAATCCTTGATGGTTTTATCTCGATCCGGAATAAATTAGAAACGCTTACGCATTTATGAAGTGATAGATTGGTTGAGACAAAATTAAACAAAAAAAATCCCCAGCGGCTAGCTGAGGGATCAGTCAGGGTGCATCTACTATTTCTTAATCCTTCATTGCTCTATCTCGATCCGGAAGAATTTAGAACTGATAGATTGGTTGAGACAAAATTGAACAAAAAAAAAATCCCCAGCCGGTAGCTGAGGGATCAGTCAGGGTGCATCTACTATTTCTTAATCCTTCATTGCTCTATCTAGATCCGGAAGAAATTAGAACTGATAGATTAGTTGAGACAAGATTGAACAAAAAAAAATCCCCAGCCGGTAGCTGAGGGATCAGTCAGGGTGCATCTACTATTTCTTAATCCTTCATTGCTCTATCTAGATCCGGAAGAAATTAGAACTGATAGATTAGTTGAGACAAGATTGAACAAAAAAAATCCCCAGCGGATAGCTGAGGGATCAGTCAGGGTGCATCTACTATTTCTTATTCCTTGATTGCTCTATCTCGATCCGGAACAATTTAGAAATGGGTAGGCCAAATTAGAAGCCAAGTTGTGAAACCGTTTGACCCTGAGGTAAAAAACCTACCCCTGCTCCCTGCTCCCTACTCCCTAAACCCCCCGACGAAGTACCTCACTGAATTGGTAAATAGTATAAAAACACTACTAGAGGAAGTTGAAAAATATTGGTATTAGGGTGTATAATACCAAACCATCATTGACCTTAACCATTGTGTTGAAGCATCAACCATTAGCCCGGATCAGCTCTGCTACTACTAGCTGGAGTGACGTGATGGTATTACTATTGGGGTTGCTGGTGTTAATTCATGGCTTGGATGGATATGGATTGTATGAACCCCACGAGGGTCACTTCGGCGGCGTTGCCCGTGAAATGCTGTTGCGTGGGGATTGGATTACGCCTCATCTCAACGGTTCACCCTACCTGAATAAACCCCCATTACTCCCGTCCAGTAGTCTTTGTCACCGATTTCCTGGGTCAGCCTAGTGATCAAGATGATGTATCAGTATATAACAAAGCAGGAAAAGCCCCAAGAGCAGAGAGTCAACACTTGTCAGATTATCCACCAAGGATGCAACACCCCGAGAGCAACCTTAACTTACCTAACCATGTTGGTGAACCCTTGCTAGTGGTTGGACCAAGGAAGCTTTATCGAAACGCTGCTGCTAGGGAAATTTGGTTGGCATCGGAGTAAGAATTCAGCTATCAGCTATCAGTTATCAGCTATTAGTTATTAGTTATTAGTTATCAGTTATCAGTTATTAGTTATCAGTTATTAGTTATCAGTTATCAGTTATCAGTTATCAGCTTTCAGCTTATGGGTTAAGTCCCAGCGTCGTTCGCACAGCGTGGCCAAAGGCCAAAGCCTGTGCCACGCTAGAAGCCTGTGCCACGCTACTTGAGGTGTTTTTGAATAAGCGATGCAGCGCGGTCTTGGGGAGGCAGCGCGGTCTTGGGGGTTCCCCCCATGAGCGACTGCCGTGGTTTCCCCCATGAGCGACTGCATCAAGACAACAGGTAAGCATTCGTTTAATCTGAGTTAAGTCTGCTGACGGCTGACGGCTGACCGCTGACCGCTGACCGCTGACCGCTGAATGCTTACCTAAAAATTCCCGAAAAATGGTATATATAACTCTACCACTTTTCGGTAAAAATATCAGTTCAAAATCAATAACTTTCCAGGAATTTTCAATCCTGTTTGAGTTTGATCAAAGACACTAAATCTGTCTTTCCTAACTCTAGCCAGCCTGACTCCTGAGGTTTTTTTTCTATCGCCATCGTCCTAGTTAGTTGCAGGGTTTGCTGCAGCAGAGGAAGAGTGCTTAAGCCAATTAAAATAGCTACACTAAAGCTGATGATGGCATCCGCCTGAGGCCAGTTGAAAATCCCAACCGCCAAAGCAGCTATTATCGTGCCGATTGAGCTAACTACGTCTGCCAGTACGTGCAAAAACGCACCACGCAAATTGATATCTTGCTCAGTATTTTCCCCTAGCCAATAGAGGTTAATGCTGTTGATGATTACGCCAATTAAGGCAGTGACTAGCATCGGCAAACTGAGGATTTCCTCAGGTGTGCCTTGCAGATGGGCGATCGCTTCTCGCCCAATCCATACAGACATGGCTACTAGACCGATACTATTGATCAGACCAGCCAAAACCTCAATTGGTTGATTGCTCATTTGCTTTCGAGACTTCGAGGAGCGTTGAGCCAGCCATGCAGCAAACAAAGCAATGCTCATTGCTACAATATCTGCCAGCATGTGAGCGGAATCAGCTTTCAGAGTTAAACTGTGGCTAACAAAGCCCAAAAACATTTCGAGTAAAGCAAAGATTGTGATTAATACAATCACTCTCTTCAACCGCTGAACCTTACCCAGAGATAAGCTGGTCTGGCACAAACAACCTAATCTGTTGCAATTGAGCATAGTTTCAATAACTTTGGTTAGTCAACTGGGAAAATAGTCTTGCCTCGGAAAATAGTTTCCTGCACCTTGATATCAATGATATCCATCGGCTCAATTTCCAGGGGATTTTGAGAAAGAATCACAAAATATGAAACAACTCTTTTCATAGACATTTCCCTGATTAAATTTTCTCTAGATAGAGCAATAGAGCAATTATTTACCCACTATAACATCAGTACATCATCTGAGTAAAAACTTGTGAACACAAGTTTACTCAATGTCTGAAACAGTAATCTTCGACTGTTGTCAAGCCCATGATATTTTTAAACCATCTGAGCTTCAAATACCATATAGCAAAACCTATTTTATTGTGAAAATTTAGCTTTCTTTAAAAATTGCATTTTAAGGAATTAGATTTGAGATAGTACCAAAGTCGATAAACGCTTTACTATGCTTAACTTACCGCCGTTTAAGTTACCTCAAAAAGTTGATAACATCACTACTTTATTCATTAACTTTTCACAATTACAATGTATTACAAATATATTATAAATTAACCTACTCAGTAGGTAATACACCGTCATATGAACAACTAAACCATCCTAAGGTTACTCCCAAATAAGTTTTTTAAGTTTTTTAACGTTTTTATCCTATTTAAACTTTTTGTGTTATTATCAAAGTAAGGAGATACAAAGAAGCCAGCGCGAACATTCGACAACTAACGCTGGCTTCTGGCCCCTCCTCTTCAACAAGGAGATATATCCTATGCTAAAACCAATTCACCCTGATGGTGAGGGTCACCCCTACCAAGAAAGCGATGCTCGGTACGAGCAACCCCATGATCACCAAACTGACTGGGGTACTGAACCAGCCATCACCTTACTCGCCCCGGCAGAAGACATAGAAACTCTAGCAGTAGAGGACGCTTTATGAAAAAGCCCCGTCCTCTAACCGAAAAAGACCGAGCCTTAATCCAGCGCTACAGTAACTGCCAAATTGGGATGACACCACAAAAGTTTTATCGGAAATGGTTGGTTACTCACGAAGTCATAGCCTGTATTTGTTCTCGTAGCGATGCCACAGTACAGCGCTGGTTTGCCAGAGGTCACAACTATCCCTCTCCCATGGCCATCGATTTGTACCATTTGGCCATCATGGACTTCCTTCTAGAGAATTTTGAGGAAATGCCTGAAAAACTCCAGAATTTCCTCTGTCCGCCAGATTAACAAGATGGGGCGGGTGGGGAGATGGGGAGATGGGGAGATGGGGAGATGGGGTGTGGGAAGTGTGGGAAGTTTGGGAAGTTTGGGGGGCGCGGTAAGTTAGATGAGCAACTGGCTCCTCAAGACGGCGCTACTTTCCTGCTCCCTACTCCCAGCTCCGAAGCTCCCTGTTCCCTGTTCCCTGTTCCCTATTCCCTATTCCCTAAGAGTAGGGCAAGAGGCAAAAGGCAAGAGTTAATAAAGTATAGCGCTGCATCACTACTCCCTATTCCCTGTTCCCTGTTCCCTATTCCCTGCTCCGAGGCTCCGAGGCTCCCTGCTCCCTAAAAACATGTACCTCACCCAATTGAAAACTTCTATGCTGTGTGTTAGGGATTTTAATTCTTTACTAAAAATTAACAATAACTTATAGCTTTCTTTAAAAGAAATATCCTGACAGTTGTAAACTAATATTTAGCTATCGTTACAGAACACAACTATTTCGGTGTAACCATTAAGAGTAGTACTACTCAAATTTAAAGTGCTTTTGTAAATCAAATATGATGCCCTATTATCTCCTTTATTGACGGTGACTTAGAGGCTAGTTATTTTTGCCTGTATTAAACAGGGGTAATTTAACTTGTTTCTTTCTTATTCTCTTAATAAACCACAAAGAAAAGGAAGTTGATATGTTTCGTTTTCCATGTTTTAAACAGGGTAAAATTGACTTGAATTTTTATAAAAAAATATCGAAATTAAAAATTCAAAATTAACTAATTACTAATTTAGGGATCCTAAATGAATTGTGATAATTTTTGATGCCATATTCCCTACTCCCTACTCCCTACTCCCTGTTCCCTTTGCTATATGATCAACACCAATGTTTCAACACAGTTCAACTATGCTGACGCTGTCGAAAAGTCCTTCTTATTTTATGAAGCTCAGCGCTCCGGTAAACTTCCTGAGGACAATCGCATCCCATGGCGCGGGGATTCTGCCCTCAACGATGGTGCTGATGTAGGAGTTGACCTCACTGGCGGTTATTACGATGCTGGGGACCACGTCAAGTTCGGCTTCCCCATGGCTGCTGCCATGACTATGCTTGCTTGGGGGGCAATCGAATATCAAGATTCTTACCAGCAAATGGGTCAATGGGATGAGGCGTTGGATGCCATTAAGTGGGGTACAGATTACATACTCAAAGCCCACATCACAGACAGTAACGGTCAAACCGAAGAATTCTGGGGACAGGTTGGATCCGGTGAAATCGACCACAGCGTCTGGGCACCGCCGGAAACCATGACCATGGTGCGACCAGCCTTCAAAATTGATCCTTTAAATCCCGGTTCTGACCTAGCTGGTGAATCCGCTGCTGCCTTAGCTGCTGCCTCAATTGCCTTCCAATCCACAAACAACAGCTACGCTAATCAACTACTGACGAACGCCAAAGCCCTATTTGACTTTGCCGAGACCTATCAGGGTAACTACTCTGACTCTATCCCCGATGCTGCTATTTTCTACAATTCTTGGAGTGGCTACGAAGACGAACTAGCCTGGTCTGCAACTTGGCTGTACAAAGCAACCGGTGACCAGACCTACTTGGATAAAGCCGAAAGTTACTATCTAGGGATTGATCCTACTCAGACTCAATCCTGGGATCAAAAAGTCCATGGTACTGGCATCCTCCTTGCTCAAGAAACTGACCAGGATAAGTACCGTATCGAAGTAGAACGCTGGCTAGACTACTGGAGTGACGACAGTGGTGAAGGTATCGAATATACTGAGGGCGGACTAGCTTGGTTAGATGACTGGGGTTCCCTACGATATGCTGCCAATACAGCTTTCCTTGCTGGTATTTATAGCGATAACGTTAATGATGGTAATGGTCGTTACTCCGATTTTGCGGCTGATCAAATTGACTACATTCTTGGGGATAATCCCAACAATCGCAGTTATGTCGTCGGTTTTGGCCACAATTCTCCCAAGAATCCCCACCATCGTGGAGCCCATGGTTCCACCACCAATGACATCGAATCACCGACGGACAACCTCAACATTCTCTATGGTGCATTGGTAGGTGGTCCCTCTGAACCAGAGGATAATGCCTATGTCGATGTTCGAACTAACTATGCCATTAATGAAGTCGCTCTTGACTACAACGCTGGCTTCACTGGTGCTCTTGCCCGTATGTACCGTGAACAGATGGAACTAAGTCTGGGTTCTAACGTTGAACCATTACTGTCTACAGTAGATCCGATCCAAGTTGAACCAGTAGTGTCTACAGTAGATCCGATCACTAACTCAATAATTTAACTATCCCCCGCCGGGGAATTCTAAAGGGTTGTTATACCAAATCCTGTTCCCATACCCCCCTTATCTGCATAGCCCTAAATTCCTAGCATAAAAAGATTTGGTCGATTTTTATAAAGGGGTTTTGGCAAGCGGATTTGTTATTATAGCACTACGCATTAAGGTGTTTGACATTGATACAAGCAGCAAAAGCTGTTTTAGTGAACTTTTAGGTGCGACCCGTGGCGAATTTAATAATTAGATGCGGAAAGCGCACTTTTGCATGCATGCCTCTTGCCTCTTGCCTTGTGCGTAGCGCTATAGAACCCACATTCCGCACCTTCAAGTTTGACACTACGGATTTATCCCTACTCCCTGCTCCGAAGTCAGAAGAGCTAAGAGCTAAGATGGTAAAAATCCTGTGTACCTCATTAGACTAAAAACCGCTATAGCTCACCCAATTGAGAACTGCTATAAATTACCAATCACTAATCTTCAACCCTCAAGTTAAGTCGATAATTAATCGGTTCAGAAGCTTGAGAAACTACCACAAACTCATAGAAACCAGATGCTGGCAGATCCCCGATCCAGTAGCGTTCGTTTGAGTCTTCTAATAGGGTGGTCTTACGGCTCGGACCATAAACTGAAAACAAGGCATTCACATCGGTAGCCAGTCTCACTTCCATGACTTGACCACCAGAAAGTTTAGCCGTAAACGCTTTCCCGTCTCCTGGCTGGAGGGTACCACTGACTTGCTGAATCACTGCGCCAGGGGCAAACTCAATGCGCTGTAGGGATTTTCCCGATTTCAACGCTTCGATGGTATCCCCAACAATCCCTTGCCACACCTGACCAATAGACTTATCAATAAACTTCTCACCCCGCTGATTGGGAAACTTATGAAAGAATTTAGAATCTGCAATATCATAAGCTGCACGGCTAGAAAGGCGCAACTGATTCACTTGCTGCTTCCAGCCAGTCAGATCTGCTTGCCTATAGCTTCCCAACCGTTTCCGTGCCGTCCGACTCAAATTGAGCAACTCAATCTGGGTCAATAGCTCAAACGCCAGCTTATCCCACTCTTCTCTTAACTGAGCATCCTCTGAACCAGTGCCTAGCTGTCGTTTTTGTTGATTGGGGTACTTGTTCCAAAACGCCTCATTGACTAACTGAACGTAAAACTTATCGTTAATCTCCAAATTGGCACGACGCTGCTCTAGCAATTCCTTGCGCTTTTCCTCGTTGCTGGGAAACCAGGAGGGTGGCTTTATGTCGGGTTGACCGATAGGTGATTCCTTTGGTGAGGGTTCCGGCTGAGATCCTCTGAATTTGAACCACCAATTGGTTGCCCAGAAGGTAAAACCAAATACAGCAGCAGCTAAAACAGATACCAAAACCACCTTGCCCAGCCAGTCTAAAACGGTATTGTTTGTAAAAGTGCTTAATGGTGTTCTGGTAGCTGGGGTTGCTGGCTGGTTAACCGCTACTGGCTTTGAACCAGGGGCAACTGCTAAGGTCGGTTTAGTCTGAGGGGGTGATGGAGCTGATTGCGGGTCACTGGCAAATTGAAGGTGAGTGGTGAGGTCTCGCAGCACTTCTTTGGCATTTTGGTACCGTTCCCCTGGTCTAGGTTGAAGCATTTTATCGAGGATACGACCTAGGGTTGAGCTAAGGCTGATCTCTCGCCGCCAGTTCCAGGTCAGGGTATTGGGGTCAATTATCTGCTGGGGTTCCTGACCAGTCACTAATACTAATATAGTTGCGCCTAGAGCATAGAGGTCACTGTGGGGAAAAACACTTCCTCCTTGCATCTGCTCTGGGGGAGCATAGCCAACTTTACCCAACCGAGTTATGATCGGCTTATTTTGACCAGCCACCTTTGACCCTAGGAACTTCGATGCCACATTCGCTGCTACCTCCTTGACACCGCCAAAGTCAATCAGCACTGGTAAACCATCGGTACTGCGCAAAATCAGATTATCCGGAGAGATATCCCGATGAATCACCCTCATAAAATGGATATATTCCAACACTGGCAGGATTTGGATCAGCAGTTGAGTCACTTCTGCTTCACTAAACCGGAGTCCCTGAGGTCGGCGAGCCTCCAGTAGAGCGCGGTAGGTTTGCCCCTCCACATAGTCCTGAACCAACAATAGGGTGCCTTTGTCCTGTTGTTGTACCTGAAACAACTCACGAAATTGAGGGATTTGAGGGTGTTGCAATCGATAAAGAACTCCCGCTTCCCGCTCAAATAATTCTTCTGCTTTTTGTAAGGCGTGGTTACCTTGAACTTGGGGGGCAAATTCTTTTAGCACACACAGTTCATTAAAGCGGTTAAGGTCTTGAGCTAAATAGGTGCGTCCAAAGCCTCCGTGTCCCAACTCCCGGACGATGCGGTAGCGACCGCCCAGAATCTTCCCAGTGTCAAAGGTTTTGGCTAGGGACGGCAGCATCTCGCCACAAACCCGGCAAAACTTATTGCCATTGGGATTCTCATGTCCTTTACTACAATAGAGGGGCGTCATTCGATTTTGAATGTTGGATGTTGGATTTTGGATGTTAGATTTTTTCCCAGGGCTTGCTCCCGGAGACTTGACACAGTGCGTGGGATTCTGTGACCTGTTGACTCAGTAGTTGACTAAGCATAGGTAGACCAGCTACTGTGCTATATATATAAAGATATATAGCATTTCTAAAATAGGGGAGATAGATTTTTGATTTTAGGGAATAGCCAACAGGCAACAGGCAACAGGGAAACAATGTTGTGTACCTCATTACTATGAGAAACGCTATATATCACTATATATATAACTAATCATCAAAAATGGGGGTTGGTAAGGGGAGAAACGGATACCCCTGTCATTTATGCGTGGGGAGGAGTTTCTCCCCTTACACAAACAGCAGCTAGACAGTACTTCTTTTGAACTAGAAGCTATAAGCATATCCGTCTTTCCTATGTACAATGCTGCAATATTGGTGACTGATTCCTTGTACCAGTCCGTGTTTAGTGGAGATATTGAATGAACCGGTTTTTCGAGTAGCTATTCTACCTGTGTATGTTCCCACTTTCTTACCTTTGGTTACAACGGCTTTGGCAATATCTCCAGTCTGAAACCCTTTGACAAACTTCAACCTTGGTACATAACGAGTGGGAAAGCCAAACTTGTTCGTTCTGCACATCTGACGAGTACCATGTCCTTTAGCTGAAATCAACAATGGCTGATAAACTTCGATGTACAAAGTATCGACTTTTCCAACATTGGCGGCATCTAACCAGTGTGTTTTTGGAAGGTTCTGCCGACATCGATTGTACTTAGTTAATCCACCTGACCCTGTTTCAATCGGCAAACCCAAGGCTTTTAATTCGTTATACAACTTCCATCTAGTTGAGTTGACGGCTGCCCCATCGACTAAAGGTCGTTTTGCTTGAGAAAGAATACGCTTTATAACATCAGGTTTACCAGATAAAAACTGTTCGATTTCCTGATTACCTTTGGTTTGATTGCACTTCCTACAAGCAATTGCTAGGTTACTTACTCGGTCAGAACCGCCCTTTGATTTAGGTTTGATGTGTTCGACCTCTAGTGGAGTATCAGTCACACCACAGTAAGCACATTTACGATTCCATTTGGAAAGTAGATATTCTCTAACTTCATATCCGTAGAGTGTGCCCTGCTGATACTCTGTGCCAGAAATCTCAGGGTTTTCCATCTTCTGAGTATCGAACCTAACTAATTCCTGAGAAATGCCAGTTATCGGACAAAATCGAGTAAGTTTTTTTACCCTCTCTTGGTGCGCGTTCCCTAGGTCGGGAAACCCGACCGGGGTCGCACCGCATGTGATAATATTATAGACTCTCGACATTAGACTGGGAGCTAACCAGCCATCAGGACGTTTACGGTTAAGAAACCGTGGCTGTCGATAACGAGTTTTGCGGTTTCTACGAGAACGTCTCAACTGTCTACGTGAGGTTAAACCATCTCGAATTTGAAGACCTCTGTGGGTTAGTTCGGCACCCCAAACAATCACCTTTTCTTGAACAATTGCTAAACCTGTCGTTTGAGAACCAGGGTCAAGTTTGATCTGATGATTATGTGTCACACATTCCGATTCCTCCAAATCGCGCATGATGATTGTGAACGGGTATCTCCTAAAGACCTTAGCCCTTCCTTGTTTGAGCAAGATTCTAGCTCTAGCAGGCTTGCATGGATCTAAAGGTTTTTTGTTTTTATCAAGTACAAAAACTCGCATAATGTGAGTATTCTCCTATTGCTAGGGTAAAGTTCGCTGCGCCAATGTTATCAGTCGGTACTTCCCAGATTGCACTTCCTTAACCTGATAAAGATGTTTAACAATCCGGTTCTAGAGCTTGAAACTAGCGTCGCATTTCAAGGTAGGAACTTTAACTCTTGCTGATAACGTAGTCCCTGACGGGACTTAGGCTGGTCAGGTAATGATTCACAAGCCCCCGGATTTATCCGTGGGGTTTGCTACTCCCAGGCTCCTGAATCCTATTGAAGCGTTCCGCCACCTAATTGGTGAAATATGTTATTGACGTATAAACCGGTTTTCGCTGAGGTATAATAACTTGCTATGACTTGGTCTTGCTGGGCAGTTTTTTTCTGTAACCTTTGTGTCAATTCCTCCAGTTTTGCTTGATCAACTAAGTCGGATTTATTTAAGGCAGTAATAATCAACCCTTTGGGATTGATGGATAAAAACAGATCGATATGATGAACAATGTGCTCAATGGTTTCCATGCGAGTTACATCAGCAACAATAATTGCACCCTGAGCTCCTTTTAAATAAGTTGGTGAAATTCCCTTAAATTTAGTATGACCTTCTAAATCCCAAATCATCAATTTTATATCCAGCAGTTGTGATCGGGTTTCATCCTTAAATTTTATGATTTTGCGGGAAATTTTCACTCCGACTGTTGAAAGATATTGGTCACTAAACACACCCTCCACAAATCGGCGGATTAGGCTAGTTTTGCCTACACCAAAGTCTCCAACTAGGCAAATTTTTCGATCAATAGTGGACATTGTTACTGGTTGCTGACAACTGGTTTGAACTCTCGGGGATTGTAAACAGTTGTTAAGAGATGGGCGTGGCTCCACATCTGAACAGGTTTACGGTATGATTTCTTCAGCGGACTTGAACACCATTATGCTCACCGACCGTATGTTCCCAGACAGCACTATGGTTTTAGTGTGATCTATTGCAGTAGTTGGATCACCTCCTGATTTGAGATTTAATACACATTTAATATACAAGGGACTAAAGTCCATAACTTGTTGTGATCTCCTAGCTAAACCAAAGGGGCTTTCAACTGGATTTCTTGGTAAACGGATCAAATACGACACATCGATTTAACCACAGCGGTTGACTAGCATCAACATCTGGGGGGCGTTTGCCAACCCCACGCACTTGCAGGCGATTGGGGTCAATGCCTTGCTGAACAAGCGCATCTTGTACTGCTTGGGCTCGTTGTTTAGCCAATCCCTGATTTTCGCTAGGCTGAGCCCTAGGATCAGCGTAGCCGATTATCCTCAGGTGCTTTTGAGGATACCGCTCCAGAAATTTCCGAATTGATCGGATTTTAGTACCTATATCCTCTGGTTTCAACTGGGCTGAACCAAGATCAAAGTAGATCCGGCTGGTAAGGTCTGATCCGTGGAGTTGTACATTGTTCTCGACCGACTTGACACCAGGAATGTTCTCAAAGGCTTGGGTAATCTTAGGGAAATCTTTAGCATAGAGTATCGCTCCTTTTACGGTCACCCGGCCTTCTGTATAAGATGCTACAATTACCACTCCATCCATTTGATTCAAGGTGTTTCTCACCCGTTGGACTTGAGCTTTGGTTAACTCATCAGTATAAGGGAGTTCGATCACCTCAATTCGATTATCCAACGCTAAGTTAGGGGCGGCAGCTTTGGCAATTTGCTCGACGTTTGAGCGCAGAGCCTGATTCGGTAGCTGTCCAGCTAGCTTTAGTCTCTGGCGATTGGCTTTAACTGTTAAACCATAATCAGACACTTCTGGGGCATAATAGGCGAGGGCAAGTTGAGTTTTTTTCTCAATGCTGCGGTTTATTCTAGCCCTATGCTGATAAATTCCCCCAAATACAGCGATTAAACCCATAAGCCCCAAGCCAACCACCAATAAGGCTGGCGGTTTCTTGCCTTTTTTACGATTTTCCTGAGTATCACGACGCCCTTGACTAAGGGATTGATCTAATAAATTTTGTAAAATTCCCTTGACTCCCACCGGGATAGTTGTAGTATCTCCATCAAAAGACTTGATCGGTTTACCATAATGGGTAATAATAGTTTCTAGGCTTTCCCGCAACTCATGAATGAACTGCTGGGTGGGTTCCCCTTGAACTACCACGGCCAGGTAGCAGTATCCCTCTACTTCCAGGATGATCTTGGATGTACCATAGTCAATAGCATCGATTTCTGCCACATCCCCAGACTGAGCGATACAGTCATTGACAAAGCTACGGATAGCGGTGAGCATCCCTGCTACCATATCTGACTCTAGATGCTGGCTGTCAGAGGGTTGTACCTCAGCAATCACTAAACCAGAGTCTTTATGAATCAAAAAGATAGCTCGCGCCTGAAATAGCATCACCTCCCGAAAAAGCAGTTCCGCTTCAGAAACCCCCTGCACCTTAGCGCGAATCTTGCGCATCATTCCTTCAAAGCTGAGGGCATTTTCCAGTTTCTCATTGATAGCTCGGATTTCTTCTGCTAAGTATGTGGAAATGGTACTGCCAATGACCGGATACAGAGCATTTACCATGGCGTCTCGCTCAATTCTAATCTGTTCCCGGATCGCTGCTGCCATTTCTGGTGCGATCGCTTTCCCAACTTCCTCTGGGCACTCCATGATGCGGGAGGAAATAGCTACTGGAACTGCCGGAGCGATCGCTTCTCCCACACACACTTTATCCTGTTGAGTTCTGTGGTCAATGACTTCATCAATGATGGGGGTCAGGGAATCGGTCACCGAGGTACTGAACTGAGCCACTGTGAGATCCAGCAGCTTAGCCATCACTGGTAGCAATAGATTAATCAATTCTTGAGGTTGATCAATCCGATGCTCAAGCCTGCCTTGTCTCTGGGCTAGCCTTTCTATCTGGTCACTAAACTCTGCCATTTCTGGAGATATCACCAGTTCTTGTAAAATCTCAGCCAAGGTGTCTAATTCCTGGGAGGTGTCCCGAGCAGACTCTGATGGCAGGTCTTGGTTGGTTTCTGTGGCTTCGGATTGGACTAAATTCTCAGCTAATACTGGATCTTCGGAATTTTGAGGCATTTGCGGCAGATGCTCCTTTGGTGTAGGAAGCTTTGGTGATGGGTTCTGATCGGGAAAGACCTTTACACCGAAGGATTGGGGTTGATCCCTTTCTTGAGCTAATGCTTCTTTCTCCTGAACCCTAGACGGGAGGCTGCTACTCCCAAGGTCAGTTTGAGGTTCAATAGCTGGAACCTCAAGGTCTTGGAATGAATGGGATTTTTGGGCAGTGTCTGCCTGATCAGAGGTCATCCCTTGCTGCTCAGATTTAGGGTGTTGGCTAGGTTGCACCGTCTGATCAATAATCTTGAGGTCAGCGAGTAAATTCAGCAAATCCTTCAACTCGTCTTCTGTGCTCGCATTGACCTCAATTGACTCTGAAATAGAATTTTCCGGCTGAGAGGCATCAGCCGGATTTTGGTTTGAAAATGCCACTGGTGGCTATCCGTTACTATTTAACCTTTTGCAAAAATTAGCGATGCTCTGAAAGAGCCGCTACGCGAACGCACCTTGATTTAAAACTAATCTTAGCGAGAAAATCAAGTTAATTTTTGTTGCTGGCATTGAAGGACTGTGCCAAGTCTATTCCAAAGTCTGAGTTTGCTTGATTAACTGGAGATGCTCGTCATCATTAGTAGCAGTTTTCTCCATGACCGTACCATTATGACCTTTGGTCTGTGGTAACCCAGACCACCCATCACTAGCTTCTTTGAGTGCTGGAACCAATTCAGTCCCTTTGAGCCTCAAACCCAACTCTAACAACATGTCTCCGAGATCTGCTTTCGAGGCTTTGGCATCTTTGAGCTGTGCAAATTTAGTTTCCAGCTCGGCCAAGATCTGCTTTCTGAGATTGATCACATCTTGCTGATGCTGTTCTTTAGTTTCTGAAAGTTCCTTCTTTAGGGAGGTTGACTGCTTGTAGACTGTCTCGTCGAGCACCTCAATACTCTTAGAAAACTTTTTGTTGAGCAGCTCAACCCGCTCCTGAATCTCATTCCTCTCTTCGGCTGCAGTTAAACTAAGAGTACTTATTTTTTTTTCGAGGGAATCTACCCCAGCAGCTATTTCTTTCGACAGAGTCGTTTTGATCTGCTCAACGCGATCGCGTATTTCCTGCTGCCACATGGATAAGTCAGACTCTATCTTCGTGAAGCGAGTATTATACTCTCGCAGGTTAGAACCTATTATTATATCACGTATCTTCTCAAGATTTCCCAGTCTTTCCCGCATTTCTGCTTTATTGATTCCATCCATGACCATAAAACTCAAATAAACAATAAACACTGAACCATAAACAATTACTAGCTTGCCTTGAATTCAACGAGCGTGCCATTTATCTTATCAATCAGATGCTGCTGTCAACCGGAACCGTTGTGTGACAAACATCTTGAGCCGCATCACTAACCAGACAAAATACCTAAAACCTATTACCATTAGCTTAAAGCCAATACCCTTAATCATCTGCACCAAGGATTTCGGCTTGACCGAGTAGGGGGTTGGTCAGGGGAAACTGGAAGCTTGTGGGATTTATACATGGGCATGAAAGTTCCGTCTTATATCAAGTCCGGTTGAATAGCCATCAATCTTGAAGATTGATGGGGAGATAGGGATATCGCCAGATGGGACAGATTTTTAGGAGATTTTGATTCAAAATCCCGATTGATACCAGATCAACCGGGATTGGTTACTCTTCGCTTTCGATTTCGGCCAAAGATTTCCAGCCTGCTTGCCACAAGCCAGGATCTTTAAGCTGTTTAGCATTCAGCCAAAAACGGACATTCGGGTCACAAGAAGCCACCATTTCAGCAAACACCCACTTTCCTTGGTTTTTACGATTGACCACTTGAAAATGCCGCCAGCCCCAAGTTTTCTGTTTAGCTGTCCATTTTGAACCCACAAGATGAGGGAATTTCTGTTTTTGAGCCATTTCCTGTATGGTCTGATTATCAAGCTTCTAGTGGTGAGTGCTCAGTAGGGAAAAAATTTTCCTTCTTTGTTGGTTATAGGTAGAAGTTATACCTAGAAGATTGAGACTGTTACACCTCAGGCTAATATCAAGTCTGGTTGAATACCCATAATTCAGGAGAGGGTTGGGAAGGTGGGGAGGGTCGGAAGTGTGGGAAGTGTGGGGAGAGGGGGAGAAACAAAAGAAACGGGAGATGGGGGAGATTTTTATTAAGGGTAATTATCCTGACATGATATTACACTAGGTTTTTAGACTTGACCCAAGGAACGAGGATCCCCGCGATTCTCCTTTGGAGACACTACGTGAACGCATGATTTTTGATAAAAGTTTCTCTGGTTCTACTCAAAACCTATTACTAATACCAAGTTCCGGTCAAACGTACAACTTTCTCTTCCCCCAATCTCCCAATTTCCCTATCTCCCAATTTCTCTATCTCCCTATCTCCCTATTCAACCAATCTACTATCTTTGAATGCAACTCGGTATCACAACTGACACAGAGATTTTGAATCTGTTGCAGGCCCACAACGTCTGTCTGGTTTCACTTTCCGACTGAGCACTCACAACTGAGCACTACGAAGAGAGTTTACGCTTTGCCAGTAGACGTGCGGCTAGGATACCGCCGATAAAACCAAATAAATGTCCTTGCCAAGATACATGGGGCTGTGAGGGTAAGACACCCCAAACTAAACCACCATAGAGAAAGCCGACTAGAATTGATAGAAAAATTGAGGGTAGGTTTCGTTCAAAGAAGCCTCTAAATAGCAGAAAACCTAGGTAGCCAAAGATCAGCACACTTGCCCCAATGTGAACTGAATTGGGAGCGCCCAACAGCCAAACCCCAAGACCACCCACCAGCATAGTGATGCTGGTAACGACGAAAAAGTCGCTAGTTTCTTGCAACATTACAAACCAGCCTAGGACAAGAAAAGGTATAGTGTTGGAAATCAGATGAGAAAAACCGCCGTGGAGAAAAGGGGCAAATAAAATACCCCGCAGCCCAATCGGGTTACGGGGGAGGATGCCATATAGATCAAGTTTCCTTCCAAAAACGAATATATCCACCAGCTCTACAATCCACATCAGAGCGACCCATCCACCGAGGATGATTGCCTGAGTTTGTAACTCACTGGTTATTGATTTTCTTTCCTGCCTAGTCATGGTTGATCAGTTTATGGTGAAAAATAGTATCGAAACCAATAGACAAATAGCGACATTGGCTTACTTCGCAGGTCTTGAGCCATGTCTACAGATTAACGTAATTCAATAATGACTAATAATTATAGATAGTTACAGGTTCTATCGCCTCTGCTAGCTCAAATCCAAATACCCGGGAGTAAAAATACAACTCCCCTTCCAGAGTCCGTTTAATCGTTTCAGCTTTACGAAAACCGTGTTGCTCCCCTTCATAGGTAACATAGGCTACAGGTAACCCCTTAGCCTTCAAAGCGGCTACCATCATTTCTGCTTGACTAGGGGTGACTACCTTGTCTTCTAGCCCCTGGAAGAAAATTACAGGACAAGATAGTTGGTCTGTGAAATGAATAGGCGATCGCTGTTGATATAAATCTTTACGTTCTGGATAAGGACCGATCAACCCATCGAAATACCGGGATTCAAATTTGTGGGTATCCTTGGCTAGTACTTCCAAATCACTTATACCGTAGTAGCTAGCGCCAGCTTTAAACACATCTCGGAATGTCAGAGCAGCTAGAGTTGTATAACCCCCTGCACTCCCCCCAGCAATGGCCAGTCGTTCACCATCAACTAGTCCTTGCTCAGCTAGGTACTTCGCGCCATTGGTGCAGTCATCAACATCCACAATACCCCAGTTGTTTTGAAGGCGCTGACGATAGTCCCGCCCATAGCCAGTACTCCCTCCATAGTTGACATCTAGGATGGCAAAACCACGAGAGGTCCAGTATTGAATTTTTAGGTTAAAGGCACTGGAAGTCGCCGCCGTAGGTCCACTGTGGCTTTTGACAATTAGGGGTGGTTTTTCGGAGGTTGCTGCGGTGTAGTCTTTGTTTTGTGGTGGGTAGAAGAAACCATAGGCGGTCAGTCCATTAGTTGTGGGAAATGCGATCGCTTGAGGCCGCGATAGATAGCCAGTATCGATAGCTAACTCACTTGACTTCCTTAATACATTGATTTGTCCATTTGTCAAGTCCAACTGAACAATAGCGCTTGCTTCTGTTACGGAACCACCGATAAAAACCGCTTGATTATCAGCTACCCTTAGGTAGGAAATACTGGTGTATGGTGTGGCAATGACCGACCGCTGCTTAGTGTTTAGGTCAATACTAGCTAAATGCCAGTTTCCTTCCTGAGTATAGGTACATATGATTCGATTGGCACCATCGAAGCCATAAGTAGACATGCCAAAGACCCACTGGGGTAGTCCAAACTCGGCTTCCATTTCACACAGGGGTTCGATTTCCCCTCGGGTTGGTTGCCAGCGGTAGAGATTCCACCAATTAGTGCGATCGCAAACAAAGTAAAGGACACCATCTGGTGACCACTCTGGCTGAAATACCGACTCATCAACCCCACCAGCAATTGGCTCTGCAACACCTAGAGAACCATCGGTTAAGATTGGAGCTACCCAGAGTTGAGTACCATCCCAGGGCATATTGGGATGATTCCAGGTTAGCCAAGCGAGTTGAGAGGAATCGGGACTTAGGCGCGGCGAGGAGTAAAAGTCACAGCCAGAGGCTAGCACTTGAATATCTTCACCGTTTTCTAGGCTGATGCTAACCAAGGTATTCACTGGTTCCCCATCCACCGTGTGGTTTTCTCCCACACAGATTATACGTCCTCTTTCCTGGTCAATTACCCCATCACCATAGCGCCAGTTAGCTATGGGGGTTAGAGGTTGGGGTTTGGAGCTTGGGGTTTGTTGGTACAGACGTTGGTCAGCAAAATTAGAGAAGTAAATTGTGCCATCCTTAACAGCAAAAGTACCACCGCCATACTCGTTAACCCGAGTCCGAGCATTGAAGGGCTCGGGAGTCAGATCAACAGTTTTGCCATCAGGGGTGCGTCGCACGATTACATTGCGTCCAGCTTCCGCAGGTCGCCCTTCAATCCAGTAAACATCCTTTTGATCAAGGGCTATGCTGCCCAACCTAACGCTGCCTTGAACAATCATGTCAGCGGTAATAGGGGATTTCCAGGAACCATAGGGGACAAGGTGTGGTGGTTGGGTCATGGAAAAACTGCTCTAATTGCCTCTAATTTCCTTGGGCTCTAGCTACTATCCTAACCTGACTAAGTGTCCATGGTTCGCGTTAAAGTAGGGATTCCCGTACATTTACCCAAATCGGGCTTGCTTAAATGCATCCGATTGCGCTAAAAGAGTATAGAGGGGCTTCCTTGCCGTACAAAACTCTACAGATCGGCGCATTAACGCAAAGGGGAAGCATTGTAGTTCAGGTATTCGCAAAAGCCAATCTAACAACAGAATTGATTTAGAGATTTTAGAGTATGACTCAAACAGTTACTCACCCCATGGTGAAGTTGCAACGCCATGTGCGTTCACTGGCGGAATCCAATATTATTAAACCCAGTGACAGCCTTTGGAAAATTGCCCTACTCTATGGGGACAAATGGTCCCACTGGAAACAGGAACTGACTGAATTCGGGTTTACCATGCAAGACCCGATCAGTGACTTACTAGCTGTGGAAGCCTGGGACGAAGAATGATCTGATCCAGTGTCAGGTTAAGTACTTATCGATCTCTGTTGTTCGTCTATTGAAAATTGACAGAAAATTGACAATTGAAAGTTGTCAGTGGTTAATTGGCTATTAACAATTAGCTATCAATAATTAAAACTTGACAATTGACAAAAGGCGATCAACAGGGATCAACCATTTTTAGAAGTAATTAACCGGACTTGATCTGACGTAAGCATTCAGCGGTCAGCGGTCAGTGGTCAGCTTATTTTATTCAAAAGCTGTTCCCTTAGCCTGGCCTACGGCCAATGGCTGAAAGCTGATAGCTTATAGCTGATAGCTGATAGCTGAATACTTACGATCTGACTTCTTTCGCTCCCGTTTGGCGTCCACCCTTCAATCCGAAAGCTTGGTCATGGATGAGGATACAGCGCGGGTAGGGTGAGTATCTCCTTTCTTGATTCCCTTGCCCCCCCTTATCCTAATCACTAGCCTACGCCAAATTCTCCCCGTGAAATTTCTGCTCATATTCTAAGACGCCGACTCCTAAATACAAGCAACCAAAGCTTGCATCAGCTCTTTTGCCGTTTGGTAGCGATCGCAAGCTCTTGGTTGGCAAACCCGCTCAATTACTTGCCTTAATTGGGGAGTAACAGTGGGAACGCCTGATACATCAAACCGATATCCTGAACTACGCCTTTGATAATACTTTAGAGGAGCTTCCCCGGTGAGCAGAAATATTAGAGTTGGGCCAATGGCGTAAAGATCCGATTGAGTGCAAGGCTGACCTCGGTCTTGTTCAGGAGCACTATATCCCTCGGCACCAATCCGTGTGCCTGGTATTGTGCCAATTTCTTTAACAGCACCGAAATCCAACATCACAATTCGGTTATCTCGATGGCGCACCATCAAATTCGCGGGCTTAACGTCTCGGTGGATTAGAGGCGGCTGGCGGTCGTGGATGTAGTCTAAGATATCGCAAGTCTGAATCATCCACTCTACTGCCTGGGGCAAGGTGACTGGTCCAGTGCTCAAGACACGTTTTTCTAAATCTTCACCGTGGATCAGAGCCATTGCTAAGTATTTTTTCCCCCCTTCCACAAAAAAGTCGTAATACTGCGGAATTCCGGGATGATTCAGGGTTTTCAGGGTGCGAGCCTCTCGTTCAAACAGTTCTTGAGCCTTGGAAATTTGAGCCATGTCAGCATTCATTTCCTTCAGTACTAGTAGGAGTGGGTATCCATCCTTGCTGTTAACTTTGTCCCAGGCAAGATAAGTGGTTCCCATTCCCCCCTGTCCCAATGTCCGCAAAACATAGTAGTTGCGAATGACTCGCTCGACTGGCACCAAGGGTTGACCACAGTGAATACAGAACAAATTACCTGGTGCATTGCCTTGGTGTTGGCATGGCTTAGTAGTCTCAGTCAAGGGCTTGGGTGCTAGGGAAGGGAGTTGCTGGGTTTGAACTTGGAATTGCAGCAAGGGACCTTTCTGGGCTAGCTGAATCAGAGCCTTTTCCGGCAGCACCCCCTGGGAAACCAAGACACCATTGAGGAAGGTGCCATTGGCACCCTGATTGACCAACTGCCACATCGGACCCGATGGGGAAGCACTAGCCCTGAGTTCCAGGTGATGTCGTGACACGATCGGGTCATCGACAATCACATCATTATCAGGAGCACGACCAATGCGAATCGTAGATTTGCTCTGAAAGCTCCACTGCTGCACTGGAGTGGGGCTTAACGGATCTAATAGGGTCAGTGTGACCATAGTCAGTTGTCCTTTGTCCAAAGTCCTTTGTGGGTTTTATCCTTTGTGGGTTTTATCCTTTGTGGGTTTTATCCTTTGTGGGTTTTATCCTTTGTGGGTTTTGTCCTTTGTCCAAAGTGACTAACCAGAATCTACTGGCAGCTACTAATCACATACAACTAATGACTAATGACTAATCACAAACAACTAATTACCTAATGACTAATTACCTAATGACTAATGAATAACTATAGCGGTTTCTAGCCTAATGAGGTACACAAATTTTTTCCCTGTTCCCTCTTCCCCTCCTGGGAGGGGTTAGGGGTGGTTTCCTGTTCCCTGCTCCGAAGTACCTGCTCCGAAGTCCCTAAAACCCATAATTTTGTACCTCACCGAATTGAAAACCGCTGTAATGACTAATGACACATAACTAATGACCTAATGTAATGTTGGTTGAGCCAAGTTTGGTCGCACCTTCACTCGAACTAGGATTAGTGTAATGTTGTCGTGACCATTATGCTCATTTGCCAGCTCAATCAAGTTAGCCAGACCCTGATCGAGGCTAGCTCGGGAACTTAGTAAAGGCGCTAAGTGAGTTTGCCAGTAATTTTCCAACAGGTCATTATCTGACAAACCATCAGAACAAAGTAAGAATATAGTATCTTCTGCGATATCTATGAATTGCACATCCGGATTTAGGAATTGCTCACTGCGCGGTCCAAGGGCTTGAGTTAGTTGATAGGCATCAGGGCGAGAGTAAGCCAGCTCTGGATCTACTCCGTGCTGGATTTCTCGTTGACCCACCTCGTGGTCTATAGTGATTTGCTCTAAGCCTCGTTTGCGAGTTAGACGATAGACCCGACTATCTCCGACATGGACAATCCCTACCTTGGTATTTTGAATCAACATCATGACTAGAGTCGTACCCATTCGACCGCTGCCAGAGCGAGCATTTTGTTGGTTGATATCGAAAATCGCTTGATTTGTTACATAGACCGATTTCCTGAGACTATCTTCTGTGGGAAACTCGTCTTGCCAATTTTGTTTAAAGTAATTCTGGAGTACCTCTACTGCCATAGAACTGGCTACTTCCCCAGCCGCATGCCCTCCCATGCCATCGCAGAGAATATATAAACCACGAGCTTGTATAGTTCGACCAATGGGATTTTCCTGCTTTTTGAGTTGGGTCTCGATGCCAAAACAATCCTCATTATGATCTCTTTGATGACCAATATCTGTATGACCGAGATCATCGAGACTCTGCAAGCTCATTGGCAACAGTACCGTTGGCATGTCATCCCCTTGTTGCTCAATTCCTGGTCGATCAGACAATAATTCCTGACTATCACGAGGTTGAGTGTCTGCCGTTGCCATTTCTGAGACTACAGCCTCAGTTAATTCCATACCGGATTCGTATGGGTCAGATTCTTGTTCGTGAGCAATGGCTTGCAGATGCGATCGCAATTCCTCAATGGTTTCAATTTCCTTAGTACACAACTGCCGGACAACCGTTGACAAGGAGGTAAATTGGGTTCGCTGGGACTGATTAAATAATCGTTGCCACAGTTGTCCCAAATCTTCTAGGGTTAGCGGATTTTCCTCTCTATCCGGATATAGACGCTCCAAACCTAGTGCTTGGTCTTCATCCACCCGGAGATTCGTCAGTTCCAACAGACTCTGACGACAATGCCAAGGCTCTAGAGCTTGCCAAAGCTTTGCCATTTCATCGAGCCAGTATAGGATTTGCAGTTTAGAAAACTCTTCGGACCCCCACAACTTACTCAGTAACTGCCATTCTGAACGGTTTTCTAGCAGGATTATCGCCTTACCATTTTGCTGCCAAACATCATGAATTTCTGGCACACTAGGGTAAAATAAGTCCTTGAGAGCCAAATAGGGTTTAGCACTCTGTGGGATATCTAGGACTTTCCAAACGTCTACGTTTTCTTTCGACGAAGGTTTTGGCTGCTCTAGGGTTGTCGATAGAGCAAATTTCTCTGGAGACAATTTTGCTTGATTAATCAGGGCTTCTAGGGGAGACTTTTGTAACGGTTGGCAGTCCAAAACTGTGACAAAGATACTATAGTCTTTTGTCTTACTTTCCCCGATCTGACAGAGTTTCTCAGGTTCTAGTACTCTGTAACGCTTACCCTGGTCTAGATAGACAATTGTTGCTGTCTGAGAAGTTGGGTTTTCGAGATTAGGAATTGACCAGCTCGAAGCTTCAGTAGATTGAGGTTTCTTCTGTATGGGGCTAATCTCTAGTAATGGCTCCTCTGATGATTCTAGTTCCACTTGATCACAGCCACTTCTGTTGTTTATCCATGCTTCATCAGCGAAGACTGTTGATGCTTGGGACAAGGTGCCATCATCCCCTGGCTCTGTTAGTATAGTATCCGATTTAGTTAGCGACTCTTGTCTTGTTTCTAGGAATGATGCTGGCTGGGTTAGTTCCCTGTCTGTCTGGTCAGACTCTGGTTGCGACACCGCTACTGGGGTAGCCTGATCAGTTGAGGACTCTGACACCTCAACCGGGGTTTGAGGAGAATACTGCGGGGAGGTTGCCGAATTTTGCTGCTTAGAAATAATTGCCCTCCAAACCGTTCCTGTGAACGCACCGCAGTTGTGACAAGTTTCAGCATTTAGGGGCACTTGGCTAGCGCATTCATGACAACTTTTATCGGTTAGGGAAGTTCCACATCGTTGACAAAACTTGTTGGTATTTGGGTTCTCGAACTGACACTGGGGACAAACTAACATAATGGAACTTCCTTAATCCTTAAATTCCGCGCTTTGGTGGGTAACTTTTAAGATTTAATCTAACTGCCATCTAGTTGGCCACGCTGTAATCTGTAATGGCAGCTTTTAGCAGCATAGCCTGATTACAATTTTTACGCTCTCGTGCCATGTCATGCTATAATTAAAGAAATTTTTTAAGTAACTATTTTTTTTCTAGGCTACACCCTATAGTCTACCCAGGGAGCATAGGGGGATAACAACCAAACGGGAAACTAGCTCTATTATCGGTCCCTTCTGGCAAAGCCTCTCCTCTTACTACAGCAAACATCTGCTATTTATACACAAAAGTTTAAACTTTTTTTCCGGTAGGGGCGAATAATCTCTTGTATCTATCTAAGTAGAGCCGCTACTCTCGGGTCAATCTGGGCAAGCTTTTGCTTATGAACATTAAACTACCTTTAATCATGGCTGCCATCTTAGCGGCAACTATACCAATTGCTCTTCATCTATCATCTGCGCAACCGGTCAGCATATCCCTAAAAACTAATGATAACTCCAGTAAGACCATTCAACATCAACAAGCCAAGACAAAAAAGCTTGAATTAATGTTAAAAAACAAGACCTGTGTAGAGTGTGATCTCATGGGTATTGATTTGACTGGACTTGACTTAAGTGGAGTTGACTTTAGCAGAGCTGACTTTAGCCAAGCTAACTTATCCGATAGTAACCTAGAGAAGGCTAAACTCAAAGATGCTAAAGTGATTGGTGCTCGTTTGGAAAATGCGAAGTTAACCTCTGCTGACTTAGATGGCGCTGATTTTAAAGATACTAACTTGAAAGGTGCCGATCTCAGTGATGCTAATCTGCTCAATATCCGATTGGCTAATGCTGATTTAAGTACTGCTATTCTTAATCGTACTGAGCTTCGAGAAGCTGACTTGACTGGTGCCAATATGGAGCATGCTGACTTGAGTCATGCTAGTATTTATGGTGCAATTTTGAGGGAGGCTAATCTCACTGGTGCTAACCTTTATAAAGCAAATTTGCGTTACGCCAATTTGCAAGATGCGGTATTGAAGGGCACTAATCTAAAGGGCGCTGATTTACAATTTGCTGTGATGCCTGATGGGAAAACTGTTTATGGAACGGATGATTACTAATCTCTGGGTGCATCTAATATTTGTAAATCTATAACTAAAAGAAGTGTGGGGAGGGTGGGAAGTGTGGGGAGGGTGGGGAGAGGAGGAGAAACAAAATAAACGGGAGATGGGGGAGATTTTTTTTTAAGGTAATTGTCATAATAATGATATTAGCTTTCTCTTGCCGAAAAGTGTTTTTGCACAAGTGAGATGCACCCTGACGGGAAGAAAATTAAATATAGTGTTTATCATAGCTATGATAAACACTATATTTTTTACCTCTTGCCTCTTGCCTCTTGCCTCTTGCCTTTTGCCTCTTGCCTCTTGCCTCTTGCCTCTTGCCTCTTGCCTCTTGCCTCTTGCCTCTTGCCTGCTCCCTGCTCCCTGCTCCCTACTCCCTAAAACCCAGAAATTTGTACCTCATGAGTATAATAATTGCTATAAATTATGCTGCTCCTGGATTAAGTCGCCTCATTTGCCAGGTAGTATAGGTCCCAATTGGACTCCAAATCATGTAGGGAAGTAGCAACAAAAACGCCACGATAGATACGGGATAAATCAGTAAAGCCAGGATAATACTTAATAAGGCACCTGTGCCACCAATAATGGTGCCAACGGTTAGGCTACGAAATAGGAACATCACGGGTGTATAAGCGATGGTGATGATTTCTAGTAGTAGATATAAACCCATCAGCAACCAGGTGCTTCGGCTACCTGGGTCATTTTCCCAAACTATATAGGCTGACCAACCACCGCAAATAAAGATAGTTATCCAGATTAGGGGAATTGCTCCCTCGAAGGTTAGCCATTGTGGACGACGTAGGCGATAGAACCATCTCATTCCTGCCGGTCTGGTGATTAAGTTACCACCCAATGCTACTAGCAGGGTTACCGCTGCAATTACCATCCAAGATTTAATCATGATTTTCGCCTTGCTCCTAATATCAAGTCTGGTTGAATACCCATAATTAAGCAGAGGGTGGGGAGGGTGGGAGGTGTGGGGAGATGGGGAGATGGGGAGATGGGAAGATAGGGGAGATTTTTATTAACGGTAATTATCCTGACATGATATAAATGGGTAATTTATTCAAAAATTAGCAAAAATCAGCAAAAATGTAGTCTTTGCTGTTTGACCCGGTGGGTGGAATGGGCATCTTGGTGGAACGGGCATCTTGGTGGAACGGGCATCTTGGTGGAACGGGCATCTTGGTGGAACGGGCATCTTGGTGGAACGGGCATCTTGGTGGAACGGGCATCTTGGTGGAACGGGCATCTTGGTGGAACGGGCATCTTGGTGGAACGGGCATCTTGCCCGTTACATTTCCGGACGGCCTGTCCCAACACTGGCGCTCGGTGTTGAACATGAGGGCAAGCCCGCCCCTAACACACCCTACGCACCCTACACAACTCCCCACACCTCCCACACCTCCCACTCTCCCCACACTCTTACCCCGATTCCCGACTCCCGATTCCCGATTCCCGACTTCTGCTCAACTATTTCTTGGATTTATTTGTTATAATATTCGATAATTTTTGGATAAATTCTTGAGTGAATTGAGTAAAGGCTTTGGCTCCTGGTGCTTGGGGTTCATTGACGACCACAGGTCGAAACTCATCCACGGCTTTGGCAACTGCAACATTCCTGGGAATTTCTATACTAAAAATTTTGTCTTTCCCAAAATTATCGGTCAATCGGTTCTTGACTTGTGTAGCCATATTGGTGGCGTGACCAAGGGAGAAAAACAGAATCCCAATCAGGGTTATCCCAGAGCGATCGCTTTGTACGAGCTTTTTGATCTGACCTTCTTCCAGGATGCCAATCCCAACCACTGATAAGGGTTCAGGTTTGGCAGGAATGATATAAAAATCACTAGCAATAATTCCACTACGAGTGATAATATTCTCACTTGGAGGGAAATCCAATAGAATAAAATCGTAGGTTTGTTGAACTGGCTCTAGGGCACGCTTAACTAAATAGTTTTCTAGCTGATTCCAGTTGTTTTCAAACTCTTGGGGATTATCCTTTGACTGAGAAAACAGCAATGCAGCCAATAGAAAATCATTGTAGGTTTCGATATCCCCTGGCAATAAATCTAGTCCATCTACTCGACAAATATTGCGCTGAATCGCTTGTTCAACGGGAATATATGCCTGAGTCGGTGACTGAATTACTTGATTAATTATTTTTTTTAAGGTTCGGTCTTCCTTCTTTAGTTTAGCAAATTGCACTGGAGGCATCAGGCTTAGGGTAGCATTAATCTGGGTATCGAGATCAACGATTAATACTCGCATGCCATAATCTTTGGCAAGACAGGTAGCAAGGTTGACGGTGGTGGTAGTCTTGCCAACACCGCCTTTCATATTGACTATAGAAATGGTGTATCCCAGTTTTGACAAAAAGAAAGAGGTAATATAACGTGAAGGTCATTGCAGTATACCATAACAAAGGCGGCGTGGGGAAAACCACGACGGTGGTTAACCTAGGGGCAGCTATCCGAAAAAACCGCAAAAAAGTGCTTGTCATCGATCTTGATAGCCAAGCGAATGCTACCTTTGCTACCGGACTGGTTAAATTTCATGACGAAGCATTTGATGATATCAAAGAGTGTAATATTCTCCATGTTTTGCAATCTGAAGAATTCTTCTCAATCTCGGAAGTAGCTAGAAAATCAGAATTTACCAATCCAGAAATTGATGTGGTTCCTGCTCACATTGATCTGATGAAATATGAGCTTGATATGAATCAGCTTGATTTTAGCCTGCTCATGCTGATGGATAAACTAGAGGATGTTAAAACTTACTATGATGTGGTAATTATTGATACCCCTCCCTCTTGGAATTTATATGCTAGAATTGCTTTGATCACTGCTGACTTTTTAATCATTCCTTCAGACCTCAAGCCTTTTTCTAATCAAGGATTACTGAATGTGAAAGATTTCATCAGAGCGATTAATGGCTATAGAAAACAAGTCAAGATTAAGCCGCCCCTTAAAGTGTTGGGAGTGTTGCCTTGTAAAATCGCAACCAATAATATGTTTATACAGCATACCTTGCCAAAACGGATAAAAGCAATTTCCGAGCGCTATGGCTTTGATGTCATGAAGAGTGTTATTTTCGATCGAGATGATTTGG
The DNA here is from genome assembly GCF_010671925.1 of Moorena sp. SIOASIH. Lineage (GTDB taxonomy): Bacteria > Cyanobacteriota > Cyanobacteriia > Cyanobacteriales > Coleofasciculaceae > Moorena. The sequence continues at coordinate 1,330,813 of NZ_JAAHIH010000002.1, read as the reverse complement.
CCAAGTGTGCTGAACAAGTTGAAAAAGTAGACAATCAGGATATACCGTCTCCTGTGTCTGTGTTGGATTATAAGCCCTATTCTATGGCTTCAGAAGAATTTAGGTCTCTTGCCCAAGAAGTTTTGGAAAAAATAGGCATGTAAACTATAGGGTTTGTATTTGATAGGTGAACATAGGATTGATGGTAAATCGGGAATCGGGAATCGGGAATCGGGAATCGGGAATCGAATCTGTAGGGAGTAGGAAGCAGGTAAGAGGTAAGAGGGAATAGGGAACAGTAGTCAAGAGCTCCAAGGAGTTTTTACTGTTATGATAAATTAAGATTATTTTTCGTGATAGGATTATAAATCCTATCTAAAAATCGGTGTAGTAATTTTGATAATTATTGTCCCCTAATCCCGACTCCCGACTCCCGACTCCCGATTCCCGACTCCCGACTCCCGACTCCCGACTCCCTATTCCCTGTTCCCTGTTCCCTTCATATAATGATAGTTACAGAACGCCTAATTATTTTCAGCCGCTATCCAGAGCCCGGAAAGACTAAAACCCGGATGATACCAGCTCTAGGAGCGGATGGTGCGGCCAACCTTCAACGTCGGATGACGGAACATACTGTTGCCCAGGTCAAGGAATTAACAACTGGTCGCCCTGTGTCTGTAGAAATCCATTTTGCTGGTGGTAATCAACAGCTAATGGAGAATTGGTTAGGGTCGAATCTGGTCTATAAACCTCAGAGTGATGGGGATTTGGGCAAGCGAATCACAACGGCATTTGAGTTATCGTTTGCGGAAAGCATGACCAAAGTTGTGATCATTGGTATTGATTGCCCCGATTTGAATAGTTCGGTGATGAATCAGGCATTTGAGGCTCTAGACAATCATGATTTAGTACTTGGACCAGCCAAAGATGGCGGCTACTATCTGGTTGGTCTAGGTCGATTGATTCCAGATTTATTTGTGGGAGTGAGTTGGGGAACATCTGAAGTTTTGCAGCAAACCGTGGATATTGCTAAGAGTCTTAACCTAACTATGGCGATGCTTTCCCAGCTTACTGATGTTGACCGCCCAGAGGATCTATGGGTAGTATCAAATTTGATGGGAGTTGGGAGTAGGGAGTAGGGAGTAGGGAGTAGGGAGTAGGGAATCGGGAATCGGGAATCGGGAATCGGGAATCGGGAATCGGGGTAAGCATTCAGCGGTCAGCCGTCAGTGGTCAGTTTTGTGGAACAGGCTTCTAGCCTGTGATGTAGCCCATAAGCTGATAGCTGATGGCTGATAGCTGATACGCGACACGCTAATAGCTGATAGCTAATAGCTGATAGCTTACATTTTGTAACTCTTAGCACTATCGAGTTTTTCTGAAAATATTGTAATCAGCTCCATCATGTCTTTGACTAATTCTTGTTCAAGGCTGATGTCTTCTGATGACTTGTTGATAATTATTACTTCTGTATTGAATTCTTCACACATAGCAAAGACTAATTCAGCGCTAACTCTAAGCAGCCTATCTTTGTGAGTAATTACAAGTCTGCCAACATTCCCCTGCATGATGCGCTTGAGCAGTTTCTGTAAGCCTTTATTTTGGGAATTGATTCCGGAACCTGAATCTTGAATTGTTTCATACTGCCAACCATTAGCAGTACTAAAAGACTCTAAAATCTTGATTTGCTTGACTAAATCTTCTTTTTGGTCTTGATCTGAAATACGGGCATAGTTAATGGTTATGCGATCATCGATCTGACCGACATTCCGTGGTGTAATGTGTTTGATATCGGCTACATAAAATCGCCGATGGCCACTGGGAGAGCGTTGTGACCTAATTTTTCCTGCGTCTGCCCACCTCCTTAAGGTTTTAACTGAGACCCCTAGCTCACTGGCTGCTTCTCCAATACTAATGGTTAACCCTGACATGTTGGATTTATCACCTTATTTGAATTGAGTGTGAACTACCCCAACCTACTACGTAGAGGTTGGGGCTTCCAGTTTCACGGAAGAACGCCTTAGCTTAGACGGACGTCCTCGCTTTGGTCTTACTTCTTCTCCACTGGCGTTGACCTCCCCCGTCCCAGAGGAGGATAGCATTCTGATACCTTCTGCTCTAATATTCTTGGCCGCATTACCGTCTCTATCGTGATGAGTGCCACAACTTGGACAAATCCAAGATCTTACATCTAGTGGCAACTCTTTGATTCGGTAATGACAATTAGAGCAGGTTAATGAGCTGGGAAACCACCGATCTATCTCGACCAGTACTTTTCCTTCTTTTCCGCATTTATAAGAGAGGAAATTTACAAAAGTTCCCCAACTCAGATCAGAGATTGCTTTAGCTAATTTATGGTTACGAACCATGCCCTTGACATTTAGGTTTTCAACTACCACTACCTGGTTCTGGTCTACGATTTTCCTAGATAGTTTATGAAGGTAGTCTTGGCGGACATTTCCAATACGTTCATATACCTTAGCTACAATCTTTCTAGCTTTCCTTCGCCCACTACTTCCTTTTTTCTTGCGGGCAGCAATACGTTGTTTCCTAGTTAGCTTCTTTTCGTATTTAGCTAAATGTTTAGGATTTCCAAATTTAGAAGTCTTTTCGCCATCGTAGGTAATCGCAAAATCCTTGATACCCAAATCAATACCAATTACTTTCCCTTCCTTAGATAGTTTCACATCTGTTGATTCGTATTCCATCAAAACAGAAGCGTAATACTTACCAGAAGGGTCTCTGCTTACTGTTACAGTTTTGATATCCCCGTCTAGTGGCCGATGAATTCTTGCTTTGACAGTTCCTAGTTTTCCAGGGAACTTAAGGCAGTTACCCACTTGTTTGACATTTTGAGGGTACTGAATTGATTGGCGATGATGATATGACTTGAATCTAGGATATTTTGCTCTGCCTTCAAAAAAATTCTGATATGCACGACTAAGGTTGAGACTTACAGATTGTAATACCTGGGAGTAACAGTCCTTTAGCCATTCAGTCTCTTTTTGTTTTTTGAGTTTTGGCAGCATGGAATTGAGCGCAGATTGTTTTAGTCCTTTTCCAGTTGCCTTGTAAGTTTCTATGCACTCATTTAGTCCATAGTTCCACCACCAGCGAGCGCATCCAAAATGCTGAGCTAATATTTGAACTTGCTCTTGTGTGGGATAAATTCTTACTTTGATGGCTTTATGTCTCACTGCACTCAAGCTTATTATCGACCCATATTACTATTATACAGATTTCGCAGTAAGGCTTCAACCTTTGTAGTAAAATTCCTGAGTCGTTATCCATCCCCACCCTCTTACAGGGTGGGGAATTCCGCTATTTTTGTTAATCAGCGATTAGCAGTTAGCTATCAGCAGTCAGATATCAGGTTATGTGCTACGCACACCCTACGCGAACAGATATTAGGTATTAGGTATTAGGTATTAGGTATTAGGTATTAGGTATTAGGTATTAGGTATCAGCTTATGGGTTAGGTCGTCACAGGCTGGAAGCCTGTGCCACGAAGCCTGTGCCACAAAGCCTGTGGCACACTACAGATGGTGCTTTGAATAAAATAAGCTGACCACTGACGGCTGACCACTGACCACTGACCACTGACCACTGACCACTGACCACTGACCACTGACCACTGACCACTGACTGCTTACTTTGTATCTAGTTTACCTTTTATTATATCGTTAATACGTAATAAATGTCTAAATATGGATAGAAATTAAAAAAAAATGGTTATTCCCTAGTCAGGGATGCTAATTTGTCAGAAACAATGCCTAAACGTCTTGCGTGATAGTAAAAATTTCCATTATCATCCCGGTTCTCAATGAGGCTAGTCACATAGCTGATACTTTGGCTACGGTTAGGGAAGCGTCTAATGTGGAAGTGATTGTGGTAGATGGGGGCAGTGATGATGAAACTGTTGCGATCGCACAATCAATGGGTGCTAAGATTATAGCTGCTGGTACCGGTCGCGCTAGTCAAATGAATGCTGGGGCTGCGGCGGCTACGGGAGATATTCTGCTGTTTCTCCACGCTGATACCCGTTTACCTAAAGGATTTGATACGTTAGTTCGCGAAGGGTTACAAGACTATCACACCGTGGCTGGTGCCTTTGAATTAGCTATTGATGCTAACCTGCGGGGGGTAAGGCTGATTGAACGGATGGTGAATTTGCGATCGCGTTTTTGCTCCCTGCCCTACGGTGATCAGGCCATCTTTATCAAGACTAAGGTGTTTATAGACCTTGGTGGTTTTCTGAATCTACCGATTATGGAAGATTTTGACTTAATGCGACGCCTCCGCAACCTAGGTAAAATAACTATCCTTAGTCAACCTGTGCTAACATCAGGACGCCGCTGGCAGACCTTAGGGGTTGTGAAAACTACATTAATTAACCAACTGGTGATCATTGCCTATCATTTGGGCGTTTCTCCTCACCGGATTATGGGTTGGTATCGTCGGGCAAAAGGATGAATGGAATTTAGAATTGTTGCCAACTTGACTCGACCCCCAGACCCGATGGTATTGTTGACCACAGAAGATCTTTATGGAGAGTGGCTGTTATGGGCAAAAAGAATTTATTACCTAAGCAAAAATCCCCGATCGTACGTTCCACTACCGCAAAGCCCATCCCGGGATTGGAAGAAACTACCCTGACGGAGGGCATGGCAGGCATCATCGGTGGGGGGTCAATCACCCCTTCCTATTGGGGGGAAGATATTATGTGTAATCCTTTTGCGGGGGACGGGGAGTAAGACTCACTCTATCACAATTAATGGAAATTATCTCAAAAGTCTTTTTTATCAGTGGTGGGCGGTCGATTGGCTGCGATAAATTGGCGGGAAACCCTGGCTACTTCGGGGTCTTCGGTTACCACGCCCTGGTGTTTGCCCGGTGCTTGCCCGCTTTGAGACTTTTTTGATAAATTTGATTCTGATAGAGAAACCCCAGCTATTGGGGTTTTCGTTTTAAAGAGGGGAATCGGGAGTCGGGAGTCGGGAATCGGGAATCGGGAATCGGGAGTGGGTAAGAGGTAAAAAGTAAAAAATCCGGCATTACTGAGGGGCGTAATTAATAGCAGTGGGGTGATCGCAAATACCAGCAACAGGCAGGATGCCTATTCTACAGACCACAGCCACAGGCAAGATGCCTATTCTACAGACCACAGGCAGGATGCCTATTCTACAGATCACAGGCAGGATGCCTATTCTACAGACCACAGGCAGGATGGCTATTCTACAGACCACAGGCAGGATGGCTATTCTACAGACCACAGGCAAGATGCCTATTCTACCGACAACAGCCACAGGCAAGATGCCTATTCTACTTGCACTATTAAAATTATTCCAATATTAAGTAACACCAAAAATCCTGTGTACCTGATAGCATTGGAAAATGCTGTATAATGCTTAGTTACGCCAGAATAATCATTTCAAAGATACCTTATAATCGATCAGCAACTACTTCTTACATCCCCCCATCTCCCCATCTCCCCATCTCCCCATCTCCCCACACTCCCCACACTCCCCACACTCCCCACACTCTCGACTCCCCATGACTACACAAAAACAATGGCGTTCAGAAATTACTGCACTTCCGTCTTGGTTGCGACGTCCGATTGGTAATGCTAGTGACATCTCAACGGTGCAGCGGATTATTAAACAACGGCAGATTCACACCATTTGTGAAGAGGGACGTTGCCCGAACCGAGGTGAGTGCTATTCTCAGAAAACCGCTACATTTTTGTTGATGGGACCGACGTGTACACGGTCTTGTGCATTTTGTCAAGTGGATAAAGGTCATGCTCCCATGGCCCTAGACCCAGAGGAGCCCCAGAAAGTAGCGGAATCGGTACAGTTATTGGGGTTGCGGTATGTGGTGCTGACCTCTGTGGCTCGGGATGATTTGCCAGACCAGGGTGCCGGTTGGTTTGTGGCTACGATGGATGCAATCCGCCAACTCAATCCAGGTACTGAGATAGAAGTGCTAACGGCAGATTTCTGGGGGGGTAAAGGTGAGCAGGATCAAACCTCAGCAGAGTTGCAACAGCAACGGATAGCCACGGTGGTGGAGGCCAAGCCAGCCTGTTACAACCACAATATTGAAACAGTGCAGCGCTTACAGGGCAAGGTGCGCCGAGGAGCACAATATCAGCGATCCCTTGATGTGCTCAGCATTGTCAAGCAACTCAATCCCGCCATTCCCACTAAGTCCGGATTAATGTTGGGCCATGGGGAAACCAAAGCAGAAGTGATTGAGGCGATGGCGGATTTAGGTAAGATTGGATGCGATCGCATCACCCTCGGTCAATATATGCGTCCCTCCCTCCAACATCTGCCGGTACAAAAATACTGGACACCGGAAGAGTTTGATGAGCTAGGTGCGATCGCACGGGATATGGGATTTGCCCATGTTCGTTCCGGTCCTTTGGTTCGTAGTTCGTACCATGCTGGGGAAAGTTGAAGGTTTAAGGTTAGGAGGTTGAAGGTTGAAGGTTAGCTGGTTGAAGGTTGAAGGTTGAAGGTTGAAGGTTAGGAGGTTTAAGGTTAGGAGGTTTAAGGTTGAAGGTTGAAGGTTAGAAGGTTTAAGGTTTAATATGATATCCTAGTAATTTACCTTAATAACCATCCCCCCATCTCCCCATCTCCCCATCTCCCCATCTCCCCACACCTCCCACACTCCCCACACTCCCCACCCTCTGCACTCCTACCCTTTAACCTTCAAGGCATAATCCCGGAATCGTTCTAAATCTTCCTGGATGGTAGACTCAACTAAGTTACCTAAAAATAAGTTATCCATTAACTGACCAAGAATGCCGGGAATGCCGTAAGCAATGGTCAGCTTAACGATACTGCTATCTTTACGGTCGTAGAAGCGCACTGCACCTCGATTGGGCAAACCATCTACTGATTCCCACTGAATAATCTGGTGTGGAACTAATTTCAGAATTCGAGAGAGCCAGCTAAACTCAAAACCCATACTGGCAAGTTTCCACCGGGATAAGTCAGGATCGTCTTCTAGGACTTGCACTGAGTCAATCCACTTCATCCACCGGGGCATTTGCTCTAAATCAGACCAAAGCTCCCACGCTAACTCAATGGGAACTTCTACTTCAACTTGTACACTATGTTCCAGCCAATCAGACATGGGGTTTTAGGTTGGTAAAGTATTATTTTAGACTTCGCGATAGCAAAGGGAACAGGGAACAGGGAACAGGGAACAGGGAGTAGGGAGTAGGGAACAGGGAATAGGGAACAGGGAACAGGGAACAGGGAGTAGGGAGTAGGGAACAGGGAATAGGGAGTAGGGAACAGGGAATAGGGAACAGGGAACAGGCAGGGGGATCCCGACGGGGATAGGGGGGATTTATCCAAAATCCAGCCAGTATTGCCCATCTCCCCATCTCCCCATCTCCCCATCTCCCCATCTCCCCATCTCCCCATCTCGCCAAACTCCCCTCTCTTTCCCTGTTCGTTTATCCGCTGTTCCCTGTTCCCTGTTCCCTGTTCCCTGTTCCCTATTCCCTGTTCCCTATTCCCCATTCCCTATTCCCTCAATTAACCAAAGACTCAATCGCCTTAGCAGCACGACGCCCGGATAGGGTAGCTCCTTCCATACTATCGATATAGTCTTGTTGGGTATAGCTACCGGCTAGGAAGAAATTAGGGATTGGTGTCTTTTGGTTAGGGCGATAGGGGTCCATGCCAGGGGCTTCTCGGTATAGAGACTGAGCGAGTTTTACGACACTATACCAGGTCATGGTCAAGTCTCGTGAGGAGGGAAACAAGTTATGGACTTGGTGAAGCACATGTTTTGCGATCGCATCATTACTTTGTCGGATAAATGGGTCTCCTGGGGTTAGTACCAACTGCATCAGTGACCCTTCACCCGCTTTGTAATAGTCACCAGGACTAGTGAGAGCTAAATCAGCAAAGCAGGAAAAGTCAGCATCGGGAGTATACAGTAGATTATCCATCCCTGCTGCTTCTTGGAGTTGCTGGCGTTTCTCAGCATCATGAAGCTCTGTGACCCAGCCATCAAATCGTAGTTGGACGGTGGCCACTGGTACCGTATCCAGCTTGTAGATATTATCGAAATCGGACCACTTGCGCCATGATTTGGGTAACAGCCGTTGAACACCAGGCACATCAACGGCACAGACATAGCCATCAGCCGTTATGGTTTCTTCAGTTTCCCCTTTGGCAATTACTAAACCAGTGACTCGGGTTTCCTCTGGGGTTTCCGTAAACAGAATTTCCCTGACTTGGCGGCGAGTGTGGATTTTTGCTCCTCTTTCCTCTAAATACTTAATAATTGGTTTATGGAGGTACTCATGAGGAGAGCCTTCCAGCATTCGTAGTACCGATGCTTCGGTTCTAGCAGCAAATAACTGGAATATCGTCAGCATACAACGGGCAGAAATATTCTCGGTATCGATGAAACCCAGAGCATAGGCAATGGGATTCCACATCCGCTTTAAACTACCGTCGGAACCACCATGACCGCGAAACCAATCAGCGAAACTGACCGCATCTAGGTCACGAATCGTTTTCATTGCGCCATCGAAATCTATCAAGCCACGCACCAGAGGGCTAATCCCCAGAGCAATGGAGTTTTGCAGCTTATCCTGGAGGGAGAGTTGGGAGGTGGTAAAAAAGGCTTTTAGGCCATTAAAAGGAGCACCAGTAATGAAGCGAAAGTCTAGCTCACCCTTGCGTCCATCCTGATTAATAAAGGTGTGAGTATGCTCCTTCAGGCGCAGAAACTGGAACGCTCCCACCTTCTTCATTAGGTCAAACAGGTTGTAATAGCAGCCAAAGAAGACATGCAACCCCATTTCGATGTGATTGCCATCCTTATCTACCCAGCTGCCCACCTTTCCCCCCACAAAGGGACGGGATTCAAAAATTTCCACCTCATGACCAGCATCCACTAACTCTACTGCTGTGGCCATGCCCGCGAGCCCCGCACCAACGATTGCTAAGCGCATTCTCCCTTTTCCTTTCAGTTTCTTTACAGATTGTAATATATTCCGGGAGTCGGGAGTCGGGAGTCGGGAGTCGGGAGTCGGGAGTCGGGAGATGTAGGGTGGGCAGTGCTGACCTTGCCGATGATCAGCTTTTCCATTGGGATCAAGCACTGCCCACCAGTGCGATCTAAGCGTGATCGCTTTTGAGTTGATGTAGGCTCGGCAGTGCTGACCTTGCCGATGATCAGCTTTTGAATTAGTCCGCCAGCACTGCCCACCAGTGCGATCTAAGTGCGATCGCTTTTGAGTTGATGTAGGCTCGGCAGTGCTGACCTTGCCGATGATCAGCTTTTGAATTAGTCCGCCAGCACTGCCCACCAGTGGGATCAATTGTGTTATGATTTAGAGAAGTAACTTTTTTTTTCCTTTTTTTGTTGGTGGTGGGCAGTGTTTTCCTCCGATGAAAAGCTAATCTGATCGGTTTTGAGCACAGCCTACCCTACGCTCCTTAATATTATTAAAAATTTAGTGCGTTCGCGTAGCGTGGCCTACGGCCAATCGCGTTTGAGTGCGGTGGAGTAGCCCAGTCAATTTCCTGTCGGTGGGCAGTGTTTTCCCCCGATGACATGGCTTACTGATCGGTTTCGAGCACTGCCCACCCTACGATTTATCTTCATCATCATTTCTTTTATAGCGTTTTTATGACTTAATAAGAGGTACAGTTTTTTGGGACACTGATTCCCTGAAAACTATCTTTAATATTGCCTCTTGCCTCTTGCCTCTTGCCTCTTGCCTCTTGCCTCTTGCCTCTTGCCTCTTGCCTTTTGCCTTTTGCCTTTTGCCTTTTGTCTCTTGCCTTTTGCCTTTTGCCTCTTGCCTCTTGCCTTAAAAGGATAAGCTTTGTCAGTCACCCAAATAATAATTTCTATAAAATATCCTCCAAAAGCTGCTCACTTTCTGACAGCCCAATAAACCCTTCTTGTTGTGCTTCTTTAGCTTTAATAGCTATAAGTTCCTCTTCTAATTCTAATAACCTTTCAAATTCTTCTATAGAAATAACAACAGCCACCTTACGTCCTTTTTTAGTAATTTGTACTGGCTCTCTTCGAGCTAAATCCAACAGTTCACCAAAACGGTTTTTTGCCTCAGATGCTCCAAGGGTTTTCATCACTTTTTAGGGAAAAATACTAGATATTAAGTATAATATAGCTATTTTAGCTAAAATAGTCAATAGCAGCCTGTGATGTAGGGTGGGCAGTGCTTATTCGTACCGGATCAGCTTTTCAATTGGTATCAAGCACTGCCCACCTGCCTCAGATTGAGTAGTTTCAGTGTAAGCATTCAGCTATCAGCTTATGTGCTACGCACACGCGTGCGCGTTCAGCTTATGGGTCACAGCGTCGTTCGCACAGCGTGGCCATTCGCGTAGCGTGGCCTTTTGGCCAAGGCCAAAGCCTGTGCCACACTACTTGAGGTGCTTTTGAATAAAATAAGCACTTCAAGTAGCGTGAGCCAAAAGCTGACGGCTGACGGCTGACTGCTGACTGCTGACTGCTGAGGTTTCAGTGGATAATAATTAAAGTTACCGCAAGCGCCGTTATCTTTTTGAAGATAGTATTCTCCAACAGTATGACGATTGAAGCCAATTTAACTAATTTGAACGAAAGTCTTGATAAGTCAAGGGAACAAGTTGACCTCAAACAAGACGAAACTTTTCAATGGACAAAGCAGTGGTATCCAGTAGCCGTTGTTGAATTCCTTGCGCCATCTCGTCCTCACAAAATACAGTTACTCGGTAAAGAGCTAGTGTTATGGCGGGATGGGTCTGGTAAATGGCGTTGTTTTGAAGATTTTTGTCCCCATCGATTAGCTCCTCTTTCTGAAGGGCGTGTGGAGTCTGATGGAACCTTATTGTGTGCTTATCACGCTTGGCGTTTTGATGCTGAAGGTAATTGTGTCAGTATTCCTCAATCCCAAGACCAGGAGACTGAAGTTAAAAACTGCTCGAATCCTAAATCCTGTGCTGTTGCCTATCCAACTCAAGAAAACCAAGGTTTACTCTGGGTATGGCCAGAATCAGGAACCAAGGCTCAACAGGAAAGTCAGTTGAGAAAACCCCGTTTAATTCCGGAACTAGAATCAGATTCCGATCGAGTAGTCAAGCTATTTTGGAATATCCGCGACTTGCCCTATGGCTGGGACTTTTTCATGGAAAATGTTGCTGATCCCGCTCACGTACCGGTTTCCCATCACGGTATTATGGGTAGTCGTTATGAAGATGCCAAGTATTATGATATGCCTGGTCTTAGGGAAATATCCACTCAAGAAGGATTTGCCTTTGCTATTAACCCCACCGTTGAAAAGGTAGCCGAAGCAATTCATGACTTTCAACCTCCCTGTCATATGAGAATTGTTACTAGCTATAACGATGGCGGAAAATTAATCTTAGCCTTATATGCCATTCCTACTCGTCCTGGTTGGTGTCGTCATATTGGTTGTCAGGTCTTAGTCAAGAATGAAGCTGGAAAAACACCAGAAGGATTAGGATTTTTTGCCTTACCAATGCCAATTTGGTTAGGTCATGTCTTGGCTTCAGTATTTTTGCATCAAGACTTAGTATTCCTTCACTACCAAGAAAAAACCTTGGCTCGACGACAACAGCAAGACTGGCTCGATGCAGTTTATACTCCCAATCCTCAAGACAAAATGGTCATCACCTTTCGTCAGTGGTTTAAAACGAGAGCAGGAGGTAACATTCCTTGGGATTCAGGTATCAATGATCAACTTCCCAATGCTGAGTTAGATAAAAAGCAGCTTTTTGATGTGTGGTCAACTCATACAAAAGATTGTGATATTTGTCAAAAGGCTCTGACCAACATCAATCGTGCTACGGTAATAAGTTATGGGGGGGCGGCGCTCTGTTTATTAATCGGAATAGTTATGGATGCCCGGGCTGTAGCATTTAAGATGGCAATGACTGCAGATTCCATCAATATATCTCCCTTCAAAGTAATACCTCCAACTGGATTTTGGGTAGGGCTCGCCGGAGCAATTATTATAGCAACTATAGGCTACTCATTTAAAAGGTTAAGTCGGCTGTTTTACGTTTATGAATTTGAACATTCCAAGAATGATTAAGTAAGTTATAAATGTAGGGTGGGCAGTGCTTACCTTGGAGATTGTCAGCTTTTTAATTGGTATCAAGCACTGCCCACCAGCCCAGTAGATGTAGTAGATGTCGGCTCGGCAGTGCGATCGCTTAGCGTGGCCGTAGGCCAATCGCTTAACAGATGTAGATGTAGGCTCGGCAGTGCTTACCTTGGAGATTGTCAGCTTTTTAATTGGTATTGAGCACTGCCCACCAGAGGATTAATCTTATTAAAAATTTAGGCAATTAGATGTAGGGTGGGCAGTGCCTAATAACTTGATTAGCAGCTAATTTTATATAAAAGCACTGCCCACCCTACGATGAAGCTTCTTAAAAAGATATACTTCAAAATTGTCATAGTTTCAATGACAATCAAGTTAATATCCTGTCGGTGGGCAGTGCCTAATAACTTGATTACCAGCTAATTTTATATAAAAGCACTGCCCACCCTACGATTAATCTTATTCAAAATGTAGTCGGTGGGCAGTGTTTTAACCCGATGACCAGCTAATTTTATATAAAAGCACTGCCCACCCTACGATGAAGCTTCTTAAAAAGATATACTTCAAAATTGTCATAGTTTCAATGACAATCAAGTTAATATCCTGTCGGTGGGCAGTGCCTAATAACTTGATTACCAGCTAATTTTATATAAAAGCACTGCCCACCCTACGATTAATCTTATTCAAAATGTAGTCGGTGGGCAGTATTTTAACCCGATGACCAGCTAATTTTATCGGATTAAAGCACTGCCCACCCTACGATTAATTTTATTGAAAATGTAGACAACTAAAAACTAGTTTATATTCCATTGATGCCCCATTTTGTAATAAAAAAAATTTTCCTAAACCCCTTGACATTGAATTAATTTATGTATATATTAATAATGTAAGCAGTTTTAAGGAATTACTACTGATGAACAACAACCTTCCACCCAACTCCGATGAAAATACCAACCCTGAAAACCCAGGTCGTAAACCTAAAAAAGTCAAGCACATCTTGGTCGGTTCTCCTAAACAAGTTCGCAAAACAATTAATGCTATCTATTCCCTTAAATACGCCTATCCCGACGAGTGGAGCGCTTTCGAGCCTACCGGAAAATCTGGTCAAGTTACGACTTTTTTGATTCGATACTTATACCTAGACTAGGATAGTAAATTGCCAGGGCGTCGCCCTGGCGACTATGAATGGTGAAAATCGTTTTGTGGAGGGGTATAAATCAGGATGAATGATGAGTTGGGATGTAGTTACTTTCGAGTAGTTGCTGACTAATTCGATAGTTGATCAGTAGTAATTTAGATTTGAGTGCAGCTCAGCTGTACTTGTGGAAGCTTACATAATAAAAATCGGTCAAGACTTGGGGTTAACCAGAACTTGACCGAATTTTTTTTATTGATTTATTGGTATATATCCTGAGCACGCATTTTTATATATGTACTCAGATAATCTCCTGATAATTACCCTTAATCACAATCTGCCCACCCACACTTACCACGCCTACCATATTTAAAACACTTACCACACCTCCAACACTCTCGCCCCAAGTACTTGAGGCTTACATAATAGAATTTGCTCAAGAATTGGGGTTAACCAAAACTTGACCGATTTTTTTTATTGATTTATTGCTATATATCCTGAGCACGCATTTTTATATATGTACTCAGATAATGTCCTGATAATTACCCTTAATCACAATCTGCCCCATCTCCCCATCAATCTTCTTGATGATGGGTATTCAACCGGACTTGATCCAAGGCAGCCCCCCTGGTGCTTTTGAAGGACTTGCTTTTTTTTGTGATCAACAAAAAACGACTAACAATGGACGAACAAAGAATACAAGCATACCTCAACCTGATCCACCAACTGCTAACTTGTTCCACCGGAATCTCAGAAATCCCTACCTCAGCTAATCCCTTATCCCAAGACTATCTGCAATTCTTGATTAAGGTATTGCTAGCGATCGCCGACAGCAATGGCGACCCCAAAGTCGTCTACCCACTCCTGCAAGCCAACCTAGATAAACTCGATCATAACTTTATCCATACCCTGGAACTGATCACTGCTAAACTCTCAGAAGCGGAACCAGAAACAGCAGAAGGAATTGCTAGAGTTATTGGCAACTTCAGCAACCTGATCAAGAATTTTACACTGGGCAATAAAGCCAATAACATAGAAATCGCCATGGCTGGTTACGAACAGCTGCTAACAGTTTTTACCCGTGAGAGTAACCGGGAAATTTGGGCAGCGATTCAAACCAATCTGGGCAATGCCTACTATCAAAGAATCCGCCACAACAGGGCTGAGAATCTAGAACTTGCTATTGAAGCATACCAACTAGCCTTGTCAGTTTACACTCAAGAAGACTTCCCCATTGAGTGGGCAATAACTCAAAACAATCTGGGCACAGCCTACCGTGATAGAATCCGCCACGACAGGGCTGAGAATCTAGAACTTGCTATTGCCACATACCAACTAGCTTTGTCAGTTCGCACTAAATCAGACTTCCCCGAAGATTGGGCAAAAACTCAAAACAATCTGGGCAATGCCTACAGTCAGAGAATCCGTGGTGACAAGACTGATAATCTCGAAAAAGCAATTGCTGCATACCAACTAGCTTTGTCCGTTCGCACCCCAGAAGCAAATCCGATTAACTGTCTGACAACTTCCCGCAGCTTAGGCAACCTCCACTTCACCCAAGGTAACTGGCAAAAAGCCATCGATGCCTACGAACAAGCCAAAACTGCAGTGGAACTCATGCGGAGTTGGCCAATGAATGATCAACGCCGTCAAGAGATTAAGGCAGAGGCAATAGAAGTTTATCAAAAACTGGCGCAAGCCTATATAAATATAGGACCAATATAGAGGGCAAGCTTATAAAGCGGGCGTTGCTGAATTACAGCAGTCGCGGCAGCACTTCTTGATGTAAGTGTAGTCATATAGTTATTCGGTTGAAGTACTTAATGTTGACTATAAGTTTTAGTTTACAACAATTTTTATAGAATGAATCCAGACGTAATATATCCCTGTTCTGTCACAATCCTAAAACAAAAGCAAATCCGTTGGCGAATTAAATTCGCCACGGGTCGCACCGCTTTGTTTCCGGAAAGTGACAAAAGAGGGATATAGCGTTTTTTATACCTATGACGTACACAGGATTTTTTCCCACTTCCGACTTCCCTGCTCCCTGCTCCCTGCTCCCAGATCTGCTGTTCCCTTTGCTATATTAATCAGAGTATTGCTAACAAGATATAGCAAGGGAAGTATGGTTTAGGACATAGTCTTTTCCTTGAAAGGGAGCAGGGAGTAGGGAGCAGGGAGCAAAAGATGTCTTAAACTTTACTTCGACTGCTATACAATAATGACAGACCAAAATTTTGTAGCTGATAACGCTACTACTACAGAAACTGGACAAAAAGTGATTGAGGAAATACAGCAAACTCCCCAAGAATACTTACCAAATTTGTTACAGATAGTTCGTCTGTTTCGTGAGAGTGTTACACAGAATACCGCAGAAGAAAGTTTTCGTCAGGGATGGCAAGAAGCCATGACAGGGAATGCACTTCCTATTTCAGAGCTTTGGGATGGGATTGATGCAGAATGAACCAACCAAAACCTCTAATTGCTCAAATAAGCCTCTTGTTCCAAATTATCCAGTAAATCCTCAGCAATTTGATACCAAGCTGCCCGGAATTTAACATCCTCTTGTTTATCGGAAAGAGTCTTTCCTTTTAATTGTGGATATGTACTATAAAAAAATTGATCAACTTTCTGATAAAAAGTCCCTGGATCAATCTTCAAATCTAGACAACGCTGATAGATTTGCTTTTGCCGTTGCTGCTCTGTGTTACTCACAGATGATTTAGAGGGCAATGATGGTATAGAGGGCAATTGCCAGGATATCTTCGGGAATTTTGGTGTAGGAAACCCTCCTCTAGCTACTGCTACCGTTCCAAACACTACTAATAAAGCAATGGACATAGAAAGACCAAAAAACCTTAGTTCACGGTTAGTGGATTGCTGTTTGCGATTGAGCACAGCAGTGAACGTTGTTTTAATGGTTTGACCAGGAGCAGCCACTAAGGTAGCAATCTGGGTAAATAGTGTATTTGGTTGTTTATTTGGTAGCTTATTTGGGAGATTATTTGGTTGTTTAGTTGGTAGATTATTGGGTAGCTTAGTTGGCTGCTGGCTACTTACCGGCTGGGGAATTACGGTTTCTAGGGCTTCACTGACATCTTGGGCTGACTGATACCGTTCTTTAGGAAGATTATCCAGCATTTTAGCCAAGACCGATTTGAAGCTGGGGCTAATAGTTATCTCTTGCCAAAGCCAGGTAGCGTGATAACTATCATAAAAGTCTAGAGGCTGTTTACCAGTTAGCAATACTAAAGCAGTTACCGCTAAAGCGTAAAGGTCGCTAGTGGCATCAGCTTTACCATATCGTAACTGTTCATCTGGGGAGTAACCCCGTTTGCCCACTTGAGTGCCAATCACGTATCCGGTTGATTGGACAATGGCAGTGGTTACCATTTCTTTGACACAACCAAAGTCAATTAATACTGGCTTATTGTCAGAATTCCGTTTAATCAGATTATCGGGAGAAATATCCCGATGAATGATCTGCTTAGAGTGGATATAATCTAAAACTGGCAAGATGTCTTGGAGCAGTTTAATCACATCTGCTTCCCTAAACTTTTGACCCTGGACTAAAAGCTGGTGATAGGTTAACCCTTCCACATAGTCTTGTACTAAAAAGAGATAATTTTTACGACCGATACTGGTTCTAAGTAACTCTCGAAAACAAGGAATTTGGTTATGTCTGAGCTGGTATAGCATCCCAGCTTCTCGCTCAAATAATTCTTGAGCTTTTTGTAACTCATAGTTGTTTTGAAGTTGGGGAGCAAATTCTTTGAGTACACAACGCTCTTGATAGCGATTAGCATCTTCAGCGAGATAGGTACGTCCAAAGGTTCCTTGACCTAAGTCGCCTAAGATTGTATAGCGGTCTTTGATAATTGCTCCGGTTTTTAAGGTATTAGACATAATAGCCGCCAATAATTGATAATCTATAACGCTGGGTGTGGGGAGGGTGGGGAGTGTGGGAAGTGTGGGGAGGGTGGGGAGTGTGGGAGGGGTGGGAAGTTACTGGTCATCAGATAGGGGAGTGTGGGAAGATGGAGAGGACAGAAGAGAAGAGCGATGGCAATTAAAGAAGATCGGAAATATGGGAACAGGAAAGGAAAAAGGGAAAAAGTATTTTAGAACTCATGAAGATTTGGTTATTTATCAATTGGCATTTGAGACAGCGATGCTAATTTTTGAACATTCTAAAAAGTTCCCAGTTGAAGAAAAATATTCATTAACTGATCAAATTCGTCGTTCCTCTCGCTCAGTCTGTGCTAATCTCGCAGAAGCTTGGATAAAACGGAGATATAAAGCCGCTTTTGTAGCTAAACTGAATGATTGTGAGGCAGAGGCAGCAGAGACTCAAGTTTGGTTAACCTTTGCGGTGAAATGTCAGTATCTCACCCTCGAAGAAGTCAGAGAACTCTACGGAAATTACAATCAAATTCTTAGTGGATTAGTCAAGATGATTATCAATCCAGATAATTGGTTACTCCACTAACTCCCCAAGCTCCCCATCTCCCCATCTCCCCATCTCCCCACACTTCCCACACTTCCCACACTTCCCACACTCTCTTAATTACCTTAATGACCCAGCATCTCTTGTGCCTTCTTAATATTGTCACGAACTGATTCAGCAGATACCTTGAGGGAGGACAGTTCATAATCTGTCAACTTTAATTCCAAAATTTTTTCGATGCCTCGACACCCCAATCGGGTGGGTACCCCTATAAAAATATCTTCCAAATCATATTCACCCTGAAGGTAGACAGCTGCGGTGATTTGGCGGGATTGGTTGTGTAATATTGCTTCTACCATCAAACAGGCGGAGGATGCTGGGGCAAAATAGGCACTGCCAGTGCGCATCAGTTCTACAATTTCTGCCCCTCCTCGACGAGTCCGTTCGATCAGGGCTTCTATCCGGTCTGGTGTCATCAGTTCCGTGATGGGAACACCGCTAACGGTAGAGTAGCGGGGTAGTGGCACCATTAAGTCCCCATGGCCTCCGAGCACTACAGCATTTACATCCGCAACGGATACACCATTTTCCATGGCAATGAATGTCCGGAATCGGGTAGAATCCAACACCCCTGCCATGCCCATGACCCGATGGGGTGGTAAGTCAGTAGCTTGCCAGGCTAGGTAGGTCATCACATCGAGGGGATTGGTGACCACGATTAACATGGCATCTGGGGATTTTGCGATCGCATTTTTAGCCGCTTCCACCACAATTTTGGCATTAATCTGTAGCAGGTCATCCCGACTCATGCCTGGTTTCCGGGGACTTCCTGCCGTAATCACCACCACATCGGAACCAGCAGTATCAGCATAGTCATTAGTTCCGATAATTTGGCAATCGTGACCTTCAATGCCCCTGGCCTCCATTAAATCGAGAGCAATGCCTTGGGGCATACCTGGTACAATATCCAGGAGTACGACATCGGCCAGATTTTTCTCAGCAATCCGTTGGACAAGAGTACTCCCTACTCTACCACCACCGATGACGGATACACGGTTGTCGTGGCAAGCAATTGGGGAGTTGGGATAGGGTACCATGATACGAATGGGTAGCGTGGAAATTCGTTCGCGTAGCGTGGCCTACGGCCAATCGCTTTTGCTGGAACTCCCCCAACTTGCTTGGGGGATTTAGGGGGGGGATTTAGGGGGATATCGGTGCCAAAGCTCACAAGGGTAGGTTTGTGAACATTGGGGCGAGTATGTACTTTCGTTACTTAGGAAGTATAAATATGTATCTTAAATATGTATCTATATATACATTATATACAATAATTTTCGGGATAATTCTCTCCATCTCGCCATTTCCCTATGGTGCGCGTTCACGCTTAGCTTTAAAAAAGCGCGGGGTCGCACCGCTCCCTACTCCCTACTCCCTACTCCCTACTCCCTACTCCCTACTCCCTACTCCCTACTCTTCAAGAGGAGATTTCCAACTGGTCAATGCGTAACCAAATGTTCGGGGTGGGTACCCGACCAAATTTTACCAGGGCATAATCCCCCTTGATATCAAGAATTTCCCCATCGGTTTCAAACAGATAAGAGGAAAAGCGGGGGTCACTTGCTTTGGCTTCCAGGCTACCCTCTAACTGGGCTTGAATAGCCCGAACCAATACTCCCTTTTTAATTTTCCCAGCCATAAAATCTCTTTTGTCTTTCCTCTTCTATTGTATCCAAATTTGATTACACTTCGCCGCAGTTGTCGGTAATCGAGATTTTACCCATTAGCCACTATATAGTACAAAAGTACTATAATCCTCCTACTAAATGAATCTTATTATCAATAGACCGATACTTTTTAGCTACCAAAATCTACCAAAGGCAAATCAAGGCTCACTAATGCAAGCTGATTTCTCAGCCAGGGGGTATCTCCCAGGGCTCGCAGAAATATCCCACGAGCGCCGTTAATGTCTCGATCCATAGATCGGCCATCAACTTTTGATTTAATAATTTTGCTGCCGCCGATGTTAACCAGCTCCCCAGTCCAACTAACGGTTTTACTCGTATAGGCTTCACAAACATCTACAACAATTTTCCCGGTTTCTTGGGCTTTATGCTTTAGGAATTCTTTGAAACGATAATGAGCAAAAGAGAGCATATTGCGAACTGTTTTCGATCTAATCTTGCGGTTATTCTTTCGGGACATCTGAGAAGTCTCAAAAGTGGGAAGCAAAATCACATCAAAGTTGTCAACTAAGAATCGGGCAGCTTTGTGATGTAATTCGTTGATCAGATTCTGGATTTTTATGATCATCCTTCTAGCGGCTTTTCTCATTCGGCGCTTTTGTCCTTTCTTAGCTTTACTTGTTCGGGACATCAGACTATCGAGATCAGAACAAAGTCGCTGAATTCTGGAAAAATCACCATCCCCAATCTTTCCAACAGAAGTCTCACTAAAGAATGTCAAAAAAGTCCTAACACCGGGGTCTAAAGCGACTACTCTGCCTTGGTTTTCGGCTTTAACATTAGTTGCTTCATGGGGAACTACCAGGTAGCAATTCCCGTTACTGCTAGTTAATCGACAATCACAGATATTCTCAGGTAGAGTCTCAGCAAAGGTAATTTCTCCCAGCTTTGTGTGATAGACACCTTTGCTAGACACTGCTGACTTAGGGATATAGCAAGACTGAACAGGGTTCTTACGAGACCTAAATCTTACTCGGTTAATTTGTGAAGTTTTTTGGTATTTTTTCTTGGCCTCCCTAACAGCAGTGCAAGCATCCTTTATCGCTATAGATTTGATTTGATAAGGCACTGCTTTACACCACTCAGGGAGGTCATTTAATATGCCAGTCTTAATAGCTTTCCAATTAGCTTTGGTCTCACCATCAGAGAGGATCTTGACGGTTTTATTGAAAACATAACGGGACACTCCAAACCACTTACGAACTATTGAGCGTTGCTCAGGGTTTAGGAACACTCGGATCTTCTTTGATTTTCGAACCGTACTTTCGGAGTCCGTGGACGCGGCAAGAAAAGACGTGAATGATTCAGAGAAGATCTGCGGCTTGCTCTGATTCTGGACAACTTTCAGGTTGGTCGAGAACCAGGATTTTTCCACCGTTGATACCGACCAGGTACTCAATAAGTTCAAACCCGAATCGGGTAAGTCGGTCTCTACAGGCAACAACAATCGTGAGCTGATCTCCGAGCACAATTCGCTCCAATATGGTTCTAAGTCCTTTTCTTTTGTAGTTGAGTCCTGAACCGATGTCAATGATAATCTCCGCTTCCGGGAAGAGGGAGTGCTTGTAGGCGACTTGCCTGGCGAGGTCGTCCCTTTGTTTGCTACTGCTGAGGAGGCAGTAGCAGCAAACAGCTTGAAGATGTTTAGATGATCTGGCACCGAGGCAGAGCTTGCTCTCTGTGTCAAAGAATCTAGTTCCTCCTGGGGTTTTTTCGCATTTGATTGTCCCATTATCTCCATACTTCCTTAGAGTGTTCCTGGAGAGTCCCGTAAGTTCGACCGCCTTAGGTCGTGGTAGTGCCATAGTTATAATCTCCCACAGGCTTGGAGATAGTGGTAGATTAGTGGATATTTTACTCAACTGTCACAAGCCTCTTGCAAAAGTATTTTTATGATAGTGTTTGGGTCAATTCTTGTCCACTGTTCCCTGTTCCCTGTTCCCTGTTCCCGACAACTGCCGCGAAGTCTAATTACTCTTGGTAACACTGGGGGGTGCGGAATGTGGGTATTAATGTGCCATAGCTCCTGTAGTTTCCCGTTCGCCCACACCCGGTCACCCCACACCCAGTAAGGCTAATCATGCTGCTTGTCACCCCATCAGCCTAGTGACTACAGGCAGCTAAGTCATTAACCTACATCACCAACCCCTTTGAGGCTCCATTGAGCACCGACAGGAGTGTGAATATTTATACCTCCAGTTCGTTGACCGTTACTCATCGGCCAGTAATGAACTTGTCCATCTCGCCGTTGCCAGACGATGTCATCCGTACCGTCACCGTTGACATCACCAACCCCTTTCAGGCTCCAGTCAGCACTAACAGGAGTAGCAATATTTATACCTCCGGTTCGTTCACCGTTACTCATCGGCCAGTAATGAACTTGTCCATCTCGCCGTTGCCAGACGATGTCATCTGTACCGTCACCGTTGACATCACCAACCCCTTTCAGGCTCCAGTCAGCACCTACAGGAGTAGCAATATTTATACCTCCGGTTCGTTCACCGTTACTCATCGGCCAGTAATGAACTTGTCCATCTCGCCGTTGCCAGACGATGTCATCTGTACCGTCACCGTTGACATCACCAACCCCTTTCAGGCTCCAGTCAGCACCTACAGGAGTAGCAATATTTATACCTCCAGTTCGTTCACCGTTACTCATCGGCCAGTAATGAACTTGTCCATCTCGCCGTTGCCAGACGATGTCATCCGTACAGTCACCGTTGACATTACCAACCCCTTTCAGGCTCCATTCAGCACCTACAGGAGTAGCAATATTTATACCTCCAGTTCGTTCACCGTTACTCATCGGCCAGTAATGAACTTGTCCATCTCGCCGTTGCCAGACGATGTCATCCGTGGATTTTATGGTGTTTGCTAATGCAGAGCTAGGGTTTGAAATTAGTGCCAAGCTCACAACAAATAGCGTTACAACCAAAAAACGAATCACATGTTTTATCATTTTGGTTATTTCCCTTTATTAAGGATATAGGAGGAGGGTATCAAGGTCTCCTAGAATTTCTTTCTGTCAGCAACTTGGAATGCTGTATCATGCTTTAGCTAGGTTATTATACCATTGTGGTAGATGTCAATATCGAATTGATAGAACCCACATTCCCCATGTTTGTCAGACGGCGTTGCTGAATTAAAGAATAAATAGAACTGGGGTGGGCATCCTGCCTGCCCGGAAATATATTGAAACTGGCAAGATGCCAGTTCCACGCCTGATGCCCGTTACAGACCTGATGCCCGTTCCACAAAACTATTCAAATCATTCCATTATTAAGCAACGCCCAATAACCAGCCCGATAGCCGTTCTGATCAACGCTGACAGTTCGGACAAAAGTGAGTTGAGCGACCGACTAACTTGGTTCGCTGGATGGGGGTGCTACAGATACGACAGGGTTCTCCGGTACGACCATAAACCCAGGCAATCCCCTTATAGTTGCCATTGACTCCCTGGACGTTGATAAAATCACTAAAGGTGGTACCACCAGACTCAATCGCTTTTTCCAATACTTGGATAATCGCGATGGTCAGCTTTTCGATCTGCTCTAACCCCAAATCTTTACAAAGGGTTTCTGGTCTAATACCACTCAAGAATAATGCTTCATCGGCATAGATATTACCTATTCCTGCTACCAGGGACTGATCGAGCAAGGCCGTTTTAATCGCGCGCTGGCGGTGATGGAGCTTACTAACTAGGTAATCTGTAGAAAATTCCTGGGAAAACGGTTCTGGTCCGAGTTGCTTTAGACCAGTGATAATAGTTTCTGGTAATTGGGATGGCGGAATCCACCACATTCGACCAAAGGTTCGCTGGTCGATAAACCTTAACTCCTGGTTGTTTGGGAAAAACAATCGCACTCGCGTGTGTTTTGGGTGAGGCTGGTCTTGACTTAGCCATAGCAGTTGACCAGTCATCCGGAGGTGAACACCTAACCAACCGGCCTGATCAGTGTCTGACTTGCTTAGTTTAGCGAGTAGGTATTTGCCCCGTCGATGCCAATCACTAATGGTGACAGTTGTGAGTTGGGCTAAAAAATCTTTGGGAGAAATAGGGTGGGCGATGGTGCGCGATAGTAACACCTCTCCACCCTGAATTTCCTGGCCTGTAGTCACTTGATTTAGACCCAGGCGAATTGTTTCAACTTCTGGTAGTTCCGGCACGATTGAGTGCTTAGTTGATCAATAGTGAGTGCTGAGTGTTAACTTAGCACTCCACAGACACCGGGAACTTAAATTCCCGAGTCTGGTTAGGTTAACCAACTACTTCCAGTTCACTCTCTGCATAGTTATTGGTGTTAACCCCAGTAGGGTTACCGCTGTAGCCAGTATAGTTGACCTTATCAAAGCGGACAATCACTGGGTATTTAATACCACTCTTGTCTATACTAGCCACAGTTCCCACATCGTTATACCAGTAGGATTCTTTTCTTTTAATCCGAACTTTTGCACCACGTTTTAGTTCTGCCATAAAAAAATTTACCTTACGCTCTAGTTCTACAGCGTACTACTCAATTAGGCTTCTCCGTTGACTTGATTGTTTAAGTTTTATTAATTTCCCTGTAGTGAATCCGGAGTAGGGAATCGGGAATCGGGAATCGGGAGTCGGGAGAGTGTGGGAAGTGTGGGAAGTGTGGGGAGATGGGGAGATGGGGAGATGGGGAGATGGGGAGATGGGGAGTCAGATCAGGGACTGGCGTGTCCCCCCCTTACTAAGGGGGGTTAGGGGGAATCCCTAGTTTCCACGGGACTTACCAGGTGCTCGCACTGTCCCCCCCTTACTAAGGGGGGTTAGGGGGGATCCCTAGTTTCCACTGTCCCCCCCTTACTAAGGGGGGTTAGGGGGGATCCCTCGTGACCCACACAGCCACCTTAACCACTCGCGCTTTGGATCAAGACAATGTCTTTTACTATACCAAATTCTCAAAAACTACTTCTCCCCTCCCCTGTCTTCCCACACTTCCCACACTTCTCCCTCCCCACACTACAAACGCTGCCAACTCAGCTTTGATGTTTCCTGATCCAGATGCCAGCGTAATAACTGAGCTGGTTGACCAATGCTGAGGGTTGGTAAACCGATGGCTTGGCGAGGGGAAACCGTTGCGAGGGCAATGCCATTCTCAATGCTACAAATCCCCCACTGGACTAAATTCTCTACTCCTACCAATAAGGGCAAGGTTGTCCCAGATAATGTCCCATCTGGTAGCCGTGCTGTCCCGTCTTTGACCTCTATCTGGCGGCTGTCCCAGGGATAGACGCCATCGGGTAATCCCATTGGTGCTAGGGCATCGCTAACTAGAAAAATCCCTTGTTCATAACCCCCAGCACGGAGCAGCAATTGGATCATGGTGGAACAAACGTGCTGACCATCGGCAATTAGTCCACACTGGACACCGGGAGTAACTAGGGCAGCTCCCAGTAATCCTGGTTTGCGGTGATGGAGTCCTGGCATGGCATTAAAAGCATGGGTTACCATGGATGCCCCACGTTCAAAGGCGCTTTGGGCTTGCTCTGCTGTGGCTTGGGAGTGACCGAGACTAACAATTATGTTGCGCGATCGCAAATACGGAATCACCTCACCAATGCTGTCTAACTCTGGCGCTATTGTAATCAGCTTGACCAGATCACCATAGTCTCCCAAAACTTCCTTGACATTTTCAAGATTAAGTGGTAAGAGATACTCAAGAGGATGAGCTCCCCGTTTTTGGGGATTGAGAAATGGCCCTTCTAGATGGACACCCAAGATGCGAGCGGTTGGGGTCTGGTAAGGTTGGGAAGGGATAAATTCAGCAAAGACAGAAAGCGTACGCTGAATCTTCTCTACAGAAGTAGTCACCAGAGTGGGTAAAAACTGATCCACACCCTGATGCCAAAGGAATTGACAAATATCTTGGAGTAAAGGGATGTGGTGAAAATCGACATCGGTGAAGGCTAAGCCTAGCCCCCCATTAATCTGCAAATCCACACCCCCTAGGGAGACCCAATCCCCAGCAACGTCAAGGATAGCCGGGTTAGGAAGAGTTTCTAGCTTAGGAAGAGTTTCTAGGTTGGGTGCGATCGCGTCAATAATTCCATGATCATTAATGTGAATATTCTGTAAACCCTGGTAATTAGGGACACGAGCATTGATAATATCTAGAGTCATTAGGGAATGTGGCGAAGTCTAATCAATTACCATCAAACATGATCCATGACCAATAACCAACCGTTAATTGGGATTATTATGGGCAGCGATTCCGATTTGCCCACCATGCAAAATGCGATCGCAGTATGTGAAGACTTCGGTGTTCCTTGGGAAGTAGCGATTGTGTCCGCCCACCGCACCCCCGAACGGATGGTAAATTATGCCCAAGACGCTCACAAGCGTGGACTCAAGGTTATTATTGCTGGTGCTGGGGGGGCGGCTCATCTGCCTGGGATGGTAGCGGCTCTAACACCCTTGCCTGTGATTGGGGTGCCAGTGTCTAGTCGTCACTTGCAGGGTATCGATTCCCTATACTCAATTGTTCAAATGCCTGGGGGAATTCCCGTCGCTACTGTAGCAATTGGTAATGCCAAGAATGCCGGGTTGTTAGCGGTGCAGATTTTGGGGACTCATCAGCCGGAATTACTAGAGAGAGTGCAGCAGTATCGCCAGAATTTAGCCCAATCAGTGATGGAAAAGCAAGCATTGCTCGATGAGTTAGGTTATCAGCAATACTTAGGGCAGATGGGTTAATCTGGTTCAGAGACCTTGAGAAGGTTAGCATTGAAAAAAAGCAAAAATCCCCATTAACTTGGCATCAGGGTAAGCCATTATAGGGGGGATGTGACCGAAAATAATTCGAGGGCAATCCGAATCCTTCTACTACGTTAAGCTGGGGGTTCTCAAGAGCATACCACCTAAGGGCGGCATCTGTTATAAATTAGCCGAGACTAAAGGCAATAGCACTTACTAGGTTGAGTTTGGTGTTCAACTGAAATACCAATACCCGATCCAGACCAAATCCAACTCATGTCAACAAAAAATCTAGGAGGTAAATAAATTTAATGGAACATCGTGGTGTTACAGTATGGTTAACTGGTCTTAGTGGTGCTGGAAAGACCACTATTACTAAGGCATTAGAAGAAAAACTAAACGCCAAAGGATGCAAGCCGGAAGTCTTGGATGGGGATATCGTCCGTCAGAACTTAACAAAAGGACTCGGATTTAGTAAAGAAGACCGGGATGAAAACATTCGCCGCATTGGCTTTGTTGCCCATCTTTTAACCCGCAATGGAGTTATTGTCTTGGTATCCGCTATCTCTCCTTACCGTGAAATTCGAGAGGAGGTCAGGCAAAGGATTGGTGACTTTGTAGAAGTTTATGTTAATGCTCCCCTAAAAGTTTGCGAAGGCCGAGATGTCAAAGGACTTTACAAACGAGCTCGTGATGGAGAAATTAAGAATTTTACTGGTATTGATGACCCCTATGAGCCACCATTAAATCCGGAAGTGGAATGTCGCACTGACCAAGAAGAATTATCAGAAAGTGTGGACAAAGTTCTGAAAAAGCTGGAAGAGTTAAATTATATTTCTAGTACTTGAAGCAGAATCTTTATACGTTAACTAAAGGACCCCACTTACACGCTTTGGAGTGGGAGTCGCATCTTGAGACAATTCTTGAGACAATTCTTGAGACAATTGTAGAACCTAATTATTATTGCTAGAGTATGCAAAGCCCGGTGTTAAGCCATCCTTCACAAACTATCCCAGCTCACGGTGGTCAACTGGTCAACCGTGTCGCTACACCTGAACAACGGCAGGAATTTTTGGAGAAAGCTGAATTTCTGCCCAGAGTCACACTGGATAAACGGGCTGTCAGCGACCTGGAAATGATTGCTATCGGTGGCTTTAGTCCCCTGACTGGCTTCATGACCAAAGAAGACTACGAATCAGTGGTAGACCGGATGCGTCTAGCCAATAACCTACCGTGGTCAGTTCCAATCACCCTCTCGGTTACCTCTGAAGTAGCTGCCCCTCTGCAAGAGGGGGGGTTAGTCCGTTTGGATGATACCAGTGGTCGGTTTATTGGTGTATTAGAACTGACGGAAAAATATCCTTACGACAAAACCCATGAAGCGGTGCAAGTGTACCGCACTGATGAAGATAAGCATCCTGGTGTGAAAGTCGTGTATGACCAGGGAGAGATTAATTTAGCTGGTTCGGTATGGTTACTGGAACGGTTACCCCATCCCCAGTTTCCCACCTACCAAATCGATCCAGAACAATCCAGAGCCATGTTCTCGGAACAGGGTTGGAAAACAGTGGTAGGTTTCCAAACCCGTAATCCCATTCATCGGGCTCATGAATATATCATCAAGTGCGCTCTAGAAACCGTAGACGGTCTATTCCTTCATCCCTTAGTGGGTGCTACTAAAAGCGACGACATCCCAGCCGATGTGCGCATGCGTTGCTATGAAATCATGTTGGAGAATTATTTTCCCAATAACCGAGTGATTCTGGCAATTAACCCTGCTGCCATGCGTTACGCTGGCCCAAGAGAAGCCATTTTCCATGCTTTGGTACGGAAGAATTATGGCTGTACCCATTTCATTGTAGGACGAGACCACGCTGGTGTGGGAGACTATTACGGCACCTATGATGCCCAACACATTTTTGATCAGTTTGAGCCTGGTGAGTTGGGGATCATGCCGATGAAGTTTGAGCATGCCTTCTACTGCACTCGCACCCAGGGTATGGCTACCGCCAAGACTAGTCCAAGTACACCGGAGCAGAGGATTCATTTATCCGGTACTAAGGTACGGAAAATGCTGCGTGAGGGAGAGTTACCACCACCGGAATTTTCCCGACCTGAAGTGGCAGCAGAACTGGCTAAGGCAATGCACGAGAGGAGTTGAAGGTTGAAGGTTGAAGGTTGAAGGTTGAAGGTTAGACTGTTGAAGGTTGAAGGTTAGACCGTTGAAGGTTAGACCGTTGAAGGTTGGAGGTTAGACCGTTGAAGGTTGGAGGTGAAGCGGTTATTTGGTTATTTGGTTATTTGGTTAGGCGGTTATATTCCAAACCTTCAACCTGTAACCTTCAACCTATAACCTTCAACCTGTAACCTTCAACCTATAACCTTCAACCTGTAACCTTCAACCTGTAACCTGTAACCAAATAACCTTAAACCTGTAACCTGTAACCTGTAACCAAATAACCTTCAACCTTCAACCTTCAACCTTCAACCAAATAACCTTCAACCTGTAACCTTGGCCAAAAGGCCACGCGTTCGCTGAAAGCGGGACGAAGTCCATCGCGTTCAACCTTTAACTAGTGAACTAGTGAACTAGCTGAACTGGGAATCCCATGGCTTGTGGCCGTGGGAGCGCCAATCCTGGTAGGCTGATAGCTGAAATCTGAAAGCTGAAGCGCGGATATGGGACTTAATCGCCGGACTTTTCTGCAAAAAGCTAGTTTGGGATTGGCAACATTAGGAGTAAGTGAAACAGTACTATCCCTCCTAGGGAATAGTGGTTTAGCTGTTCCTGGAATAGACCGTTACTTCCAAGTATTAGCACAACCCCTTGGGCGAAAGTTAGCCCTACTAGTGGGTATCAACAAGTATCCTCGTAGCACAGTATTGGATGGCTGTGTTACTGATGTAGAACTACAACAAGAACTATTGATTCATCGGTTTGGCTTCAACCCGAAGGATATACTTATACTTAAAGATGACCAAGCGACTCGCGAAAATATTGAAACGACTTTTATTGAACATCTGACGAAGCAAGCGAAAGCGGGTGATGTGGTAGTCTTCCACTTCAGTGGCTTCGGTAGCCAGGTTAAGCTATCTCCAGGATATCAAACCGATAGGTCTGTTGCACTTCAAAATAGCTTGGTTCCAGTAGATGGGAGCCTGACCACAAAAAATCCTAAGGTAGCCAAGGATTTACTGGAAGAAACGCTAGTTTTGCTATTGCGATCGCTCTTCACTGACCAAGTCACTACAGTACTCGATACTAGCCACACGGTAGCTGATAGCCTCCTCCAAGGAAATATTAAGGTACGCTCTAGTACTAACCCACCAGCCCAAGAGGCTAGTCGGGACGAACTGGCTTTTCAAGAGCAACTGCGGCGGCGGATACAGGATTCTGGGCAAGGGATGGTAAACCGGAAATCGCTTTCGGTTGTTCCTGGAGCGATGAATCCTATGGCAGGTCTGGTTCTCACGGCTACTGAACCCAATCAAATGGCCATGGAGGCTAAATGGAATGGTTTCAGTGCTGGCTTATTTACCTATGCTCTTACTCAGTATCTGTGGCAGGCAATACCAACAACCACAAGTCAGGTGAGCCTGAGTCACGCTGGTGTGATGGTTAATCAACTGACAGGTACACAACAACAGCCAAGGCTAGGGGGTCAAAGTAGTCTTGAGCCAATACCTACCTATTATCTGCCCCCTGACCCTAGCATGGGAGCCGATGGTGTGGTCACCGCAGTGGAAGATAATGGCCAAACGGCACAGTTGTGGTTGGCAGGATTACCAGCAACAGTTGTGAATTACTATAGCAACAACTCTGTATTGGAATTAGTCGGTGCTAAATCGGGAGTCTCCCAACTACAAATAACCTCTAAAGATGGTCTGACTGCTAAGGCAAAATTTATTGGTGCTAGTACTGATAATAACAATCAGCTACAAGTTGGGCAGCTGGTGCAAGAAGCTGTCCGGGTGTTAGCCGGTAATATTGGTCTAACGGTAGCTCTGGATGGGAACCTAGAACGGATTGAGCGAGTAGATGCTACCAGTGCCTTTTCTGGTATCTCTGCTGCATCGGTAGTGCAAGCAGGGGAACAACCTGCTGATTACTTGTTTGGCAAAGCACTCTCTTCCACAAATGCTGGGGGAGGGGGTTATGGAATCTTCTATCTCGACGGTGAACCCATACCCAATGGAGTTGGGGAAGCTGGGGTAGCCGTGAAGTCAGCAGCTATGGCAATGGCTGGTAAACTGAACACCTTGCTGGCCGCAAAATTGCTCCGTCTAACTGCTAATGAGGGGTCTTCCGGTCTGGGTATTCGGGTATCCCTGGAGATGGTTGCACCAGAGAAAAAGCTAGTGATGCAACTCGAAACATTACGGACGGCTTCCTCCTCAGGGTTAGGTTCGGTAGGTGAGGGGCAAGCTAAATCTAAGGGTGAGTTGACGGAAACTGTGGCAGAAGCAGGTGTTCCTATTTTGCCGATTGGGAGTCGTGTCCATTATCAGATCGAAAACTACGGTGACCAACCGATCTATTTCTTGCTATTAGGGTTTAATACCAATGGCAATGCGATCGCACTATATGAACTGCCATTTTTGGAAACATCACAGACTTCAGAAAACTCTGCATTTATCACAAATGCCGTAATTGCTCCTGGGGAAACTCTAACCCTGCCATCAGCTGTAGCTTCTGTTGGTGGGATTGTCTCAGGTCCTAGTGGACTGGTGGAAATGCAACTGATTTGCAGTCGCTCTCCCTTCACTGAGGCCAGTAAAGCTCTCGACGCTGTGCCATCTCGTCGCGGAATCGGAGCACCAATTGATGATTTGTTTAACCCCTTGGATGTGGCCAAGGCGGTGCTGCAAGACATACACGATGCTAGTGCAAATTCCCTAGATTCTTCTGTCAGTATAAGTGCTGATTCCTACGCCTTGGATGTCAATACTTGGGCAACTCTAAGTTTTCTCTATCGGGTGGTTTAATTTCAGGTTGTTAATTGTCAATTGCTAATTGGCAATTAACAATTGATCCATAAGTGTTTAAGAGGGAACAGGGAACAGGGAATAGGGAACAGGGGGAACAGTGTGAGGAGAGGGGGGAGTGTGGGAAAATAACTAAGGATTTTTAGTTATTTTTTTGCTTAAACTATACTTATAACTTTGGTTATTTCAACAACATAAATTTTATTTATTCTGAGTCATTAACCCTTCTGAGGTAACCTCGCTTTCCCAAACACTTGCTGGGGAGTAAGTTCTAACCCTTCAAACAGGGAATCAGTTATTAGCGCAGCTTTGGTATAAGTCCGTGGTGGCGCATCTGGATAGAAAACTGTGATACTTCTCGCCTGAGGATCAACAACCCAAACTCGCAAGACTCCCGCTTCTAAATAATCGGTTGCTTTCTCGGCTAATTGCCCAAAAGTTTGTCCCGGTGAGATAATTTCAATGGCTAACTCTGGAGGTACTGGACAAGCCTCATCTTCTATCACTTCTGAGGGCAGACGTTGAACAGAAATGTAGATTAAATCAGGCACAGGTACCCAGTCTTGACCGTGACGTTGCAAGACTATTGCCCATTCTGGATTGACTTCACCCTTTTCCTGACACCACTGATCCAAAAGTGTATATAAAGCACCAGTTACCCTAGCATGAAAACGTTTAGGAGACATTTTCGGTACTGCAACCCCCTCAACTAATTCATAGGTTACATCGGTTGAAGGCATTGCCAGAAATTCTTCCAGGGTCAGTAGAGTTTTAGTTTTGAGTTGTGGCATTTTTCTAGGGACCCCGAGATCATTTATCTGGTGTCAGTGGCTTTAGTATATACCGATTTTAAAAAAATAGCGTTGATCATACTTATGAGGTACATTGAATTTTTGCAACCCCTGTCTTGATGCAGTCGCTCATGGGGGGAACCCCCAAGACCGCGCTGCATCGCTACTCCCTACTCCCTACTCCCTACAACCCATCGGTGTAAGTCCCTCACCCAATTGAAATCTGGGGCAATCTCTTAGGCTTTGCAATGCTACGATAAAAGGCAAAAACAAGAAGTCGTAACCTTGTGTCTGTCTTTACTCAATCGAGGGGAAAAAACTTTGAACAGCCTTTAGCTGTACCAACTGAACCGGTCTGGCGCTTTAGGGTTGAACAATACCATCAGATGATTCGCTGGGGTATCCTGGGCGAAGATGACCCAGTGGAACTGCTGGAAGGGTGGCTAATTCCTAAAATGCCGAAAAATCCACCACATCGTGCCTCTACTAAACTGACTCGGAATGCACTGGAAGCGATTATTCCAAACGGATGGTACGTAGATGCACAAGAACCAATTACTTTAGAAACAATTACTTTAGACAATAGTGAGCCAGAATCGGATATCGTGATTGTTAAAGGCGATACTCGCGATTATCTTGACCGCCATCCTGGTGCGTCAGACCTAGCTTTAGTGGTTGAAATTGCTGACTCCACCCTAGAACGAGACCGAACCTTAAAGAAACGCATCTATGCTCGTGCAGGTATTTCAGTTTATTGGATTGTCAATCTGATCGACAAGCAACTCGAAGTTTATACCCAACCGATTGATCTAGCTACAACGCCAACCTATCAGCAACGTCAAGATTACAAACTGTCGGAACAAGTGTCTGTTCTTGATGCAGTCGCTCATGGGGGAAACCCCCAAGACCGCGCTGCATCGCTTTTAATCGATGGCTCTCCTATTGGTTCCTTGACTGTGCAAGACCTGTTACCGTGAGGTTTACGTGATTTTGACTCGACTGCGTTCGCGTAGCGTGGCCTACGGCCAATCGCATATCCGATTGCATCTTAATATCAAAATCCAACAATGTCAGCTATCAGCTATCAGCTATTAGGTTATGCTTCACAGGCTAGAAGCCTGTGCCACGCTACTTGAGGTGCCATTGGCCAACGGCTGACGGCTGACGGCTGACGGCTAATAGCTGAATGGTTACCCAACAATAATCCACCACAAACTAATCCCTAAAACTAGGGTACTAACATGGTGTGGTAATAACAAACTAAACGGTTGACGCCCTATCTTCTGGGTCAATAACAGGGATAAAAGCACTCCAGCAATTAACGTAGTTCCCTGCAAGAACGCAATTACTGCTGGATGAGCCACCAACACAGGTAATCCGTCACCACTCAATCCAAAGGTGGCAAACATTACCGGTAAAATCCTTCCCCCTTCTCCTAAACCAAGCCGCCAATAATGAGCCAAATTACCAGCTAACACTAAAGGTAAATATCCATAAGCTAATTTCACAAAAGAATTCGGCTTACGAGTTTCTTTTACCTGATAAAATCCTACCATTATTCCTTGAGCCAATAGTGGCACAATTGCTGGTAAAATCAACACTATTACCGAGAGCCAACCATGAGTCCAAAACTGACTCAAATCCCACCCTAACCCCAGGTTTTCTTGTAACTCTGGTAAACGGTGCAAAAACACTGCTCCTAATAATAACAATAACAAGGCTACCTCATAACTGCGAGGCACATGGGTAGTCCACAATTCAATGCCTGGAGGACGTAAATTCACTTCTACTGAACGATGGGGACAGGCTTTCAAACAGGTCATGCACAACACACAATCCCGGTTATCTTCCAATTGTGCTGGGTGAGAGTACAAAGGACAACCATCCGTTTCCATTCCCTCCCCTTTTTCTGGGCCACCTTTATAACATTGATAGGTACTACATTCCGCTGAACATATCCCTTGTTGTGCTCGTAATTCCGTTATCGCTAGTTTAGCGAACATGCCATTCATGCCGCCAATGGGACATAAATAGCGGCACCAGAAGCGTCGCTCGAAAATTGCGGAACATATCATCGCACCTGCTGTAATTAATAACAGCAGACAAGCGGAAAGATAAGCAGTATTTTCCAAATCCCACAATTCTTCCCACAATAAAATCAAGAAGAATAAACCAAACAAAAACCAACCCCCCCACTTTTGAGCCTGTTCTCGGGGCCAACGTTTTAACTTACGGGGAAATAGCCACAGGGATAATTTCTGAGTAACTTCCCCATAAATCATGAATGGACAAACTGCACACCATAACCTACCCACAAAGGGAAAACCAATCAATACTAAGGGCCACCACCACGCCCAGAATAAATTAAGAGCAAAGTTTTCTTGACGATTCTGGGGTCCGATAAATAAAATAGCAACAATAATCGCAAAAGCAGTTAAGGTAAAGCCATAATTAATCCGGTCTGGCCACCAAGGGCTGCGGAGAAAGCGGCGTAATCCTGGATAAGCATTTAAGAGATTGAGACGAAATTTCTTTTTCTTACTTTGGGAGGGCCATATAATTTCTTCAGTTAGTTCTGAACATCCTTCTAGCTGTACAATGGCTCGTTCAACTAAATTGTATAATTCTTTGAGATTATTGGGAAAATCATAAGCCTGTAATCGCCGTAATGCTTCGGGAGTGATCCGGTTTTTATTAATACATTTAGCACGAGAGATGATACTAATATAGTAGTTGACTAGGTCACCAATGTCGGCTTTTCGTACCCGTAGTGGTGGCACTTTAATCAATTGTCCTGCCACCGAATCAATGTCTGGCAGTTTTCTCTCGGCAATCATGATAATCCGAGCCTGACTGGTAGAGACGTTGGCTGCAACATCTGTACTGTCTTGGGAACGGGTGACTGGAGTATAGGTATTGGTTTTAAGTAAATTAGCGATTGGTGGAATCAGTTCTGGAGGAAGTTCTTGAATATTATTTAATAGTAAAGTTCCTTGACCTAAGGCTTCAATTAACCCAGGTTTTCCCCCGGCACGACCAAATAATTCTGCTCCCCTGGCTTGTAATTTAGAGCAATCCACTTTAATCATGGCTTCTCGCCGATAGGGAGAACTAAAATGAATCAAGGCTGCTATGTTATCTTTTTCTAGTCCAGGTTCTCCGAAGATTATCACCGATTCGCGGTTTTCCGCTGCTTGTTTAACTTGCGATCGCAGTCGCACCCCATAGCGACTTTTCCCAATAATCCCCCGTTTGGCTTTACTAACCAGATACGGTCGTAAGATAGTTTGACGCTCTTGTTCATAGGCTAGCTGAGCGGATAACTCTTCTACTTCTTCAGCCAGTTGTTGGGAGAAAGCCTCGGTAATTTCTGGATAGTGTTCCACGAGTGCTCTAAATTCGGAAGCACTGACAAACCAAAACTGACATTCGTTGAGGGTAATTAAGGTTTGCTCAACAGGTTTGTTCAATAATAAAGCTTGTAGATTAATCACTTCGCCAGGGAGTAAACCCACAGCTTGCCAATCCTCAGGATTGCTTTCGATCCGACCTGAGCGGAGAATATATAATCCTGCGGGAGGGGTGTTGGCTAGCACTAAGGTTTGGTTTGCTGGCACAATCTGCTTTTCCAGCTTAGGTGCTAGATTCTGTAACACCTCCTGAGTTAAAATACTCAGACCAGTTCGTTCTTTTAGCCACGTGACTAAGTCTGGAAGGGTCATGATTGGCTCCAGGATAGACAGTGATGGGAAGTTCAGTTAATCAAAATATAGCGCTACGCGCAAGGGCAAAAGGCAAAAGGCAAAAGGCAAAAGTTGACTAAAAGAGCTTTTAAGCTTGTATCAACATCAAACACCTTAATGCGTAGTGCTATATTATGATGGTTAGGGGCATTTTGTTAATTGTTTATTGTTAATTATTTATAGTAATAAGTTAGGAGCAGCCCTTTCAAGCTCCCAGATGATAAGTAAATCTACAACTTTCACTAGAATCTAGCTCTGGTCGTGCCTAACGCCAGAGCTAGCCCTTTGAAGAATACAATTTAGACTGCTATCTTAAGTTATCCAAACGAGCACGGAGGGATTTGAACCCCCGACACCCAGAACCGGAATCTGGTGCTCTATCCACTGAGCTACGCGCCCTCATGCTTGAGTGACTATATTTTAGTTACTTTATCTGACTAGCTTTGATAATAGCACACTATGGCCAGTTTTAACTATACAGGACTTGAGCACCGATTGTAAAACCTTTTAAATCTGCCCTAGCAAGTGCCATCGGCTAGAGATAACTTGCCGGATCGACAGGTTCACCGTTCTTACGAACCTCAAAATGGAGGTGGGGACCGGTAGAGAAACCCGTAGACCCAACGGTTGCGATCGCATTTCCTCGTTTGACCGATTCTCCCTTACTCACCAATAGTCTACTGGCATGACCATATAGGGTAGCAATACTGTCGCCATGGTCAATAATTACTGTATTGCCATAACCACCATACCAACCGGCAAAAATTACTGTACCGCTATCTGCTGCTCGAATAGTACTGCCATAACTAGCCCCAAAGTCAATCCCAGAATGGAACCGAGATGTACCTAGAATTGGGTGACGTCGCCAACCAAAACTGCTGGTAATGGAGCCATTACTGGGATAAAGCAGCTGACCAGTATTAAAAATAACCGTTTTGCGAAGCCTTGCCTTCCTAGCTGCCGCAATCTTGTTTTGACGGGCAATCTCTCGTTGAATCAAGATGACAAGATTTTTAGAATCTTCTGCTAACTGGGCTTGGGATGCTTCTAAAGCTTGTCGGTTAGAGTTAAGTCGCTCAATCAGTTGTTGCTGTGTCTTCAGCTGAGCTTGAAACTGCTTCTTTTTGGCTAGGAGTTGTTGTTTAAGTAGGGAAACTCGGTTTTTCTGAGCCTCTATCTCGGTTTTGCGTTGGTTAATGCTGTCGGCTTCAGCTTTTAAACTAGTTAAGATTTTCTGGTCTGTTTGATAGACTAACTTCAATCGGCGGCGTCGAGCCATAAATTCGTTGATATCTTGACTCTTGAGGAGGATATTCGAGCCAACTTCAGCATTGGGCTGGCGCTGTAAAAAACGCAGTCGAGCAATGATTGCAGCCCGCTTTTGGTAATAGCTTCTCTCGGCAATTGCTAAATCCTCCTGCAACTGGTCTAGATGCTGGTTAGCCAGTTGGATTTGGCCATTGTAATCCTGGTTAGCCGTATCAGTGGACTTGAGATTAAGCTCAATCACACCCAGCTTCTTCTGGGCAGATTGCTCCACATTAGATATGCGATCGCTTTCCTTAATAATAGTAGACCGCTGCTGCTGAATATGTTGCTGTATTTGTTGCAGGGTATCTACTGCTCCTGGGTTTACTACTTCTGGGTTTACTACTCCTGGGTTGGGTGAGGGAGAAGTACTCCCTGGAATTGTGACGATTAGCAGCCAAAGCACACAGGCTAGACAAACTGCTCTGTAAAACTG
The DNA here is from genome assembly GCF_010671925.1 of Moorena sp. SIOASIH. GTDB lineage: Bacteria > Cyanobacteriota > Cyanobacteriia > Cyanobacteriales > Coleofasciculaceae > Moorena. Next base: position 1,293,407 of record NZ_JAAHIH010000002.1, on the reverse strand, counting down.
ATACAAAACGACATAAAGCGTCGTAATGAAGTTCACTTCCTGCTTCCTCCAGATAGCTGGGTTGCGTAAGGTGTCGGCACTACTTACTAACACAGGCGATCACCGAGAAGCCCTCGGCTAAGCGTTCTAAATTGAGACTTGCGTTGAGATCACGATCAGCGATGTAATCGCAAGCCTCACAGTCAAAAACTCGTTCTTTGAGTGGCATTTGTTGAACATGGCCACAGCTTGAACAGGTTTTAGTTGATGGATAGAACCTATCTGCAAACACTAATTCTGAACTGTACCACTCGGATTTATATTCGAGTTGACGACGAATCTCATAGAATGCAGAATCAGCGATTGCACCCGCCAGCTTGTGGTTTTTCAACAGGCCGGAAACCTTCAAATCTTCTAACCCAATGACTGCGTGGTTCTTGCCTAGCCAGGAGGTTAGTTTATGGATTGCATCTTTCCGGATGTTAGCGACCCTTTGATGAGCTTTTGCTAGCTTCAGTTGAGTTTTATATCTGTTTTTAGAACCGATCTTTCTTCTAGATAATTCTCGTTGAAGTCGAGCTAATTTTTTCTTAGCTTTTTTATAAGCTCTTGGGTTTTCAAAAACCGTTCCATCTGAACAAGTGGCAAGAACTTTAACCCCAACATCAACACCCAGATATTCTCTAGATTTTACGGTTTGTTCAGGTTCAAACTCGTAGGCTACAGACAGATACCAAGAAGAAGCAGCTACTCGAGTGATTGTGACTCTCTTAGTCTGGATTTCCGGTAAAGGTTCGTATGTACTGACCCATCCAATAAAGGGAAGTTTTAATCGAGTTCCTGAAAACTCCATTATCCGGCCGCAGTTATCAAGAGTAAAGCTATCATTTCTACCTTTTTTCTTGAACTTAGGGTGTTGAGACGTACCTTGAAAAAATCGTTTGAACGCTTCCCCTAAGTACATAAAGGCGAATTGATAAACCCTTGAACTTAGAGTAGATTGCCACGGATATTGAGGCTTAACATGATTGGTGTAGAATTTTTTGAGCTTGTTAGTCGAAAGTTTTATGCCCTCTTTATCAGCCTCGTTCCAAATCCGGAGCGCCCAATTCCAAATCCATCTTGAATAACCGGCGTGTTGAGCCATCAAGGTTTTCTGTTTGTTATTCAATTTTAACTTGGTTTTGAAGGCTCTGAGCATAATTCCGGACAATTCTTGTCTCCGTTGTCGAGATGGTGTTTTAATCCCTTGGATAATTCCTGGCTTTTCCGATCTAGCTAAAGTCCTGACGTTAACCCCTAGCAACTTAGCGGCTTCAAAGGGGTTTAATGTACTTGCTCAGCTGAGTGACCTTGACAACCCACTTATACTAGCGTGTTGTACCGTAAAATGCCAACTAAGTTTTTGCTGTTCTATAAAACGTGAACATCGCGGACAAAAACGTCACAACGACGCCTGTTTACTTCCTGTTTCAACTAGGACTGTCGGCAGCACCCTATCCACAGGCTTCAAATCGGCTGGAACCCAACCTAATATTGAATTTGAGGTGACAACTTTGTGGCTTATCTCCGTTATTTTCGGGAGATTTAAAACTGATGGCTTTACTCAGTTACCTTTTCACAGGCTACCCACTCTTGTAGAAGATTATCTGGATGTCAAGCCTAATACTGTTATTGCTTGGTTATGGCATAGGCGCATTGTACCACATTCCCAGAGGAGTTTTGTTGAAAACATGCGTAAAGTTACGCAAAGTAACCCTAATCATGTACTAGATTGCTACTCTCCCTATCCCGTGTAAGCCATACCAACCCATAGCTATACCATAGACGTTGAGGTTTTTGCTATAGGTTCCCCTGTGTCGAATTTCCTTAACCACAGACTATCTCAGTATTGTAAACAATCATCGAAAAAATTCCCGAATACAGCTGTCAACCGTTGTAAATCAATTTATGCTGACGAAAGTTAAACACTTCTTGGAGTAAGCATTCAGCGGTCAGCCGTCAGCCGTCAGCTTTGTGGCACAGGCTTCTAGCCTGTGAATTTCCTCATATTAAACCCATGCTTACCTGTATTATTCAAAAACTTTTCCCGGAGCTTGTCCTATGCCCATAAGCTGATAGCTGACAGCTGAGGGCTAAATGCTTACTTCTTGGATATTATCTACTACTACTGGCCGATAGTGAAGACTGAGGGGAAACCATCAGTGTTGTCATTATCGGGACTAGTGTTTGCTATTTAGGTATCTAAGGTATTTGAGCTGGGAAATCATACACGAAAGTAAACACCACAAACCCTAGCAACAACCTAAGCGCAAACCTCAGTCCTCTAGTCTATTTAAGTAAGGGAAATCAAGTATACAGCGGGTTTAAATTCCGTGAAGTACAGTATATATCTCGTTTTTTAGTAGATTACAATAGGCAACAGAAGACTTGATCGTTCTGTTTTCGGTTCCCCTTTACCCGTTCCCTAACTGTAATCACTTTGGGAAAATTGAGCCCTTTTTTCACTAAAACTGTTACTTTAGCCTAATTTTCGGTAACTCTGTAAAGGTAGCTCATCTCAAATCCGGTCAAATAATTATTATATCCCTGATCGGGTAATTGGTAACTCGTAATTGGAAATGAGTAGTTGATGATTCCCCATTGCCCATTACCAAACATCGAGGGAATAGTTAACAAACCAGTAATTAACCGGATTTGATCTCATCATAGTTTTCAGTCAATCAGACCGAATGAAAACTTGTAATTAACCAATATTAGGATAAAATTTAGTTATGACGGTACTAGCAGGATTTTACGTTTCTGGCGCTCTCTACTTTTTCTCGATCTGGTTTCAAGCTTTCCAGAAAGACACTAATTTATCTCCTGAGCAAATCCGCATATCTTGGATAGTGTTGACGATAGCAACCCTTTTTTGGCCAATTGTTGCCCCGATTGCTAATCTGGAGAAGAGTTCTAGAAAAAAAGCTTCTTTAGTTGAACAACAAGAGGTGGATGCTAATGAAACAGCGATTTCAGCTGAGCTATCCCGCACTTAATTGGGACATATAAATTGAATGATAGCGATTTCAGCTGAGCTATCCCGCACTTAATTGGTAAACCTAAATTGAATAATGCTGATATTATATCCGGGAACATCAGTATTGTAAAAATTGGGTAATGGTAAATTGGTAACTTTGATTACTCCCAAGCCATTACCCATTCTAATATCTTGCACCTTCACTTAAAAGCTCTGAAATTTAGCAATATCAAGTCAGGAGCTTCGAGTCAGAATAAGTCAAAGTTTTGTTTTTGGATTATAAGAGTTCTTAAGCTGCTGATACGCGCAGCCTACTCAACCAACCATCAAGATCTGCCAAAGCGCGATCGCGATATGCTCCATATCGTTCTCGCTTATTCTTTATCCGCACTGGCAATTCGGGCAAAATGCCAAAATTTGGTGGCATAGGCTGAAAATGCTTGGGTGATGCGGAACTGATAAACTCAAACAACGCTCCCATCATCGTAGTTGGTGGCATCGTTACTAGTTCCAATCCCAATACCAGTCGCGCCGCATTGGTACCAGCCAGCCACCCTCCCGCAGCTGCTGCTGTATAACTTTCTGTTCCTACCAATTGACCAGCTGCCAACAAAGTAGACCGTTTTTTGAACTGTAGGGTTGGTTGCAATAACTCAGGAGCATTCAGAAACGTGTTCCGATGCATCACCCCCATGCGCACAAACTCTGCTTCTTCCAAACCCGGAATCAGTCGAAATACCCGTTTTTGCTCACCCCAGCGCAAATTAGTTTGGAATCCCACCATATTCCACAGCTGACCTGCTTTATCTTCCTGTCGCAGCTGTACCACAGCATAAGGACGGTGGTGCTGATTCTCTGGGGCACGGAAGTCTCCCTTACGGGCATCAAACAGTCCCACTGGCTTAAGAGGACCATAACGCATAGTATCTTCCCCCCGACGAGCCATCTCCTCAATCGGTAGACACCCTTCAAAAAACTTAGCAGTTTCTTGCTCAAAGTCTTTCAATTCCGCCTTTTGAGCTGCACACAGTTCCTCCCAGAAGTGACGATACTGCTCCCGATTCATGGGACAATTAAGATAAGCAGCTTCTCCTTTGTCATACCGGGATGCCATAAAGGCAATATCACGATTGATGGATTCCCCCACTACAATCGGTGATGCGGCATCAAAAAAACTAAAGTATTCTAAACCAGTGAACTGTTGCAGGTCTTCAGCTAAAGCAGGACTAGTCAACGGACCGGTTGTAAGTACCACCACCCCTGTGGTAGGAATTTGCGGAACTTCCTCCCGCTGCAACTCGATCAGGGGATGACTAGCTAAAGTTTCCGTCAATTCCCGACTAAATACTGCTCGGTCTACAGCTAAGGCACCCCCAGCTGGAACAGCATGTTGATCAGCTTTGCCAATAATAATTGAACCAAGGCGTCTCAATTCTTCGTGCAACAAACCCGCAGCGCGATCGCTTGACTTAGCACCAAAGGAATTGCTACATACTAATTCTGCCAATTCGACCGTATGATGAGCCGGGGATAGTCGCACTGGTCGCATTTCGTGCAACACCACTGGTACTCCAGCCTGAGCAATTTGCCAAGCAGCTTCTGTACCGGCTAATCCACCACCGATAACATTTACTTTTTGTTTGTCATTAGTCATTATATAGCAAAGGGAACAGGGAATAGGGAATAGGGAGTAGGGAGTAGGGAGTAGGGAGTAGGGAGTAGGATTAAGAAACTTGAATGTACCTCATAAGTTTGAGAAGCGCTATTGTTAATTGTTAATTTTTAATTGTTAATACCAAATTTGCCATTTACAATTTTAAATTATCCAATTTTAGAGTCTCAATTTTAGAGTCTTAATTTTGTCAGCTATCATCTATCAGCTATCAGCTAATGCGCTACGCGCAAGCTAGGCGAACAGCTTATGGGCGCTTGGGCAAGCAAAGGGAACAGCTTTTGAATAAAACAGGCAAGCCGTGAATTGAATGCTTATATGGGCTTTTCACCAGACTTTCAATTCTCATGAATCTCGAACTATTAAATTCTACTGAAAGAGGTTTATGTTAAGCTGACGGCTGACAGCTGACGGCTGAATGCTTACTCAATTTTCACTCCTCAATTTTAAATTTTAACGGGACACGATCTGACTAAATAGTTAACAACTTAGTGATTGTTCCTGGTACTGGCAGAATAATACTGACTAAAATCAACAATGCTAGAATTCCACACAAATCTCGCCAGTTGTCAAGTTCTGAAACATCATTAAGGGCTGGTTCATCTGCCACTGGCATGAATAAAAGAATAATTGCCCACAGGAGTAATTCTGGCTGGATAAATACTAGGAGCATCATTAACAGCCGGGTAATCTGGCCAATGGTCATACCAGTTCTTTGACCCAACATCGCATGGACGATATGTCCACCATCCAGTTGTCCCACTGGCATTAAATTGAAAGCAGTAACAACTAAACCGACATAACCAGCGACTGCCACAGGATGAAGGTTAATTGCGGTGTTCGAGACAAATTCACTGCCCAATGCCCATTTACTTAGTAAGCTTAGCAAAAGGGAAAATCGGGGATTGAGGGATTCTAGGTTCAAGATTCCTGAAGAGTCAGACAAAGGCACTACAGTGGAATGGGCTAATCCCCACATTAGGATTGGTAGGGTAACCACTAAGCCAACTAGTGGACCAGCAATGCCTATATCAAATAAGGCTTTACGGTTAGGAACAGGAGAGCGTATATGAATAAATGCTCCCAATGTTCCCAAGAATAAAAAGGGTATGGGGATAAAGTAAGGCAGAGTTGTACGCACCTTGTAAACCATTGCGGCGAAATAATGGCCAAGTTCATGAATGCTGAGAATTGCCATTAAGGCCAGGGCATAGGGCAGTCCTTGCAGTAAAAGCGCTGGGTCAGTAAGGGGATTTTCTGACACTCCAGCTATCTGAGTGCCCATCCAGGTGGTGGTAAACAAGGTAATGAGCATCAGACCCAATGCTAAACCAGGTCGCGTTAATGATTCAGACCCCCTGTAAGGTTTGGTTGATTTTTTGGTATTGGGCACTAGAGCAAAAAAGGGTTTGCCGCTAAAGCTTTCTTGAAAGACTACGAAGAAGCGATCGCCAAACTCGGCTTCTATATTTGACCGCACGGTACGGTAGGCTTGCTCTGGGTTAGTGCGGAGTTTGCCGCGACACAACACTACTTGAGGTCGGTACTCAATATTTTGGAGATAGTAGATTCCCCAGGGAAAACAATTTCTCAGCTCTGTTTCTTCTTCTTTAGTGATGGGACGAAGGCTTGACTTTTCAGTTGCCGATGAAATTTTGGCGACCGGGTCTGAGGTAGTTGTTTTAGTCGGATTCTCTTTGGTCATTGTTGAATTGGGAGCTGGGCGTCCCCACTGAATCAGCAGCCAGTACAACGGCAAGCAAATGACAAATGGACCGAGCAATAGGGCTGGTGGTATTGGTGTGTTCTCACCATTGAACAGAGTCCAACCAATCCAAACTACTGGTGGAGCCATCATCACCAGCCACAGTAACCAGACTGGTGTCTGAGTGAGGCTGGCAACGCTGCGCTGGATAACGAAGTAGGTGATCACAGCGAGTAAAATAAATGGGAGTAGCCAGAGTTCCATGATGAAAGATCACACCGTCTACTAAAAACTACAACAATTAAACTACAAGCATTGTGCAACCCGATACTCCAGCAAAAGGCGATTTTGATCTTACGCCAAGGGCATCGTCTAATCAGCAACCTGCTGCATCCAAGCCACCACGCCTTGTTCTTGATACCATTTTTGCTTTTCCACCCAATCGAGATACGTTAGGTGGTACGGCTTATATTATTGTAGGAAATTCCTTCAACCTATTGATTGATTGTCCTGCCTGGAATGACACGAACCAACAATTTTTGCGTGAGCAAGGGGGAGTCTCATTACTGTTTATTACCCATCGGGGTGGTATTGGTAAAGCAAAGGAAATTCAGGAGAGTATGGGGTGCCAAGTCCTGATTCAAGAACAAGAGGCTTACTTACTGCCGGGATTGGACGTAGTTCCATTTCACAAGGAGTTGACTATAAATCCCTACTGCTACGTCATTTGGACTCCTGGTCACTCTCCTGGTTCTTCTTGTCTTTACTACACTGGTGCAGGGGGTGTGCTATTTTCTGGGCGTCATTTGCTTCCTAGTAAACAAGGAGAACTGTTGCCCCTGCGAACCCCGAAAACATTTCATTGGCCGAGACAGATTCGGAGTCTGCAATCGTTGCTTGAGCGTTTTACCCCAGAGACTCTTCAATTTATCTGTCCTGGGGCCAATACTGGTTTTTTGCGAGGCAAAGGCGTGATTGACCAAGCTTACGAGCGTTTATCAGCAAGTTTGGGCGAAGTTTGAAAGCCCAGAAGAGCTATATATCTGACGCCCTGACCCCCTGATGCTCTGACGCCCTAATCTACAGACAATCTAACTTGCCTTAGCTAGAAAAGTATCAGAGGTTAACAACTTGATTGCTTCGTGATACTGAGTATCTGCTTTTGTTCCCACTTCGCTCAAACTAATTGCTTCTAAAGGCACTTCCACGTCTGGCTCAATCCCTAATTTATTAATATCCCGGTGATTGGGGGTCTCGTACTTGGCAACGGTAACTGCTAATCCTGACCCATCTATTAGTTCAAATAAGGACTGAATTAACCCTTTGCCAAAGGTTTTTTCCCCGACTAGCTTTGCCCTACCATTGTCCTGTAAAGCCCCAGCTAGAATCTCACTAGCACTGGCGCTGCCTTGATTAACTAATACAACCAAGGGGTCTTCCGTAAGAGCTTCACCATAGGCTTGAAAGCTACCAATGGTGCCTTGGCGGTTAACGGTGTAAACAATAGTGCCTTGATCTAACCAGAGGCGAGCAATTTCAATACCTGCCTGCAAGAGACCCCCTGGATTATTCCTGAGATCAAGAATATAGCCATCTGCACCCATCTCCTTGAGTTTAGCAACGGCGTGGGCAACTTCCATTGGGGCGTTGGCACTAAATTGAGACAGGCGAATATAACCGACTGGGTTTCTATTGTCCTCGGTATCGAGGACTGAATACACTGGGTTTAGGGAAATGCGATCGCGTACTATTTCCACCAATTTTGGCTGTTCTTTCTGGCCTTGAATCTTCAAGGTAACTGTTGTACCAATTGGTCCACGCATCCTTGCTGCTGCTTCATCTAGAGTCATGTCCCTAGTCAGCATGCCATCAATTTCTAGGATGTGATCCCGTGGTCGGATACCGGCTAAATCCGCTGGTGATTGAGCAATTGGGGTGATTACTTCTAACTCACCAGTTTCCCCATCAATTGCAATTTGTAGCCCGACACCGGAGAGTTCACCAGAGGTGTTGATTTGCAAACTATGATATTGTTCAGGTCTGAGCAATCGTGTGAAGGGATCCCCAAGACTCCCTAACATTGTTTCTATGGCAGTATAGGTAGCTTCACGATTAGGCAGCCGCTTTTTCAAGGTCTTCTGACGTAACAACCACCAATTCTGATGGTTAAAGGTATCATCAACGTAGGATTGAGAGACAATCCGCCATGCTTGGGAAAAAAGCCTTTGCTCCTGAGAGAAGGCAGCGGCTGTTGGTGTCCACCAGGCAGACAATAGCATGATTGGGAAGGTTAGTAAGAGTCCAACCCAGAAGGCTCGTTTGTGCATGATCAAAAATTATGAGATTACTTGTTAAGTTATGTTACCTGTAACCGCGATCAGGTATAATATTTGGGCTGTAACCGCCAGAGTTGACGGCAAATTAATGAAGCAGGTCATGTTAAAATTAACATCATGTAACATATAGGCTGTATTCGTTGTAACTTAAGGAGTTGAACACTCCGACATTCAACGTCTGACGGCAAAATCCTTTCGGAAACTCTGGCCTCATGTTTTCTAAGCAAATCACTGACTCGAAAGTATACGACTGGTTTGAGGAGCGTCTGGAAATTCAGGCACTTTCCGATGACATCACTTCAAAGTACGTACCTCCACACGTTAATATTTTTTACTGCCTGGGTGGAATTACTCTAACTTGCTTTATAATCCAGTTTGCCACTGGATTTGCCATGACCTTCTACTACAAGCCGACGGTCGCTGAGGCATTTAGCTCTGTACAGTACATTATGACTGAAGTGAGCTTTGGCTGGCTAATCCGCTCTGTTCACCGCTGGTCTGCCAGCATGATGGTGCTGATGATGATTCTGCACGTCTTCCGGGTCTATCTGACTGGTGGCTTCAAAAAGCCCCGTGAACTGACCTGGGTGACAGGGGTAGTTTTAGCAGTAATTACAGTCTCTTTCGGTGTGACTGGCTACTCCTTGCCTTGGGACCAAGTTGGTTACTGGGCGGTCAAGATTGTATCTGGCGTTCCTGAAGCTATTCCCGTGGTTGGTTCTTTAATCGTCGAACTGCTGCGCGGTGGTACTAGTGTAGGTCAGGGTACCCTGAGTCGCTACTACAGCCTACATACCTTTGTTTTGCCCTGGTTTATCGCTGTCTTCATGCTGCTGCACTTCCTGATGATTCGCAAACAGGGCATTTCTGGTCCATTGTAAATCTGTACTGACTAAAAGTCAGGAAAGTGTTAAAACTAAATGCAAACCTTCCTGCTGCCACCTGCTTACCTTTACTTATTAAGGAGAAGAATTTAAGCAATGTCAGTTCTTAAAAAGCCGGATCTAGACGATCCCATTTTACGTGCCAAACTAGCCAAGGGGATGGGTCATAATTATTATGGCGAGCCAGCTTGGCCTAATGACCTCCTCTACGTTTTCCCAGTGGTAATCATGGGTTCCATTGCTCTATGCATTGGTTTAGCTGTGCTGGATCCAGCCATGATTGGTGAACCAGCAGATCCCTTTGCCACACCTTTAGAAATCCTCCCGGAATGGTATCTATATCCTGTTTTCCAAATTTTGCGGATTCTCCCTAATAAACTGTTGGGTATTGCTGCTATGGCAGCAGTTCCCTTGGGTCTGATGCTGGTTCCCTTCATCGAAGGTGTGAACAAATTCCAGAACCCATTCCGCCGTCCAGTGGCAACTACGGTATTTTTATTTGGTACCCTAGTCACCATCTGGCTTGGTGTTGGTGCTACCTTCCCCATTGCTCAGTCTTTGACTTGGGGTCTGTTTTAAGATTCGCTTAACCATCAGTCTCATCCTACAACTAGAGTTTCAACTAGAGTTTGTGGGATTTCGATTGCTTGGGTCAAAAAACCTTTTCTGAAAATCCCACGGCTCAAAGTACGTGGGATTTTTGTTTGATAGCAATTTCCTGCGAATTTCCTCGGTACCAAGTATCGTAACCCTGTCTCCCATGGCTACAACTTCTTGGTTATTTTTCCTGAATGCTTTTAGAAATAGTTCGAGGTTAAGATAGGTGAATCGAACTCAAAACTAACGAATTTGAGCGACACACAGAAAACCGCATCTAACTACGTATTCATTTTCCTAGAGATTTTTGAGTGTGAAGGGGGCATCCAATCCTACGTCAAAGATATTTTCGAGGCATATTTGTCTGTTGCTGCTAAGACTCTTACCAGTTCTAGCGCTGAAATATTTTTGCTGCGGGATGGTCTAGGTTGTGACAATCCCTTTGATGTCTACCCACTCAGATTCCATTACCTGAAAACTAAGCCTCCTGTGCTAGGGCGTGTTCGCTTAACAATAGCGCTATGGTTTTATTTATGGCAAAAACGTCCCAAGCACGTTTTCTGCGGTCATATCAAACTGGCTCCCCTGACTCAGCTGTTGTGCAATAGTCTGGGGATTCCCTATACAGTTTTGACCTATGGTAAAGAGGTGTGGGAACCCTTACCCATCAAAGAACGTAATGCCCTAGAGCGGGCAGCAGCAATTTGGACTATTAGTCGTTACAGTCGCGATCGCGCTTGTGCTGCCAATAAGCTAAATCCTCAAAAGGTAAAGATGTTGCCTTGTGCTGTTGATGGGAATAGGTTTACTCCTGGTCCGAAATCACCAGCCTTAATCGAAAAGTATGGTCTGGCTGGTGCTAAGGTGTTGATGACTGTGGCCCGTCTGTGGTCTGGGGATATTTATAAAGGAGTAGATGTTACCATTCAAGCACTTCCTGCGATCGCAAAAATCTTTCCAGAGGTTAAATATCTAGTCATTGGTCGTGGTGATGATCAACCGAGACTGGCACAGCTAGCGAAAGATTTGGGTGTTGCCGATCGGGTGGTCTTTGCTGGTTTTGTCCCTACACCAGAATTAGTGGAACACTACCGAGTGGCTGATGCCTACGTCATGCCCTCTCAAGAAGGCTTTGGGATTGTATACCTAGAGGCCATGGCTTGTGGTAAACCTGTCCTTTCTGGGGATTCTGATGGTTCTGCTGATCCCTTACAAGATGGTCAGCTTGGTTGGCAAGTTCCCTATCGAGACCCTGATGCAGTCGCTGCGGCTTGTATTGAAATTCTCAAGGGAGAGGATCAACGCTGTGATGGTCAGTGGTTAAGAGAACAATCCCTAGGGTTATTTAGTAAAGAGGCTCTGACAAAGCAGTTAAAAGATTTACTCGATTTTGCGTAAAGATTGAGTCGCACCTTGCGGAGCATAAGCAGCGAGGGCTAATTTCTATTCAAGTTAAGACGAATCTGAACTAGGATATAACTACCCGATCATATTTGTTATTGTTAAAAGAAAACAGTGAATCAAAATACCCCGAGACAGTTCCAGTTCAACCTGTCAGGTATGGGCTGTTGGCTAGCGTTCTTCTTAACTTGTTTCTTGCTAGGCACAGTTGGCTTGGGATGGGTAGTCAATGGTTTTTTGATTTTGATTGGTTTATTAATCATCTCACCAGTGATTGCCTGGTTCGGAGTTCGCTGGTGGCTCAGACGTAATCTAGTGGAAGATCAATGTCCAGTCTGTGCCTATGAGTTTACTGGGTTTAATAATACCCAGTCTCAGTGCCCCAGTTGCGGGGAAGTTTTGAAGATAGAACAGGGTCGTTTTAGCCGCTTAACAGCTCCAGGTACAATTGATGTGGAAGCGGTTGAGGTATCGGTTGAGCAGATTGAAGATTAGAGCCATGACTAATCACATAGGACTTACGCAGCTAAACCAAAAATCAAGGGTTTAAGCTAATGGGAACAGGGAACAGGGAACAGGGAACAGGGAACATAGGGTTACAGACATTTTGTTGCAGACATTTTATATATCTGAGTGCGTAAGTCCTCTCACAAATAGACTTTGCCGCAGTTGTCAGGGAAAAGGATTGCACCGAAAAGGCTTGCATACAATAATTATTGACTGTTGAACTTTTAATTTGGCACAGCGGTACTAGGGAGTTTTAGTGATCGATAAGGTATAAGGATGCTGTTCACCATTGCGATCGCCGACGTAGAATGAGTAGCTGCCTTGCTCCCAATACCCGATTTTAACAATATTGCCTCCAGATAAATTATCGGCCTGTGTACATGAGGTACCATTGGGCTCCTGAATCAATAGAGTGGGCTGGCCCTGGCTTTCTAGGTTGAAGCGCAAGTAGGTAAAATCTTGGTTCAAATTAATGACATGATTGGGCTGGGTACTAATCATACCGCATTGGCTCTTGTTTGAGCCTCCAGAGTTTCCAGTAACTACGATTGGATCAGGCTGGAATTCAGGCTCAAGGTTGATGGTTTCGGCGTTGGCGATACCAGGGCTACTTAAGCTTACTGCTAGGGTGATTGGAACAATCATCCAGTGTGGGAATAGTTTAGTCATTTTCATCCCCCAAAGTCTTCTGATCTATTACTAATACACTTGTTCTAGATTACTTGACTATCTCCATTTGAATTTGTTTCGCTTTACAAACCTTACATCACTCCCTATTCTCTACTCCCATTAACCCCAAGAAAACTGCTATATAATAATGAGGCTGATTTCATAGCAGTTCAGTGCTATTGCCGGTATTCAACCGGTTAAGTCTAGACATAGTTAAACATAGTCATCAGGTGTTTGCCCCAAAAAACGGTATCAAGCAAAATCTGCTATAATCTCGGGGAATTTGCTTACTGATCCTTGAAATCAGTGTTTAAAGTCATTAAAAAGCAACCATACGCAGCCTGAGCATTGAATATGGCTAGCCCCACTATAAAAACAGGTCAACACCGACAAGGTAGCTGGTATTTTCCGCTGCGACTGAACTTGGTTCTGCCACTGGTGACTAGGCGTTGCGTGGCAGCGCTTTTGGAAGTCTCGCTGGTAACTACTAGTGCATTGCTCCCTTACGGGATTGGTTTGTATGCAGAAAAATACTCGGAGGCAGAACCGGTTCCCCTTAACCCAGTGTTGGGGGCAACCCAGAATGCGATCGCAAAAACTCTAGCTTACCCGCGCCTACAACTAACCAAGCGAGTCACTCCCCTGACCAATTTTTTTTGGTGTGCTTCGTTAGTGATGCCAGTAGGAGTAACCTTATGGCAACTTTATTTGCTGGGAAAAACTGGTCAAACTACTCCCAAAGGTTGGTTTGGAGTGCGAGTGGTTACCGCTTCGGGAAAACCCCCTGGTTTGATCGGTGCGGTGTGGCGTGAGGCAGTGGGACGCTGGGGATTACCACTGGGAAGTGCTTATTTACTCTGGCGCTACACTGGAGCGTTTCCCGACTTGTTAATTTTGTTGGGGTTGGCAGGATTGATGCTATTGGCAGAGAGTTTTAGTTCTGTATTAAATCCTCAACATCGCAGCCTCCACGACTACATAGCCGGAACTTATGTCTCGGATTCCTCTCGGTTGCTGTTGCCGTACTGGTCAAGTTTTGAATCCTCCCCCTCACCGGAGTATGAAGAGGTAGAGCTAGAGGAGGAAACTGATGGGCAATGGTCTCAAGAGTATGAAGAGGTAGAGCTAGAGGAGGAAACTGATGGGCAATGGTCTAATCACCAGGAAGCTACCTGGGGTTACCATAGCGCAACAGTTAATACCATTACCCTGTACTCAAAATCGCAACAGCACTCCCCCAATCTTTGGTTGTGGATGCGCCGAAATCCTGGTCTTACTCTGCTAATTGTTACCTTTGGCGGGATGGGGTCTGTACTTGGCACGTTTGTGGGAACCCAAATCTATATTCAAAGTCAGGCCAATTGGCGAGCGTTCAATCAGCAGAAAAATCAGGTCTTTCTGACCTTAGTGAAACAATTAAACTCCACTGATGGCACTGCTCAAGAAGAACGTATGGGATCAATTCTGGCTCTAGGTAGGATAGACGACCATCGTGCTGTACCGTTTCTGGTGGATTTGCTGGGTCAGGAAAATACCCCTAGCTTGATTGATACCCTCCAACAAACCTTGGTCAGTAAAGGTGTTCAACCCCTTCCCCATCTACGAATATTGAATCAATCTTTGGCCAACGACCAGAAAACCCTAACCGGGGAAGGTAAAGCTGGGGTTGAGGGAGTGCTAGCGGTGCGGCACAGAGCAACTAAGCAAGCTATCTCGAAAATTCTGACTATCTACGACGGTCAAGTGCATAATGCTAACCTGAGCTATATTAACCTAAGTAAGGTTAATCAGGGTTATGGCTATTTTAATCCAATTCTGGACAACCTGAATTTGTCGGGCATTAATTTCCGCTACGCTAATTTGTCCGGTGCTAATTTGCAGGGTAGTCGCTTCTATGGCCCTGGTGAGGATGAACATTTTGGCACTTTTGATGATTGGGTCAGTGACTTCAGCGGAGCTGATCTCAGAGAAGTTAACCTCACTGGTGCTATTCTCGATAATGTCTTGATGAATCGCACCAATTTAATCGGGGCAACCCTGAACCGAGCAAGGTTTTATAACGGTAGCCTGATCGGTGCTAATCTCAGCAGTGCCCAGCTGATTAATGCTGATTTCCGTAGAGCTATCTTAGAAAATGCTAGCCTGACAGGAGCCAATTTGGGGGAAGCAAAATTCAGTCTCTCTAGTCTTCATGGTGCTCGTTTGGGCAAAGTTAGTGCTGTGGGGAGTGATTTCTCTTCTGCTGATTTAAGTCAATCAAGCTGGCAAGGAGCGAATCTTTCTAGGGCAAATTTGAGTAATGCTAATCTCAAAAATGTTGATTTCAATTCAACCCAATTGGTAGGGGCTAATTTACGCAATGCGCAGCTTGACAATGCTAAGCTACGTTACGCTAATCTCAGTGCTGCAGATTTGCGAGGGGCTAATTTAGCTGGAGCAGATTTTCTGGGAGTTACTTTTGCTATGGCTAAACAGACTAAGGCTAATCAATTTATTACTTTGCCTCCACCTAAATCGAATTTAGCCCGGATCAAGGGGGTTGATTTTGCTAATGTTAAAAATTTAGATGAGCAGCAACTTCGATATATTTGTACCTATGGTGGACTTCATCCTAGATGTTTGTGACACTATTTTAGAGTAGGGAGTAGGGAGTAGGGAGTAGGGAGTAGGGAGTAGGGAATCGGGAATCGGGAATCGGGAATCGGGAAGATTGCGTAGGGTGCGTTAGGGGGGGACTTGCCCTTATTTTTGGCCTCGTAGCCAGGGTTGGGATAGTCCGCCCCGTAACGCACCACCAAAAGGCTCGCCCTCATTTTGTAACGGGCAAGATGCCCGTTCCACCCACCGGATCAAAAAGCTTTTAGGAGATGCACCCAACAAGTAAGAAACAAGTGGAAAGAAACAAGTCGGAAAAAATCAAGTAGGCTAATTTTTTTCTATTGTCAAAAAATTAGTGATGCTCTGAAAGAGCCGCTACGCGATGAAGCGTTCGCGTAGCGTGGCCAAAGGCCTCAGCTTCCGCTAAAAGCGATCGCATAAATTCAAAAGCTACCGAATCGATTCAGTATATTCGAGTTGACTTGAGTTGAAAACCCCCTTAACCAGAATAGATTGCTTAATGGATTGCGTTGATTTAAAGTTAACTATCAACAGTGAACAAAACATCAACCTGTATATAGCGGTTTCTATTCTAATCAAAGAATTTTTACTCTCTTGCCTCTTGCCTCTTGCCTCTTGCCTCTTGCCTCTTGCCTGTTCCCTATTCCCTGTTCCCTATTCCCTTTGCTATATTAGTTTCACCAAAGCAATTAAGCTAATATGAGCGAGAAAGCAGCCATCATTAGATTTAGGTATTGAGGAGTTGAGGAAATGGGTAATACTATTGGATTATTGTCCACACTAGGAACGCTGGTGCTGGGGAGTCTGGCTAGTTTAATGATTAAGTCGCAACCAGCATTTGCTCAAGCTGCCTATGGAAGTTATGTGGGAATCGGTCCTACGATTGGTATTACAAAGGATGATGATGGAGAAGGTCAGCAAATTGGTGGGGTAATTGCGTTTCGCTACAAATTCCTAGAAATCCCCATTTCCTTCCGGACACAAGCCCTGATTGGTGCTGGCACTGCTATTGTGCCAACAATTAGTTACGATTTCCCCCTTAACTGGCAAACCGATGCTTACTTGGGAGCAGGGGCTGTATTTGCTAGCGGTCACTCTCCGTCACCAGTGGGAGATAAAACCAGTTTTGCTATACAACCTGGTATTGATTTTGTGCTCCCTAATAGCCAAACGGTTTTGTTTGGTAATGCGATTATTGCTTTTGATGCCTATCGGGAGGGTGGCGGCGTCGCTGCTTCTGTTCAAGGTGGATTTGGTTTAAGATTTTAGTTTGAATCGTCGGGAGCGGTGCGACCCGTGGCGAATTTAATTCGCCTACGGAAAGCGCACCGAGGGAGTCGGGAGTCGGGAGTCGGGAATAGGGAACAGGGAATATTTGCTCGGAAGTCTTGAATCGAGTAATAAACGATTATCAACATGGCTGATGTCTGTCTATCGTTGTTGTCTATCGTTGTTGTCAACACAGATCGAAAACTACGCCTCCCCTCTCGCCACACTCTTCCCCCTGTTCCCTGTTCCCTGTTCCCTGTTCCCTATTCCAAAGTTCAACAAGTCTGCTTTTTGCTTCAATTCAAAATAGCCCCCTCCGGTATAGTTTCTTGTTTCATTGCCCAAAACTTGCTCAGTACATGAATTTGCTTTAATCCCACAATTAAATTCAACCCAGGTATAAAAATCCACCACACTACCAGAGGTTCTGTCAGTCCTTCTCGTCGATACAGTTCGTTAACTGTGCGATAAAGCCTGAACTGAACGATGTAAATCCAAATTATACCGACCAGGGAAAACCAACCAAACCAGCCAGGAACATCGGGATCTAATATCCATAAGGCTTGTGGAACGGCGACACCTAAAACGAACGGTAGTAAGCAAAGGGTACCGGACCAACCAGAATTGTTATAGTGTCGCAACTCTTCCTGAATGATCCACTTGTACCAACCGTAGTACAGCATTAATGTGGCTACCGATAGCAGGATCACTTTTACCAGAGGACGGGGTTTACCAAGGGGTTGGTCAGACATAAGGCACAACTATTGCATCGGAACATCAGTCTGTATTTTAAAATCCCTTAACGTAAGCTATCAGCTATCAGCCATCAGCTATCAGCCATCAGCTATCAGCTATCAGCTATCAGCTATCAGCTATCAGCTAATGCGTTACGGGCACGCTACTTGAGGTGCTATCAGCCATTCGCGTAGCGTGGCCTTTGGCCAAGGCTTGTGGCTGACGGCTGACGGCTGACGGCTGACGGCTGACGGCTGAATGCTTACCCCTTAACAAAAATTCATACTGTTTCAGGTAAAATAACAAAGCGTTGGACTGAGGCACAGCAAGCACAAACACCATGGTAAAAGCACAAATTGGGATTATTGGCGGTAGCGGACTTTACAAAATGGCTGCTCTCAAGGATGTGCAGGAGGTACCGATTGACACCCCCTTTGGTCCTCCGTCCGATGCCTTGATGGTGGGAACCTTAGAAGGAACTACTGTGGCTTTCTTAGCTCGTCATGGTCGCAATCATCATTTGATGCCTTCCGAGTTGCCCTTCCGAGCCAATATCTATGCCATGAAGCAGTTAGGCGTGGAGTATATCATCTCTGCCTCAGCAGTGGGTTCTCTTCAGGAAGAGGTCAAACCCTTAGATATGCTGGTACCGGATCAGTTTATTGACCGCACGAAGAATCGGGTTTCGACGTTTTTTGGGGAAGGGATTGTGGCTCATATTGGGTTTGGACACCCGGTGTGTAACCAACTGGCCGGAATTTTAGTGGATGCGATCGCAAGTTTGGAGTTACCAGAGGTTACCGTACATAACGGTGGGACTTATCTGTGCATGGAAGGGCCAGCATTTTCCACCATGGCGGAATCTAATCTCTACCGGAGTTGGGGGGCAAAAGTAATTGGCATGACCAATTTGCCAGAGGCCAAGTTAGCACGGGAGGCGGAAATTGCCTATGCTACCCTTGCCCTCGTCACCGATTATGATTGCTGGCATCCAGAGCATGACCATGTCACTGTGGAGATGATAATTGATAATCTAAATCGCAATGCGATTAATGCTCAGAAGGTGATTCAAGAAACAGTGCGCCGGTTAGTTGATAATCCACCCGTTTCTAAAGCCCACTCTGCCTTGAAGTATGCTATTTTTACTCCCTTAGATCAGGCTCCAGAAGCAACTAAGGAGAAGTTGGAGTTGTTGTTGCAGAAGTATTTGTAAAATCGCCCAGGGAACAGGGAACAGGGAATAGGGAATAGGGAGCAGGGAGCAGGGAGCAGGGAGCAGTAGGAAAGAGTTTGGATAATTTTTTGGTGTTAGTAGGTACAAGGGAATAGGGAACAGGGAATAGGGAACAGTCAAAAGTAGGAAAGAGCTCGGCAAATTTTTTCCCACTCCCCACCCTCCCCAAACTTCCCACACTCCCCACACTCCCCACCCTCCCCACACTCTCCCTACTCCCTACTCCCTACTCCCTACTCCCTACTCCCTACTCCCTAAAACCCAAGAATTAATACCTCACCCCAATAATAATTGCTATTAAAAATGAGAAATGATCTACAGCAATCCCTAAATCGAAGTTATATAGACCCTTCGAATCTGAGTATTTTCCAAAGAATTCTGTTAACGACAGATGGCACAGTAACAGATATGTTGGAAGCCTATATGTTTGAACAGATTCGTCTAGTTAAGTTGTCTGAGGAATTGGTAACAACAACTGATGATATAGATCCAATGGAATTAGAGAAAGGAAGCTCAGTACTTGATCGGAAAATACTGTTACAGGGTAAAATAAGTCGCAAGAATTATATCTATGCTGAGTCAATAATTGTTATTGATCGCTTAGATGAGTACTTTCAAAAAGATTTACTTAAAACTAAAACGCCCATCGGCAAAATCTGGCGAGAGCAGAGATTCGAGACATTTAAAGAAATTGTTGATACTGGAAAAAAGCCAGCTAAGGAATTAGCTGATTATTTCGAGATTGAACCGGAAGCAAATTTACTTTTTCGTACCTATTGCGTCTTTTCTAATCGCCAATCGGTAATGATGATTAGTGAATATTTTCCTGAAAGCTATTTTTTGAATAGGGTGTAGGGAGTAGGGAGTAGGGAGTAGGGAGTCGGGAGTAGGGAGTAGGGAGTAGGGAGTAGGGAGTAGGGAGTAGGGAGTCGGGAGTCGGGAGTAGGGAGTCGGGAAGTGTGGGGAGTGTGGGGAGTGTGGGGAGGGTGGGAAGTGTGGGGAGGGTGGGGAGCTTGATTAACTCTTGCCTTTTGCCTTTTGCCTTTTGCCTTTTGCCTTTTGCCTTTTGCCTCTTGCCTTTTGCCTCTTGCCTTTTGCCTCTTGCCTCTTGCCTATTGCCTTTTCCTAAGGGATTCTGTTCACAACTCAAATGGAAATTATAAATGAAACTAACAGGACAGCAATATCAACAATTAAGAGATGCTTTAATTGCCGCATTTCCCTCTCAGCAAAGATTGGCTGAAGTAGTAAGATTCAGGCTTGATAAACACCTGAATGCCATAGCAATGGGTGATGATTTAAAAGCAATTGTGTTTAGGTTAATTGAAGCCGCAGAAGCAGAAGGATGGGTTGATAACCTGATTGCAGGTGCCCGTGAATCGAATCCAGATAACTCAGCTTTATTCGCCTTTGCCCAGGAGTTTAATCTTGCTATTGCTATGCCGCAACCGCTATCAGCAAGAGGTAGATTAGAAAGACTGATTAAGAAAACCAATTCTTTTTTAGACGTAAATCGGTGGCGGGAAAGGTTAGGTCAAATTGAAGGGCAAGTCTGTCGTGTCGAAGTTACGAATAACGATAATAGTCGTGAATTTGGGACAGGTTTTCTGATTGCGCCCAATGTGGTTATTACTAATTATCATGTGGTGGAATCGGTAATTTTAAAACAAGCAACGTCTAGTAATGTTATCCTGCGTTTTGACTACAAGCAGTTAGGGGATGGTAAAGTTATCAACCCAGGTACAGAGTATCGCTTAGTAGAGGATGACTGGCTAATTGATCAAAGTCCTTATACCAACAATCCGTTACCAACCCCTGACGAATTGGATTATGCCTTGCTGAGAGTAGATGGAGCTCCTGGAGAAGAACCGATTGGGAAAAATCCCGATCCCAATTCTCCAAAGCGCCAGTGGATTGAGTTACCACAAGAGCCATATTATCAGTTTTTGCCTGATACTCCACTGTTTATAGTGCAGCATCCCAATGCTGAACCCTTAAAAATAGCCTTTGACACCGAGGCTATTATTACTATTAACGAGAATGGTACAACGGTTAAGTATAAAACCAATACCGAACCCGGTTCCTCTGGTTCTCCATGTTTTGATATTAACTGGAATTTAGTAGCCCTGCATCATAGTGGTGACCCAAGCTGGAAACCTAGTTATAACGCTGGCAGTCCCTTCAGTGCTATTTGTGCGCGGTTAGAGAAGCAAGGGTTATTGACAGATTTACGTAAGGGTGAAGGAATGTGGTAAATGGTTGTCTGAACCTGTAAGCCACCACTAGGTTGCCAAATACCAGCAAATAAAGGAAAATTTACGGAACTCGGTATAATCAGAGTGTAGATACTTAATTAGAGTCAGAGTATTAAGTTCTATGTTTCACAAGTATTGAAGTAACCATCAATGAATGCTGGAAAGACCCCTGGTTATCTCCTCAAAAAGATAAACAAAGCACTGTGTAGTGCTTTTCTTGATGAAGATGAATTAGAGATGATGGTGCTTTATGAATTAAATATAAGTCTGAAAGAGGTTGCTAGCGGTAAAAATTTAAAGCAAATTGTTCACAGCTTACTAACTTATTGTGATGCTCACAATAAGTTAGGAAACTTACTTGATGGAGCACTTAACCAAAATTCAGGTAATAATGAATTAAAACAGCTCTATTCCGAAGAATTTAAAATTCCGCCTAGTTTAATCACCATATTGTTTCCTTTAGAAGACAATATCATCAAACCCATGCAACAGGCTTATAAAACTTGTTGTCCCGATGACTACTTTAATTATTATGAAGAATATGAAATCCCTAAAAGTTTCTCTGGAATTATAAAAAAATTGGAAGATATACCTCAACCACCAACTGATGATGAAAAACGTATTGTAAAATTCGTCGCTCGTTTATTAGACACTGGAGATATTCCCGAGCCAACTGCTAAGAAACTCAAGCAATGGTTAACAAAAAATGCTAATAATCCTTCTGATTTATTAGCTCAGACTAGCAGTCACTATCAAAATCATCAGCAACCAAAATTAGATGAACAACCTTATCTGCTTGTTAAGGTAGATTCCAGTAAGCAATATCACCAACAACATCAACCTAGTTATTTAGTCTCAGCTTGGTTCATTCCTGACCTAAGTAATTATGATTATTTACGAAATCATCAACACTGTAAATTTTTAGAGACTCCATCAGCTGATGGAGAATCTGAACAAGATGTATTTTCTCTTGAAGACTTGCCAAAGTTAATAGAGTTTTTTCTAGATCAGTTAATTAAATATTCTCGGGAATATGACGATAAACTAAGAATTGTATTTTTTTTACCCTATGCACTCTTGAACTATAAAATTGAAAGAATTGAAATTAAAGAGAATAATCAGTCAATTCCAATTGGTAGCGAGTATTGTGTTATTTTTCGCTCTATAGGACGCTTGAAAAACTATAAACATCAAGGCAAATGGTTAAGAAAATGGAGACAATTTCAAAATCAACGTCAAACTATATGCTTAGCTAACTTTGCTTTTAGTAATTTTGAGGATTGGCCAGAATTGTATAGTCATTTGGAACAAATAAATGCCATAGGAGTAAAATTGAATCACCCCCCATGTGAGGAAAAATTGAAAGCTATTGATCGTGCGGCAATACCCGTTACTTTATGGCTCAGACAAAATAATTTTACAACTATCAATTGTCAACAGGCTCTCGATCAATTACTCAATTGTCAAATAAATCAGCTTCCTGAAAAGGTAAAACAACAACGGTTACAAGCTTTTCCTAAAGCGAAGAATAAACAAGAACATATCGGACACCATCTTGCTCTTTTGTGGGAAGACCCCTATCTACTACCACCCCAGATTAACTATACACCCCTATGACTAATAACTCTTGGAAAATATTTCGCGGAACTCCCGAACAACCCCACAATGGCATTGAACGCCTTCCTGAGCCTCCTAGCTGGCGGAAATTTGACAAAACAGAACGGGGTAAAACCTATCAGACCAGGCCAGAGGAAATAGAGTTAGTCAATGCAGCGTTGTATCTACGTCGTCCTTTATTAGTAACGGGAAAACCAGGCACAGGAAAAACATCTTTGGCCTATGCAGTCGCTCAAGAGTTACAATTAGGAGAGGTGTTACGTTGGAATATTACCACTCGCTCCCATTTACAGCAAGGACTTTATAGTTATGATGCCATTGGTAGATTACAAGATGCTCAAGGAAGCGGCAAGGATAATTTAGGGGAAATTGGTAAGTATATTCAATTGGGTCCCTTGGGAACAGCGTTACTACCCTCAACTTATCCCAGGGTATTATTAATTGATGAAATGGATAAAAGCGATATTGATTTACCCAATGATTTATTGACTATTTTTGAAGAAGGAGAATTTGAAATCCCGGAATTAACACGAATCAGTGACCAGTTTCCAGACATTGTTGTCAAAACCTGGGATAATCAAACTACAACCATCCCCAGGGGAAAGGTCACCTGCCAAGCATTTCCCTTTGTAGTTCTGACCAGTAACGGAGAGAGGGAATTTCCCCCGGCTTTTTTACGACGCTGTTTACGATTAGATTTACGGGAACCAACTCCCAAGGAATTAGAAGGGATTGTCAAAGCTCACTTAGGGGATAGTCTTGAACAAGCCAAACCGATTATTGAAACATTTCTCAAGCGACGGCAGAAAGGAGACTTGGCTACAGACCAATTGCTCAACGCCATTTATATATTAACTAACACAGTTAATACAGAGGATTATCCCATGCTTGACTCTCAAGAAGAAGACAAAGACCATAAAAAAGCAAAGTTAATTGACCGATTGCTGCAGTACCTCAGTAGTACCTAAGGGATATGGTTGGAAAAGCGATCGCTATTCTACAACAAGCAGGATTTGATTTAACTGCTCGGGAAATAGCCGAAATTCTCTGGTTGGCTGTTCATCTAGACCAGCCAATAGACCAGTCAGAGGAACCACAGCAGCCATTACCACAGCAGCCATCGCAATCATCAACGGTATCCCAAAACCAATCACAGCAACCACAGCAGCCATCGCAATCATCAACGGTATCCCAAGACCAATCACAGCAACCCCCAAATCAAACTCCAGATATTCAAGCAGATACCCAAGAATCATCATTCCCTGAAGTCACAGAACCTGGTGCTGATGTTTATCCACCCTCTTCCAAACCTAAAAAGACTAAAGAAAGTCGAGAAGCAATTCCGATTAAAGTGCCAGCAGCGGTAGCATTGAGAAATAGTCTGGCTTTGGGACGGGCACTTCGTCCGTTAATGCGGAAAGTCCCATCTGCTATAGAAACGATATTGGATCAGGAAGCAACTGTTTACCAAATTGCTGAATCAAACATTTGGCTACCAGTTCTCAAACCTACTCCCGAAAGATGGTTAGAGTTAGCGTTGGTGGTTGAAAAAACTAGTTCAACTGCGGTTTGGAAACAGACAATCATTGAACTGCAACATTTAGTCAAGCATCATGGTGCGTTTCGGGATGTACGCACGTGGGAATTAACGATTACTGAAACGGAAGACATCAATAAACCAAAGGTAGACTTATTTCCTCAAACTAGCACGGGAGGTTATCATTCCACTGCCTATTCTCCCCAGGTATTAATTGATCCGAAGAAACAACGTTTAATTTTATTGGTTAGTGATTGTATTTCTGTGGCTTGGCGCAGACAATTAATTCATCCAGTGCTAGAGTTGTGGGGACGCAATGATTTACTTACTATCCTTCAGCTACTTCCTGAACGGCTTTGGGAACGCACGGCTTTAGCTTCAGAAACACCAGTGCAACTGCATTCTCTTAGTCCTGGAGTTGTCAATTCTCAGTTTATTGTTAAACCTTGGGATGAAGATGACATTGGACTTCTTTCAGAAGTCGGGAACAGTAGTCAGAATAAATCTTCCTCTGTTAGTGTTCCCGTGGTTACGTTAGAACCCTACCCACTACTGGCGTGGTCGCAGGTAATAGCAGGTCAGGGGAATGTTAGTACAGTGGGGTTTAACTTTGATGTATCCCAAGACCCACAAGTAGAGATAAGACCGGTAGATGGTGAAGCCACTCAACCCCAACTGACAGCACCAGCATTAGTTAGTCGATTTCGTGCTACGGCTTCTCCGATGGCGCGTCGGTTAGCTGGATTAATGGCAGCTGCTCCCGTTAGTTTACCTGTAGTGCAACTAATTCAGCAAACCCTGCTACGAAAATCCGCACAAATTCATGTAGCGGAGGTGTTTATGAGTGGACTGCTCCAGTCTATAACCCCTGTAGGCCAAGATTCAAATCCCGATTATATTGAGTACGAATTTAAGCCAGGGGTAAGGGAGTTATTAGTAGATGGTGTACCCATTAGTAAAACCGTTTCAGTTATTGATCAGGTATCTGAGTTTGTCGCTAAACAATTAGGGTTATCAATAAAGGAATTTGAAGGGCGTTTACTTACACCGGCAACTACAAGTAATGATTGGTTAGAAGAAAAAATTCGTCCCTTTGCACAGATAAAGGCTGAAGTTTTAGGGCGATTAGGAGGGGAGTATGCTCGTTTGGCTGAACAACTCCTTATCTCACAAACCCCTACCTCAGATTATCCTTCATCCCAAGACTATCTGCAATTCTTGATGGAGGTATTTCAGGCAACCGTAGACAGCAATAGCGACCCCACAATCGTCTACCCACTCCTGGAAACCAACCTAGACAAACTCGATGATAACTTGATCTATATCCTGCAAACCTGGGCAAGTGCTGAACTCTCAGAAGTGGAACCAGAAATAGCAGAAGACATCGCTAATACTATCTCGGAATTCAGCAACCTGATCAGCGATTTTCCTCTCGGTAATAAAGCCAGTAAGATCGAAATCGCCATGGCTGGTTACGAACAGTTGCTAACAGTTTTTACCCGTGAGAGTAACCGGGAAAGTTGGGCAACTATTCAAAACAACCTGGGCATTGCCTACAGTAACAGAATCCACTCTGACAGGGCATTAAATCTCGAAAAAGCGATTCAAGCATACCAACTATCATTGTCCGTTTACAACAAACAAGACTTCCCCCAAGATTGGGCAATGACTCAAAACAACCTGGGCATTGCCTACAGTAACAGAATCCGGGACAACAGGGCTGAGAATCTAGAAAGAGCGATTCAAGCATACCAACTAGCTTTGTCCGTTTACAACAAACAAGACTTCCCCCAAGATTGGGCAATGACTCAAAACAACCTGGGCATTGCCTACAGTAACAGAATCCGGGACAACAGGGCTGAGAATCTAGAAAGAGCGATTCAAGCATACCAACTAGCTTTGTCCGTTTATACCAGATCATACTTGCCGATCGATTGGGCAATGACTCAAGCTAATCTGGGCATTGCCTACAGTAACAGAATCAGTGGTGACAGGGCATTAAATCTCGAAAAAGCGATTGAAGCATACCAACTAGCATTGTCAGTTTACACCAAACCAGACTTCCCCTACGAGTGGGCAACGACTCAAAACAACCTAGGCGCAGCCTACTGTGACAGAATCCGTGCCGACAGGGCATTAAATCTCGAAAAAGCGATTGAAGCATACCAACGAACTTTGTCCGTTTACACCAAACCAGACTTCCCGATCGAGTGGGCAAGGACTCAAGCTAATCTGGGCATTGCCTACAGTAAAAGAATCCGTGGTGACAGGGCATCGAATCTGGAAAAAGCGATTGAAGCATACCAACGAACTTTGTCCGTTTACACCAAATCAGACTTCCCGATCGAGTGGGCACAGACTCAAAACAACCTAGGCGCAGCCTACAGTGAAAGAATCCGTGCCGACAGGGCTGAGAATATAGAACGTGCTATTGAAGCATTCCAACTAGCCTTGTCAGTTCAGACCAAATCAGACTTTCCTATTGATTGGGCACAGACTCAAAACAACCTGGGCACAGCCTACTGTGACAGAATCTTCTCTGACAGGGCATCGAATCTGGAAAATGCGATTGAGGCATTCCAACTAGCTTTGTGCGTTTACACTAAACCAGACTTCCCCATTGATTGGGCAATGACTCAAAACAACCTGGGCAATGCCTACTGTGACAGAATCCGCTCTGACAGGGCTGAGAATATAGAACGTGCCATTGCCCAATACAAACTAGCTTTGGAAGTTTATACCAAACCAGACTTCCCGAT
This sequence comes from Moorena sp. SIOASIH, assembly GCF_010671925.1. Taxonomy (GTDB): domain Bacteria; phylum Cyanobacteriota; class Cyanobacteriia; order Cyanobacteriales; family Coleofasciculaceae; genus Moorena. Next base: position 1,266,613 of record NZ_JAAHIH010000002.1, on the reverse strand, counting down.
CGAGTGGGCACAGACTCAAAACAACCTGGGCAATGCCTACCGTGACAGAATCCGTGCCGACAGGTCTGAGAATCTAGAAAGAGCCATTCAAGCATTCCAACTAGCTTTGTCCGTTCGCACCAAATCAGACTTCCCGATCGACTGGGCAATGACTCAACACAACCTGGGCACAGCCTACTCTGACAGAATCCGTGGTGATAGGGCTTATAATCTGGAAAATGCCATTGAAGCATTCCAACGAGCTTTGGAGGTTTACACCCCCGAAGCCGATCCCATTAACTGCCTCACAACTTCCAGCAACTTAGGCAACCTTTACTTCACCCAAGGTAACTGGCAAGCGACCATTGATGCCTACCAACACGCCATAACTGCAGTGGAAATCAGTCGCAGTTGGGCAAGTACCGATCAACGTCGCCAAGAGATTATGGCACAGAGAACGCCATTTTATCACAAAATGGTGCAAGCCTATATCAATATAGGACAATCGGATAAAGCGATAGAAACAGTTGAACGCAGCAAAGCTCGCAACCTAGTGGAATTACTCACCAACCGCGACCTTTATCCTAAAGGCAACGTTCCCCAAGAAATAATCACCGAGTTAGATCGACTGCGTCGAAATATTCCATCATTGGAAAGACAGTTAGAAGTGGTTATAGAAAAACTCTCAAAAAATAGTGATGACAAACAACCACAGCAACGACCATCTTTAGAGGAGTCACGGAAACAACTAGAACAAGAATTACAGCAGTCACAGCAGCAGTTAGATCTGGTACTGGATCGAATCAAACCCATAGACCCCAGTTTCAGTCTCACTCAAAACGTGAAAACGATTCCGTTTAGGGAGATTCAGAGCCTGATTGATCAACGCAGTGCCATTATCGAGTGGTATGTTACGGGGGATAAAATTCTTACCTTTATTGTCACTAGTCACAGTCAGCAGCCCATAGTTGTGTCATCCTTTCCCGAAGACCTGGAAAGGTTGGAAAATTGGGATAAAGACTATACCAATGCCTACCGCGAACAAAAAAACCAATGGATAACCAATCTATCCTCTCGCCTCGCCAACCTCGCTACAATACTAGATATTGATAACATCATTTCCGAGATTGATGGAATATTTGAGAAACAAGGGGTTAAATGCGATCGCTTAATTCTAGTGCCCCATCGTTTGCTGCATCTGTTTCCCCTCCATGCTCTACCCCTATCAAAGGGTAATTTACTTATCGATCGCTTTGAAAGAGGGGTAAGTTATGCCCCTAGTAGCCAGTTACTGAAACTAATAAAAGAACAACACCGCCCTAATTTTAATAACTTATTTGCTATCCAAAACCCAACGAGAGCTGGAGCAAAACCCTTGCCTGGCTCGAAACTAGAAGTTGATAAAATCCGACAATACTTTGACCCCAACCATAGCATAGTTCTTGCTGAAGCAGAGGCAACAGAAGCAAAGCTGAATCAACATATGAAGCAACTACGCTCTGCTCACTGTGTCCACTTTTCCTGTCATGGCAAGTTGGAGTTTAAATCTCCCCTAGAATCAGCCCTACTCCTAGCAGATGCAGACCTAACCTTGTCCAAAATCTTTAAACTTAACCTCAGTCAATGTCGTATTGTCGTTCTTTCTGCCAGTGAAAGTGGGATGACCCTTTCAAGTAACAAAGAAGAAGATATTGGCTTACCTAGTGGTTTAGATGAATATATTGGTTTGCCTAGCGGTTTTCTCTATGCAGGTAGTCCTAGCGTTATCAGCACCCTCTGGACAGTCGATCCTCTTGCCAATGCTTTGTTAGTCATCAAACTATACAAAAATCTAAAACGACTGCCAACATTAGGAGATGGGGATGTTTCAACCGCCTTGGTTAACGCCCAATTATGGTTACGAACACTGAACAGTAAAACCTTGGCAAGAATCCAAAAAAGCCAAAAATTTAAGGGTTTGATGGCTAAAATCTTTGAAAACAATAAGCGGGATAGTTACATATTCTATGACTTACTATATGCTGCTATTAAGCGCCAACCCTATCCTTTTGCTCACCCCTATTATTGGGCCGCTTCCGTAGTCACAGGCACTTAGGAGTTAGAATCGTCATATTTCCAAATTTTCCATGCCTTCGTCGTGGATATAGATAGCAAATGGAGTAGCAATTACTGCTGACGGGGTGACAAGCGCCCCGTCAGCAGACGAGGTGCATTCAGCCTAGCGAAAAGGGAAGGACGAGAAGAAGGGGAAAGAAACTTACTATTGCGACAGCTTGAGGGCCCTGTCTTGATCCAGTCGCTCATGGGGCAAAACCCCAAGACCGTGCTGCATCGCTTTTGGCAAACTAACCAGGAATGCGATCGCGTAGCGTCACTTTCGCCAAATCCCATTAATCGAAGCCTTGACCAAGCAAGACTTAGGCCGAAAAAAGAAATAAGGTAAAAATAAGGTAAAGAGTGTAACAAACTCCCTGCTCCCTCAAACCCAAGACTTTATACCTCACCAAATTAGAACTCCCCTAAATATACCAATAAAAAAAATCGGTCAAGTTCTGGTGAACCCCAATGCTTGACCGAATTCTATTGTGTAAGCCACCACAAGTACAGCGGAGCTCAAATCTAGATACTGTTGATCAACGAATACATTCCTCAGTGGTCAGTAGTCAGTGGTCAGTGGTCAGTGGTCAGCTTTGTGGCACAGGCTTCCAGCCTGTGACCTAACCCATAAGCTGATAACTGATAGCTGATAGCTGATAGCTGATAGCTGATAGCTGATAACTGATAACTGATAACTGATCGCTTCAAAATAACCTCCACAATTCCTAGTCGCCAGGGCGTCAAAACCCTGGCAAAACCCTATCCTAGTCTACATAGAAATATCGAATCAAAAAGGTCATCACCTCACCAGGCTTTTCAGTAGGTTCTGGAGTGCTCCACTCGTCGGGATAGGCGTATTTAAGGGCATAGATGGCATTAATCGTATTCCGAACTTGTTCAGGAGAACCGATCAAAACGTACTTGACTTTCTTAGGTTTACGACCAGGGTTTTGAGGGTTTTGATTGTCATCGGAGTTAGGCGGAATGTTTTTAGTCATAATCAACAGTATCCTTAAATGGTGTATATTATTAATATATACATAAATTAATCAATTGTCAAGGGGTTTAGGAATTTTTTTTTATTACGAAATTTAGAGTTGCTATAATAGTAAATAGGGCATAAATAAGAGAGTATTTTTGGTAGTATGGGATGGTATTTAGTGTGGTAATTTTGGTAAAAAGATTAGAATTTTTGCCCAATTACAAACGCAATTGCTCCTACTCCCGACTCCCGACTCCCGACTCCCTACTCCCTGTTCCCTATATAAACCTCGTAAACCTGTAAAACCATGAGATTCATCAGCCCGAAAACTGACTTTGCTTTCAAGAAAATCTTTGGCTCAGATCAGAGTAAGGATATTCTGATTTCCTTCCTCAATGCCATGATCTACTCTGGTAATTCCGTCATCCAGGATTTAGAAATTATTGATCCCTATAGTGCGGGGGATGTAGTAGATTTAAAAGACACTTATCTGGATGTTAAGGCAGTATTAGAAGATCAAACGACTGTCATCATTGAGATGCAACTCTGGAATGTGGAGGCTTTCGAGAAGCGAGTGGTGTATAACTTGTGCAAAACCTATGGAAATCAACTTAAATCGGGACAGGGATATTTCGATCTCAATCCGGTCATTGCTTTAACCATCACGGATTTTAAGTTATTCCCCTCAACCGAAAAAGTCATTAGCTGTTTTTACTTTCAAGAGGAAGAAGACCACTTGCCTTATCAGGAGAACGAGCTAAAGCTAGTGTTTGTGGAACTACCCAAATTTACTAAGCAACTGGAAGAATTAGACAGTGTGATAGATAAGTGGATATTTTTTATCAAAGAAGCGCCCAACTTAGAAATCATTCCTGACCAGCTCAGGGAAATCCCACAGCTAGAACAAGCTTTAACAATAGCGAATCAAGCGGGGTTGAGTGTCTCAGAAGTGGAAAAACTCCGCAAACAGGAGATGGCCTTGGAGGACGCGCGACGTGCATGGAGTTTCGCGAAAAGGGAAGGACGAGAAGAAGGACGAGAAGAAGGAAGGCTAGAAGGGAAAAGAAATTTACTATTGGGACTGCTTGAGAGCCGTTTTGGACAACTAACCAGGAATGCGAACGCATTAATCGAAGCCTTGACCAACCAAGACCTAGACCGTTTATCAAAAGCCATCTGGGATTTTAACACCAGTGAAGACTTACTCAACTGGCTGCAAGAGCATTCTAACTAAAGGTAGCTATAGGGTAACTAAATCAATTGTGATAATTTTTGTTCCCTACTCCCTACTCCCTACTCCCTACTCCCTACTCCCTACTCCCTACTCCCTACTCCCTATTCCCTGTTCCCTGTTCCCTTTCCTATATCATCCGCTTCAACCGCACCATAAAAAAACCATCCATCTGGTCTCGATAGGGCACAACTTTCAGCCAACCTTCCGGTGTTAAAAACCCCTTAAGAAACGAAAGAGTAGGGGGTTCAATTTGCCACTGAGAATGACCTTCCAGAAACCATTGTATTACCCCCTCATTTTCTTGAGGATTTAAGGTACAGGTAGCATACACTAAAACACCTCCGGGCTTGACCCAAGTTGCGGTATGCTCTAACAATTCTTTTTGCAAAACAGTAAGTTCTTGGACTTTTTCTGGAGTCATGCGCCAACGAATATCAGGACGTCGGTGAAGGGTACCATTACCGGAACAGGGAGCATCTAATAACACAGCATTAGCGATGTTAGTAAATTCAGGTAAATCCCGACTATCACCAGTACTGAGCTGAATCGATTGTAATTGTAAGCGTTCGGCATTCTGTTGGACTTTTTTGAGGCGGGAAGCTGAGCGATCGCATGCCCAAATTTTGCCCTGATCTGCCATTAATTCCGCAATATGAGTTGTCTTGCCCCCCGGTGCAGCACAGGCATCAATCACCACATCACCAGGTTGAGGGTCCAGCAGATAACTGACCAGCTGGGCACTACAATCTTGAACAGTCCACCAACCCTCTTTAAATCCCGGTAGCTCTTGAATCGCACCAACACCACCCACAACCCGCAGTGCTTGGGGGAGCTGAGCTGGGTTGCTGAAAATAGGGATAATCTGACCATTCCCCTCGTCCTGGTGGGAGACCAAGGGAGGTACCCGCTGAATAGCCAGTTCAGCAGATTGCATCCCTGCCTCCACTTCCTCCATGGACACCTTGAGGGGATTTACCCGTAAGTCAATGGTAGGAGATTGGTTAAACCATTGACACAGCTGTTCTGTTTCCTCTGCTCCCAGCTGTTGTAACCACAGCTCGATCATCCAATCGGGAAAACTGTGTAAAATGCCCAAACGCTCGATATCCCCTTCTGGCAACTGCAAAGGGTCAGGGGAATTGGCAGCTAAACGGCCATAGTTTCGTAGTAAACCATTAACCACCCCTGCCAGTCCTTTGAAGCCATTGTTCTTCGCTAGGTCAACGGTGGTATTGACCGCTGCTGAAGCAGGAATTCGGGCTTGATAGCGCAGCTGATATAGTCCAAGGTGAAGTATAGTGCGCAAATCTGGAGGTTGTTGATTCGCTTTCTTTTTGCCCAACTGGTCAAGTAGAGCATCCAGAGTGCGCTGTCGTCGGACACTACCATAAACTAATTCTGTCACTAAGCCCCGATCAGCACCAGTTAACTGAGCAGTGTGTAGCACTCGATTCAGGGCAATATCAGCAAAAGCACCCCGCCGATGAATATCCCGGAGGGCTAGGAATGCTAACTGGCGAGGATTTTGTTTATCAAAGGTTGACGGTTGACCCTTGACCGTTGACGATTTATCTTGGCTCACAAACTCTGTACTCCTCTGGATGTCAACTGATCAGCTAATATGCATTTATAGCAGTTATCAATTCGGTTCGGAACAAAGTCCTGGGTTTTAGGGAGTAGGGAGTAGGGAGTAGGGAGTAGGGAGGAAAAGGAAGACAAGTCCAATCACCCCACACCCCACACCCCAAAGTTGATACTCACGTCTTTGTTAAAAACCTACCCTGATCAGCTCCTCCCTGTTCCCTGTTCCCTGTTCCCTATTCCCTGTTCCCGACAACTGCCGCGAAGTCTAGTTATCAATTCGGTATTGAGAACTGCTATAAATAAAATGGTTAATCCTTTTTAAACATTGGGTATGTCAGCCACCTCAAGCCCTTTACCAGAAGCTCTTGCTCGGATTGTAGAACGCTTTCAGCGCCGCAAAGACCCCAAGCAACGGTATCAGCAGTTGCTGTGGTACGCCAAGAAGCTTCAGGCAATGCCAGAAACTGATAAAGTGCCAGAAAACAAGGTTCCTGGCTGCGTGTCCCAGGTTTATATCACCGCTAACTTGGATGATGGCAAAGTCTTGTATCAGGGAGACTCAGATGCCCAATTGGTTAAAGGATTAGTAGCGTTGTTGATTGAAGGCTTGAATGGACTGACGCCGACAGAGATTGTCAACCTATCTCCTGACTTTATTCAAGACATAGGATTGAACGCTAGTTTAACCCCTTCTCGCGCTAATGGATTTTACAACATTTTCCAGACCATGAAGAAAAAGGCCCTAGGATATCAGTTGGGAATGTCTTCCAGAGAATTGAATTGAGGGATTTTCCCTTCTATTTTCCCCACACCCGGTCACCTCATAAGGGTAGGTTTTTTACATTTGGGTCGGGAGTCCGGAATCGGAACCCACCCCTAACCCCTCCCAGGAGGGGAACGGGAATCGGGAGTCGGGAATCGGAACCCACCCCTAACCCCTCCCAGGAGGGGAAGAGCGGGAAATGGGGAGAATTATCCCGGAAATAATTGTGTATTTTGATACAGATTTTCAGGAATTTATACCTAATAAAAGTACATACTCGCCCCTTTGTAAAAAACCTACCCTTGTAAGGTCACCCACCCCGGACCGGGGATTAACTGACAAGACCCTTGAAATGCTGATTGTCCCGTAGGTTGGATTACGCGATCGCTAACCCAACGAACACCTCACCCTTGGTTGGGTTTCGTTGCCTCAACCCAACCTACGCCATGATCTAAAGTCACTCAACCAGCTCTGTTCCCGATTCCCGATTCCCTGTTCCCTGTTCCCTGTTCCCGATTCCCGATTCCCGATTCCCTGTTCCCGATTCCCGATTCCCGATTCCCGATTCCCTATATTTGAGTAAATCCAGACTAAATGAAGCCTGAAACCCTTGTATAAACAGGGTTTCAGGTGTTTTTCTATGACAAAGCTACTTGAGTTCCAGCGTAGCATGGGCAATTTGCCCTTGACTTATCCATTAGAGTTTCAGTACAATAAAGTAGAACATTTGTACTACTATAGTCTTTCCTCTTAACCATTGCACCCACACCCCTAGAGCCATCACATCCCTCCTACAACGAACGATTGTAGAGCAGCGATTGGCCTACGGCCACGCTACGCGATCGCGTATCGCTGTGGGTAGTGTCGGGTACTTGCCATTAGCCACTGGCTGATAGGGAAACCTCTTGTTTGGGAATTATCTCAAATAAGAGCATTGTCAAATAAGAGCACTGTTTTAAGAGCACTGTTCTAGTAGGGAGTAGTTAGTGGATGAATATTGCTAACCAGCCACCGGCTACTATAGCGTTTTCCATATTAATGAAATACACACACCTATTTTTTCCCGATTCCCGATTCCCTACTCCCTACTCCCTACTCCCTACTCCCTACTCCCGATTCCCGATTCCCGATTCCCGATTCCCGATTCCCTACTCCCTGCTCCCTACTCCCTACTCCCTATTCCCTGCGCTATAGCAATTTTCAAGTAATCATTTTCAATTAAAAAAATCTAAATATCGTCAAAGGAACACACTATATGGTTGCCACAAAAGACAGCAAAGACCAGATTTTCCAAGCCTTTGAGCAAATCCTAAAAGAGCGGCAAAACATTGACTCAAAAATTGCCACCAAAGAAGAAGAAGCAGAAAAAGCTAAAAATCAACAAGTGCTGGAAACTGCCTCAAACTATACCGTTGATAATATTGTCAAAGGAATGGCTGATTTACAGCTAGAGTTTGGCACCATTGTTAATGAATTGTCAGAAAAATTATCCTCAGAAGCCTCTAAACTTGATGAGCTAAAGCTGGCGATTAAAGTAGAAACTGAACACTTGCAATACCTTCAGAAAACTCGAGTTGTAGCTGATGCCTTACATTTGCTCAATCAAGAGCACCAAGAAAAGCTAAAATCCCTAGATCAAAAAGCAGATCAACAGCGAGAAGAGATCGAAAAAGACCAAGAGCAAAAACGTAAACTTTGGCAAAAAGACCAGGAAGACTTTGAAATAGCACGTCAAGAACAAAACGAATTATTGGCTCGGGAACGACAACGCCAAGAAGCTGACTATCAATACGAATTAGAACGTAACCGTAAAATTGAGACGGATCAGTATGAAGAACTGAGCCGTAACCAGGAGCGAGAATTGCAAGAGGCCAATCAAGAAAAAGAAAAGCAATGGTCTGAGCGAGAACAGAAGCTACAAGAATCTCAAGACCTGTTTGAAGAGTATCAACAGAAAGTGGAAGCTTTCCCCGCTGAGCTAGATGAAATCGTTAAAAAAGTAAAAGATAAAGCAATTAAAAAAGTCCAAAACGACGCTAAAGTACAGGCTGATTTACTAACCAAAGGCTGGGAAGTTACGCAACAGGGTTATGACATTAAAATTCAGTCCTTGGAGCAACACATAGAAAAACAAAATAAACAAATTGAAAATCTCTATAGTCAGCTACAAGAGACCCTGAAACAGTCCCAAGCCCTGACCTTGAAAGCTTTTGATGGGTCTTCAAGAAGCAAGGATCAAAATTAGTGAATAGTGATATCAGTTCAGAAATTGTCAAACATAATCTAACCTTGAAAGTATGACACGCAAACCTAACAGCAAGAACACCAAAGCAGAAATTTTAGAAGCTTACAAGGAATTACTAGCAGAACGAAATGCTTTGGAAAAAGAAATGAAGCAGATGAACAAAACGGCAACTCCTCAAGTATCCACGGTGGAAAAAAAGCAAACTAATGGATCCGTACCAGCAAAAGTCATGAAAGACAAAATGATGTATACCCTTGACAGCCTGGTTAAGCTGCAATTAGGGTTTGGTAGTAGTGTCAGTGAGTTGTCGGAAAAACTAACATCAGAAGCCGCTAAACTAGAAGAATTAAGAACAGCGGTTACTGAGGAAACTCAACAACTTGCTGAACTCCACAATTTATCAGAAATTCAAGACGATACCTTAGATACCTTAATCGAAACCTATCAGAATAGCTCTAAAGCTTTCGATGAAGAAATTTACAAAAAACGGGAAGAGTTAGAGCTGCAAATAAATCAGTTAAAACAATCCTGGTACAAAGAACAAGAGGAACAGCAACGAGCTATTAAAGAACGGAATGAAGAACAAAATAAAACCCGTAAGCGAGATGCTCAAGAGTATGATTATAATTTAGACCTACAACGCAGCTTAGATAAAGAAACCTACAACCATAACCAAGAACGTTTATACAAAGAATTGGAGGAAACGAGGCAACAACAAGAGAAACAATGGGCAGAGCGGGAAAATGCGATCGCAGAGCGAGAGAAGCAGTTTGAAGAATTAAAAACTAAGGTAGAAGCCTTCGACCAAGAAAAATCAGTTGCTATCAAAAAAGCCCAAGAAGAAGGCAAAGCGATTGCTAGCCACCAGGTCAAAATTCAAGCCGACTTACAGAATAAGGAATTAGAAGGAAATAATCGTGTCTATCAGCTAAGAATTGAATCCCTGGAACAGACAATAAAGGAATCCTCAGCACGGATACACAGTCTTTCCCAGCAACTCGATACTGCCCTCAAACAAGTTCAGGATTTAGCAGTCAAGGCAATTGAGGGTGCTTCTAATATCAACTCTTATCAAGCCCTTAAAGAAATTGCCTTAGAGCAAGCCAAAAACCCAACTAAGGGTAAATAAGCTGAGGGGGTGACAACAAGGCTAAAAAGGAGACAGGGTGTGGGGTGTGGGGTGTAGGGTGTGGGGTGTGGGGTTGAAGAAAGATAGTTTACTTGTATCATATAATGACAATAGAATCTTATCGTGACCTAAAGGTTTGGCAGGTAGGGATGGATTTAGCTCAGATGTGCTATTTAGCTACTCGTCATTTTCCCAAAGAAGAACTTTATGGAATGATTTCCCAGATTCGCCGAGCATCAGCTTCAATTCCAGCTAATATTGCTGAGGGATATGGAAGAAAAACAAGACTTGAGTATATTCAGTTTTTATATATTGCACAAGGTTCCCTCAAAGAATTAGAAACTCATCTTCTACTATCGAAAAGGGTGAAGTTAGGGTCGGGTGAAGTTATTGACTCCCTTCTTAGTCAATGCGAGTCGAATGGTAAATTACTATCAGCTCTAATTCGCGCCCTAGAAAACAAGAACTGATTTTCCCTACCCCCCACACCCTACCTCATAAGGGTAGGTTTTTTACAAAGACCTCAGGTGTGGGGTGTGGGGTGTGGGGTGTGGGGTGTGGGGGATAAGAAAATATACCATTATTGTCGTTAAAAATCATCATTGTCTTGATGGAACTGCCGTGGTTTCCCCCACTCGCGCTCTGGTACTTGACAATATTTCCCCCACTCGTGCTCTGGATAAAGACAATAAAAGTATGTACTCGCCCCAAAGTAAAAAACCTACCCCCCACACCCTACCCTCACAAGGGTAGGTTTTTTACATTTGGGCGAGTACGTACTGGAATTGGTTATAAAGAACTCAAAATATGTCGGAAAATCTACAATAATTTGCACCGATTACCGACCCATCTCCCCATTACCCATTACCCATTACCCATTACCTATTACCTATTACCTATTACCTATCTCCAAAGTAAAAAACCTACCCCCCACACCCTACCCCCCACACCCCACACCCCGCGCCTCACGTCTTTGTTAAAAACCTACTCTTATGAGTTGTATCATCAGGGATATTGGGTCAAAGCGCTAATCAACCGATGGAAACAATTTCGGTAGGTGGCGACTCGTGATCACAAGCTTGCTGACCAATCTTGAGCTATGGAGCGCGTTCGCGTAGCGTGGCCTACGGCCAATCGCTTCCATTTTTTTTTGGGTTGTCAGGTCAGCAAACACATCCTAAGTTGTCAATTTCGGTATCAGTGTTCTATTAATGGTTATGAACGTAATCAAAAAAATTCGGGTGTTACTGATTGAGAGGGGTGATTTGACGCAGTTAGGTCTCAGAAAAGTCTTGGAGCAGTACAAAGAAGTCAGTTTGGTGTCTCAAGTTTCTAGCTTGCGTCATGTGGCGGCCTTTTTAAAAAAATCTAACCCGGACGTAGTAGTCATTAATTTAGAGCCTTCAACCAATAGTGATGCATTATTGCGGTTAGTCAGAAATTGGAAAGTGGCATTTTTTCCTAACATATTGCTGCTATCTTGGGACACATCAGAAGAATTTGTTATAAGCGCTTTTGGGGCTGGGGTAGACTCCTATTATCTAAAACGTATCAATTTTCCGAAAACTAATCTAGACACCAGTACTTTCTTAGATGCTTTAAAAGCTACCTATGAAGGGCAACACTGGATTGATCCAGAAATAGCTGGTTATCTCCTAAAAAACAGTATCAAGTCACCCGGCAAGAATTTTTCTGGGATTACTTTAATCAATTCCTGTGAGCCTGACTATTATCAGATTCTTAGGGAAAATCCACTGACTGAACGGGAGCTAACTGTCTTGGAATTGATCGTAGCCGGTTATACAAATGACGAAATTGCCCAGCGATTATTGCTAGGTCTTGGCACAGTTAAAACTCACATTCGGTCTCTGCTGTGGAAACTGTGCTGTGACGATAGAACACAAGCAGCAGTGCAAGCACTTCGCAGTGGTTTGGTGAAGTAGATACAGCAGTTATCAATTGGGTGAGTTACAAAGTTCTAGGTTTTAGGGAGTAGGGAGTAGGGAGTAGGGAGTAGGGAGTAGGGAGTAGGGAGTAGGGAAGTCAGAAGAAGGAACTTTGGAATAGAGAATAGCGATGCAGCGCTTTTTAATAACACCAACAAATCCTCCAAGCTCTTTCCTACTGCTCCGAACGCGCCCCGCGTGGCCTACGGCCTCAGTCCCTGCTCCCTGCTCCCTTTTAGTTCAATCCTATATTCACAACTCAAATATAAATGCTTGATCCATTAATATTTTAAGTTTAGTTGTTGTATTTTAATTGCTTAAGTTTACTTTTAAGCAAAATAGCTGATTAATCACTAAGCACTAACGCCTCTACCTATAGGTTGAGTTTCAGCGGTTTTTTTGTTAAGTTTTTTTTCTTTTATCAGAGTTTTCTTAAAATTAAGTTTATTTATATATTCCTTTTGGACGAGTAACATTTTAAGACTGTTGGCAAGCTGTGCCAATGATATTGAGAGGTTAAGTAATTCAGGACTTACGCGGTTAACTTGATTTCGCCCCCCTAGCCCCCCAATTCTGGGGGGTAATGATGTCAAAGTCCCCCAGAATTGGGGGATTTAGGGGGCAAATGCGTAAGTCCTGTAATTGTAATCCTTGAGGTGAAGTAATTACAATCATTTAGCTTATTCAAAATGCTCTTTAAATCAGTAACATTTATTAATCAAGATAAATTGAAGTATTCCTCTGGGATCGCTTTTGCGATTTAAAAATTTTCTGTATCACAATAAGAGTCAGAATATTTACGGAAAGAAAAATCCACCATGGTCAACAAGTCCTCTGTTGCGATGTCACCTCGTCAACAACAGCGTTGGAAAAGTAAAGAAACTATGTTTGCTAAGTTGCTTGCTAAGTTGTTTGCTCAGTTGAAGCAAGTGCCCTTGGGCTATTTAATGGTCATGGCTGCGATCGCAATGGCATTGGATCTCTATATCAGTACCTCCGTCACTCCTTTGATGGGTGTATCATTTTTGATGTGTCTAGTTGTGGGAGTGAAGTGGATTGGAGTCCAACCTAGTAATTCTGGGAATCAAATTCAACGGCTAGTCAGGAAATATGGTTTAGGAGCCTGTCTTTTCCTATTCGCCTTTCTGTGGTTTATGTTGGACTTTACCGCTGCGCCAGCCCATGCCCAGTTTTTCCAAGTCGCAGAAGATTGGCTAACTAGTGCTATTCCTGAAGTAGACGCCGATTTGGTGTCCCTGGTGTTTAACGTTTTACGAGCACTATTCCTAATTTATTTAGGCATTTCATTGGTCAAAGTAGTCAATGCTGCCCAACAAGATGATGACTGGAAAACCCTAGCCCGTACTCCAATCATCATTTTGATTGTAGTTACATTGGGTGATCTGTTAGCAGGCTACATCACTGGCACAGGGGCATAAACTACGGTACATCTAATTTGCCTGTTGAGTTTGATATAGCTGAAGGGATGAGTAGTCAGGGTTTTATTGAGATTGAAAGTTTTTTCAATCACTGATAGGAACGCAAGTCTGATCCAAAATAGCTTGACCTATGGCAAATAATTCACAGCAACAATTCCGTCGTGTTAACCGAACTCTCGATGAAAAACCGAAAATTGGTCCTATTCCAGCCGATCAGTTTATCCCCTGGGCAATAATTTGGGCAATTGCCTATTACATCGTCAAGGGAGTACTAGGAGCTAGTTGGGTATGGACATCTTGTTTCGGAGTTTGGGGTATGTCTACTTGGTGGGTGCTAACTTCCTCTAGCCATTGGAAATTTCTTTCTAAGTTTATATCTGTACCTCAATGGACAAGAGGAATGGGTAGATACCAAAGGCTTTTAGACGTTAAAAGGGAAAAAGCAAAGGGCAAAGGCTAAAAAGTATGACAACCACTCAAGCTTACGATCAAGCTAAACAAAAGATGGGAAAGAAGCGGGTTGATGTAGGAAATGGTAAAAAGAAAACCTTAAAGCCGTTCGAGGATGACTGTAAGTTAGCTAGTTTCCTAGAAGTCAGACTTGATGGGTCTGATGTTGGGGCATACATTCTCAGAAAAGGAGAAGCTTCCTTTAAATTTGTGTTTGGTTTTGAATGTCGAGGCATTCACACCACCTTACGCCAGGAGTTAATTGACCCTGTTTTTGATGCCATCGAAGCTGGGTTAAAAGATTTCCCAGACCAGGAAACCCTGACGATTCACCTAAAGTCTTTCACTGATGACACTGATAGACAAAACACGTTGAGTCAGCTGCTCAAGGATACAGACTCTAACGAGTTAAAGTACCTAATCATGGGAGAAAAGAAGCGAATTCAAGACTTGACCAAAGGGGGAATTAGAAAGCCAAAGACGTTGTATTTATTTGCTACCTATACCGTAGAATCAGGTCGAGAGGGAGCATCTGATAAAATCGAAGAATTTTTGATGACAGCTACCAAGTGGTGGAACGGATTCATTGGCAAGCTGGATGAGTATGAAAAACAGCAGATCGAGAGAGTAATAGAGATTGCCTTTAATAATGGCTATCAATTTTGGGAAAGGCTGTTGAGCAATCAAATGGGTCTATCGATTCGCCCTCTTTCTGCTCAAGAGTCTTGGAATTATGTGTGGCAGCGATTTAATGATACACCACCTCGTTCAGTTCCCCAGTTGCTTTCCTTGACTGAAGCTGGAGTTACCGAAGAGGTTTACTCAGAAATCCACCCAGTTTCTCTGTTAATGGAAGACTATACCGCTATTCCATTTGCTGATCGACGTTGGATTAATCTCAAAGACCAGTATACCGCAGTCATGCTCTTTTTAGACAAGCCTGAGGGGTGGAGGGATAAAGAATCCCAAATGCGCTATCTCTGGCAAGTCATGGCAAAAGATGAAGTCTATGACACCGATTGTTTTTGTGAGATTTCCAAAGCGAACATTAAGACAGTAACCAGCAAAATGCATTCGCTGACGAAACAGGCAAATGTCTCCTCAAAATATGCACAAGAGAAAAATACGATTAATGTTAAAGCACAATTAAATATTCAGAAAAATGTCGAGGCTCAGGCGGCTATCTATGAAGGAGCCGTGCCATTTAATGTCTCAGTTGTTTTCTTAGTCCATCGCGATTCTCCACAAGATTTAGATCAGGCGTGTTATACTTTAAAATCTTACTTTCCTCCACCAGCTTGGATGGTAAGAGAGACAGAATATCCTTGGAAAATCTGGCTAGAAACCTTACCAATTTCCTGGAGCAGACTATTAATGCGTCCATTTAAGCGATCGCATACCTATTTAAGCCATATTGCACCAGGGTTGATGCCAGTAGTCAAAACCCGGACAGTGGATAGAACGGGATTTGAATTAATCTCTGCTGAAGGAGGTACGCCAGTTTTTATTGACTTATTCAAACAGCATAAAAACCTAGGTATTTTCGGAACCACCCGCAGTGGAAAATCTGTGTTGGCATCAGGAATTATTACCCAAGCCTTAGCTCATGGTATCCCCATCTCAGCTATGGATTATCCAAAACCCGATGGCAGTTCTACCTTTAGTGACTACACCGCTTTTCTTGGGGATAAAGGAGCTTATTTTGATATTGGTCGAGAGGCAGTTAATCTTTTCGAGTTGCCCAATTTAAAGGGATTAGATGGTAAACTACAACAAGAGAGACTTACAGAATACAAAGAATTCTTAGTCGAAGCACTAATGCTAATGGTTCTTGGCTCCACGACGTTTCATGACCGGACTTATACGGATAACATCAGAGCCATGTTAAGCCTAGCAATCAAAGCCTTTTTTGATGATGATCAAATCCATGACCGTTATGTAGCAGCAAATATCAATGGCTTAGACTCTCAAGAATGGCAATTAATGCCTACCCTTGCAGATTTTATTGATTTTTGTTCCTTAGAGAGATTGCGGGTTACCTCTGTATCTGGGGATATCCTTCAAGCCTTAGATCAAGTCAAATTGCGACTGAGGTATTGGATCAATAGCCGAGTAGGACAAGCGATTAGTCGTCCTTCTACCTTTAGAAGTGATGCTCAGTTATTAGTCTTTGCCTTACGCAATATTAGTAGTGACGAAGATGCTGCACTACTCTCCTTAGGGATTTACTCAGCAGCCTTAAGACGTTCTTTAGCCTCACCGGTGAGTATATTTTTCATCGATGAAAGTCCGATTCTGTTCCAGTATAATTCCATTGCTGAATTAATTGGCAGATTGTGTGCTAATGGAGCCAAAGCCGGAATTCGGGTAATTTTATCGGCTCAAGATCCAGATACCATTTCCAAGTCTCCCAGTGCAGCGAAAATTTTTCAGAATATAACAACTCGCTTAGTAGGGAGAATTCAACCAACAGCAGTAGATAGCTTTGTCAATATTTTGAAATATCCTTCAGGCATTATTAACAAAAATGCCACAGAAGGATTTTTTCCTAAACAAGAAGGAATGTATTCTCAATGGTTACTCGATGACAATGGTATTTACACCTACTGTCGATTTTATCCCGGTTCAGCACTGTTAACAGCAGTTGCTAATAATCCTGAAGAATCAGCAATTCGTCAGACAGCAATGCGCTTACATCCCCAGGATAAAATTATGGCTATGCATTATGCTAGTAAAAAAATGGCAGAAATGCGTAATTCAGAAGTCGAAGTCGTGAATTCAAAGTTACCCGAGCCGAGAGCAAAAGTTCGACTTCAAAATTAAGCTGAAAAATAGTATATAATTTAGGTAAGTCAGGGATACACTTTTATAGCGCTACGCGCAAGTCAGAAGTTAGAAGTCAGAAGTCAAAAGTAAGCGATTACTTACGTTTCGGAGTTTAGGAATGTCCTAATCTCAATGGGTAGTGCTATATGGTTTAGCTTTCAGCTTTCAGTTTTCAGCCTTCAGCATTTTTTCGTAACTATTCAATCTAGGAGTTCAATCATGGCGAAAAATGTCACCAAAACTTGGATGCAGTTGTTAATTATTAGTACCCTAATTACAACAGCTCCTAAACCAGCCTATGCTTCTGGTGGAATTGTGGATAGTTTTGTTGACTCCTTTGTTGAGGAATTTCAGAAGGTTAAGTCTTACTTTACAAATTTCTTCGATGAATTTACCAATTTACCAGAAACCATAGACAACGATTTGAAATCAGCATTGGAAGATTCCATGGGAGTTTTAGGTCTCCCCGATGTGGAAGAGGTCAGAGAGTCAATTGAGGAAAGTCTCCAAAAAAGCGATTACCCAATTTATGAAGGAGACAAACTTGCTAATGAAGTAGAAAGGCAAGTTGCTAGAGCATCAGCCTCTCGTGTTCTGAGTCAAGAAGGACAGCAGCAGTCAATCCAGGAGCTACAGCAAATGCAGGATACTGTTTCACAGGTACAGCAATCAGCACAAACAGCTCAAAATCACACAGTTACCCAGAATGTGATCAAAGAAGTCGCTCTTCAGAATGCTCGTCAAGCCGCCATACTCGGCTCCTTGCAAGCCGCTACCGTTGAGGAAGCGCAACGACAAGAAATTTCTAACATGCTCCAAAGCAATATCTCTCGTGCTTTGGATGGACAAACTCAGGCAGATCAATACCAAAAACTGGGCGCTGGTATGGAAACTTTGAGAATCACCTCGTTAAGTGGCTTGTTTTAGTTACAGGACTTACGCACAGAATCCATGGGTAGGGTGGGCAAAACCTTGCCCACCCTACAGGTAGCTGTTGATCGTTAATTGTTAATCGTTAACCGTTGACCGTCAACAGTTATCTGGACGCAGAATTTTGCAATTATTTATCGATTCTGAACTCACGCACTTAGCACTTATAGGACTACCCATTAAGGTGTTTGACATTGATACAAGCAGCAAAACTTGTTGTAGTCAACTTTTAGGTGCGACCCGTGGCCAATTTAATTCTTAATGGGTCAAGCGCACCTTTGCCTCTAGCATGCATGCCTCTTGCCTTGCGCGTAGCGCTATATTACTCCTCACTCAGAACTATTTCTCCTATGTCTCCTTGGTCTGGCTTACCTGCTTGTCCCTATTCCTACCTTGTTTGTTTATCACCATGTGTAGCGATCGCCATGTCTGCTTGTCCTTATATTCCGGATTTCCTCCGTCTGCCGATCTCTGTGAATTCCTCATCTACCCACTCTCCCCATTGTCTCCACTCTGGTCATCCCATCGCTAATCACGTAAAGAGGTAATCATTAAATGATAGTCACCCCCAACTTAATCGCTCAATTTAGTAATGGAGCCTCCCAGATTATCCAGAATGGTCGTACCGGACAAATTGCGATCGCAGAAGCCATGAATGAGCTCTGGAGTGAAGTCCTCGGAGGTGGGTTGTATGCTGTGATCGCTAAACTGGGGGTGTTTTTTGCCGTGGGAAGCTTAGTTCTATTCATGACTCAATGGGCAAAAGCCTTAATAGAATACGATGAGCCAATTATGTGGTCTGAGATCATCTGGCCCTTATTAGTCGCAGTTTTGTTAGCGAATGATGGAGCAATGTTAGCCAATGGCACCCAAGGACTCAGAAGTGTAATCAACAATACCTCTAATTCACTACTGCAAAACGCATCTGCCAGAATTTCTTTGCAAGAATCCTACCAAATTGTGACAGAAAATATTGGGGCGAAGGCGGTTATTGATTCCTTGGTTTCTCAATGTGATTCTATCGTCGATGTTCAACAACAGGTGGATTGTTTAACAAATGCAGAGCAACAAGCACAGGAATTTTCTAAAACCTTAAAACCCTCATCTCAGGCATTGCTCGCTCAAATTGGTTCATTGCTTAACCCTCTGAATGTTACTGAACGAGTCGGCTTTGCGTTACAAACCGCAGTAACGGGTTGGTTAATGTCGATTGGGATGGCATTTCAGTGGGTAGCAGAAGTTTCCATGTTGCTAACCGGACTATTAGGTCCCTTAGCGGTAGGGGCCACATTATTACCTGTGGGAGCTAAGGCAATTTACGCTTGGTTAATTAGCTTTTTCTCCATCGGTTTAGTGAAAATATGCTACAACATTATTGTTGGTTTAGTCGCCACATTAATTGTTAATGCTGAGAGTTATAACCCATTAGTTTTTGCTTTTGTCGCTGGATTAATTGCCCCCATCCTAGCGTTAGTATTAGCCGCTGGAGGAGGTCTAGCTATTTTTAATAGCTTAAACTCCTTCAGTGCTTTTGTATTAGGAGGCTTGAAATAAATGGAAAGCACGACTAGTTCTCCTCAGAATAAGCTAAAATTTCTCCAAAGAGGTAAGAAGAGTACTTGGTTATCCAGTTTCAATGTGACGGATAGTCTGGGAATTATCTTAATCAGCAACTTTGCTTACAATACCTTAATTCTGTTTTTCCTAGCCCTGTTGTATGGCGCTCAAGCAAGGCTAGCTAATAAGCCAGCTCCTTCCTTGGTGCAATTGAAGACTGGTGAAACCACTGCCGTAGAAGCCATTGGAAATAAAGAACGGACACCAGAGGTAATTAAAGCATTTACAATTAAAACCATGAGTGACCTGTTTACTTGGACAGGGCGATTACCTGGAAAAGATGGCGTTCCCTTTTCTAACTTAGAATCTGATCCAGGAGTAGAAATTCAGGGCAAAGGTAGGCGTCGAGGTAAAATATCTACTCAAGCCTGGAAAGCTAGCTTTGCCTTAGCCGATGATTTTCGTGATCCGTTTCTCCTAAAGTTAGTAGACTTAACGCCATCCAACGTATTTAAGGGTAAAACACAATTTGCTTTTGTCCCCCAATTTGTCAGAGAACCTATTAAAATAAAAGAAGGGGAATGGACAATCGATTTGGTTGGCACCTTAACCGTTCTAGATACTACCAATAATTTGCCCAGCTATATTCCCTTCAACAAACAAGTGCATGTACGGGCAGTGGAGCCTCCTAAGTATTCACCAGGCATGGCAGACGATAGTCTACCTCCAATTATTGCTAAGGCCAGAGAGAAAGGTTTGGAGGTGGTCAGTATCAAAGATTTAGACTCGAAATAAACCTGAATTATGAGTCGAATAGTCCTGAGTCCAAGAGTCCAATAATCCGTGCATCCGTCCCTGTTTATACATCCGTGTTGTGCGACTAATGACTACAGCAACTGGAATAACAACAGCAACTGGGAGAAATTATGAAGCTATCAGATCTCAAAGACTTTGATGTCCAAACCTTCGAAGATAAATCTGAAGAAGAAATGAGTAAAAAAACTCTGATTCAGCAGAACAATGGTGCAGAGAATACCGCCCCGACATGGACAGAAGAATCCTTAGCTGAGTTGCTAAAATTTGATACTAGTTATGACCAAGAAAAAAATCCAACAAGTCAGGGGGTAATAGCATCGACTGATGGTACCGCTGATTTAGATCCAGACTTAAATGTTACCCAAGCGGAATTCGCAAAATCCGGTTGGGCAAAAGGTGCTTCCGTTGGTGCAGTAACTGGGTCAATTGCTGTAGTCGCCGGATTAGTTTTTACAGGGATGACCTCCTTGTCTTCTAAGAAGAAATTGGTCGAAAAAGTTAGTCCGATTCCCACCAGTGTTGAGAAGGAATCGGAAAACGCGACCGATTCTGAAATCGGACGACTGAAGACTGAATTAGCCCTAGCCAAGCAACAAAAACAGATTCAAGCCATTCAAGAGAAAAAAAGACCAAAAACAACCATAGAGCTTGCCAACTCAGAAGAACCCCCATCACCGAAAACAGCTCTACCACCTCGTCCTAGGCCAGCAGTGCGTTCAGCACCACCCCCTCCTGTGGTAAGAGCATCAACCCGTCCAGCACCCCGTCCAGTACGGCAACCGGTGATAATTCGTCAAGCTCCGCCACCACCGCGTCCAGTGCAGCAACCAGTAGTAATTCGTCAAGCTCCCCCACCCCGTCCAGTGCGGACAGCACCAGTGCGGACAGCACCAGTGCGGAGAGCACCAACACCACCCCCTGTGGCAAAAGCACCAACACCTCCTCCACCTCCTCCAGCCCCAGCACCAAAGATAGATCCCATGGAGCAATGGCTGGCTTTGAGCCAACTGGGAAGTTATGGTTTGAGTTCCGTCAATACTCCAGAAGCGCCAGAGGAAAATGTGGCGATGATGGAACCAAGCCCACAAACACAACCAGTAGCCCAACGAAACAATGGGATCAGGGGACGCTCTACTATTGCTAATACATACTCAATTCCAGCTGTACAGAGAGTTTCCAACTCTCCCAATCCTCCCCAACCCCTCAATGGATCTCCAGTTATTTTTGCTGATCAAGTTGCTATCTCAGAAGAAGCCAGTATTTTAGCTGGCAGAGCAATCAGACGGAAGCTATTTTCCTTTGGTCAAGAAGCAGCTGGAGAATTAGTGACACCAATTGTTTGGACAAAGTCGAACCTATCTCGAAATTCTCAACAACCAAATTTGGATGAACGATTTGTGGTGCGTCTGAGTGAGCCTCTAGTGGATGAAGATAACCAAGTTTTGCTCAAAGCTGGTAGCAAAATTGTCTTTCTCTGTGACATGGTTGATGACAGTGGACTAGTGAATAGTGATGCGATCGCATTAATCATCGATGACCAAGAATATCAGTTACCCCCAGGAGTGATTAGTCTCAGAGGAAATAAAGGTAATCCCATGGTGGCGAATGTCTGGGATCGGGGTTCTGATGATATCGCCAAAAATGACATGATCGCCTTCTTGTTTGGTTCTGCTGCCAAAGTAGGAGAAGTACTCAATCAACCTGAACGGAGTCAAATTATCACCTCCAGTGGTTTTGGCTCAAGCCAGTCTAGCACCTTCACTAGTCGAGACCGCAACCTATGGGGAGCAGTGCTTGAGGGAGGGTTTAAACCTCTTGCTCAGGACATTGTCGAGCGTAATGCTTCAGCAACACGCCGACTACAAAATTTGCCCAAACTGTGGTATATGGGTGCCGGGAGTTCGGTACAAGTTTTTGTCAACACACCCTTTGAATTGTAGTATAGCGGTTTTCAATTTGGTGAGCTACAGAGTTCCTGGTTTTAGGGAACAGGGAACAGGGAACAGGGAACAGGGAACAGGACAGAGAAACCCACCCCTAACCCCTCCTAGAAATCTGTACCTCACCCAATTGAAAACTGCTGTACTTACATTTTGACGTTTGAATTTTTCATTTTAGGAGCTTGTAAGTAGCCATGACTAATTTTTTTTCAGCCTTGGAAATCAAATTAGGTCAAGAGTTAAAAATTACCCCAGCCAAAACTCAGATTTTTTTACTATTTGCTTTATCCCTTTTTCTAGCTAAGCCAGCTTGGGCAGATCCTGGTAATTCAGCTATAGCAGTCAAACGGGTAAGTCTAACCTCTTCTGGGCAATCTTCAGTGCCTCAAAATAGCCCAATTCCAGTAGCATTGGCTCCAGGATATGGGGTAAATATCAGTTTCATTTCTACTGGAGAAGTTATTGAAAAACTCTGGATTGATAATCCCTCATTCGTTGCTGTTGATGTCGATGGTTGCTTAGATAACTTAGTTGCTAAAAAAAACTGTAAGTATAATCAGGCAACTGTAATTCATTTGCGCCGGATTGAACAACTTGATATTCCTGGTATACCAAAGACAAATAGCACACTTTTGACAGTAGTTACTCGTTCTGTTGAGGGTAGGCAAATTTACTTATTTAAAGTAACTCCAGCTGACCGACCTAGCGAAGTAGTCATTGAGTTTAATAAACCTACTCCTTCCGTAGACTTTATAGTCGTCGATGCCATAGAGCGGGGGATCTTTCGAGCAACCTTACAAGGACTTTTAGTCAAGGGTTCACAACTCCATAGAAAGTTAGATAATTTTGTAGTTTTTCTCAAAGACGGTCAGACTATTTCAAATGCAGCCACTCAAGCCGGTATTTCTTTAGAATTGGCCGATAAATTGCAACAAATGGGTCGTCGTCCAACTGTTCCAACAGCCATTTCACAAAGAGATGAACAGAAAGACACCATTGAAGTCCTAACTAAAGAAGTCGTAATCCAGGAGAAAAATAATGAGCAGTAAGCATCAGATAAAATCCCATAAAAATAAACCTTGGTGGCAAATGGATAAGCATCGTCGAAAAGGGTTTATTATACTATATTGGTTCGTCACTGGCTTAGGTCTTTGCTTTTTACTTTCTGGTATTCTTATTGCCTCTGGATTAAGAATGCCAACAGCAGTCGCAACTCTTACTCCTGTTCAAAACAGTAAACTACCAGTAAAAGAAACGAAAATTGAACCCAAGGTAGAAGCACAAGTAAAACCACACGTAAAACCACAAGTAAAACCCAAGCTAGCATTAAATGCTGCAAGTTATCCTCTGAAAGACTATGTGCCAACCACCCCTTGGGAGGGAACTAAACTACCAAATTGGAATCAAGTCACCTTCGGAAGTTTTCCCGGTATTTCTCAAGGGGGTTCTTTTCAAGCGTCTTCAGAAGTGATTCAAGCCGTAGGTTATGACCCATCAAGGACATGGTTAGCTGGTCAAACACCAGACCAATATATGAAATTAGGAGACTTTCAGCAGATATTTGAGCTACAAAATTTTAGCTTGAATAACATTATGTCCCTAAGCGGATTCGACTTAGGAAATTTTTCCTTAGCAGATTTTGGGTTAATGAGCTCCCAAACCTTAGGTAGCTTAGTAGACGCCATCCCTGATTTGGAGAGATATACTATAGAACAGCTGCAACCAGTCTTTGGTTTACTATCCATCAATTTGGCCAGTAGCTTTGACCCAACAGAAACCTTAGGAAACTTTTTAGCATTCTCACCCCACCTCAGAGACCTTTCCTTTGACACCCTTGACCTATCGGGTTATACCTTAGATTCCCTACCTGGTATTGATGTTGCTCCCCTGGCTGCATTTAAGGATTGGCAGAATACCAATATCGCTCAAGTTCCTGGCTTATCCCAAGTACAATTTTCCCAATTTCCCAATCCGATTCAAGCACAAGGGAGCGCCATTGGTATTTTAGATATCGCCTTTGGTATAGCTGAATCTCAACGCAAAAATACCATTTCCGGTAGTGATCAAGAAGGATTTAAAGTTCCCTGTGAAAGTGAATGCGCTCATATCGAATTAGCTGGTCAGCCAAGTATCAAAGGTAAGCAGTGGATTAGTGGTAAATATCAAGAAGTTAAGGGAGGTTCCGGTTTTTTAGGACAAATAAATGATGGGATGGAACCCACTGGTAGACACCCCTTTGGCGATGCCTTTAAGGTAGTGGTTTGGGATACATCAGAAACAGAAGGCTCTGCTGGTACAGCCTTGTTTTTCCGCTATTGTGTCCGTAACATGTTTGTGGATTTAGGTTGTACACCCTATTTCATCGGTCCTGTACCATTTCTGTCCTACCAGGAGAAAGATCCAATCTTTTTAGGCTTACTTTAGTCATTAGTAATTTGAAAATTGTTAATTGTTAAGCTGTTCAGCATTTAGATTGGTATACCTAAATTCCTCAAAGGGAACAGGGAACAGGGAACAGGGAACAGGTAATAACCAATTTGAATGTATATCAGCTTACAGGACTTACTCACATCTTGCACCATTCTCAATAAGCTTGGTTCATGTAGGGTGGGCAGTGCACCAGACAGATAATGAAGCTTGCAAAGCGCGTTGGTAGGCACTGCCCACCCTACGATTAGCTTGGTTCATGTAGTTCATGGTGGGCAGTGCACCAGACAGATAATCAAGCTTGCAAAGCGCGTTGGTAGGCACTGCCCACCCTACGATTAGCTTGGTTCATGTAGTTCATGGTGGGCAGTGCACCAGACAGATAATCAAGCTTGCAAAGCGCGTTGGTAGGCACTGCCCACCCTACGATTAGCTTGGTTCATGTAGTTCATGGTGGGCAGTGCACCAGACAGATAATCAAGCTTGCAAAGCGCGTTGGTAGGCACTGCCCACCCTACGATTAATGACAATGGTGCAAGATCTCGGACTTACGCAAAACTAGCCTGAAAATACGATATAGCATTTATTAATTTGGTGAGGTATACAGGATTTTCCCCCTATTCCCTATTCCCTGTTCCCTATTCCCTATTCCCTGTTCCCTAAAACCCAGGACTCTGTACCTCACCCAATTGAAAACCGCTATAGTTGTCTTCAATTTTCAATTTTCAAAGAAAAATGAACCAGACTTCAAATCACGTTATTAGTCTACCTCCGGGATTAATTTACCAGCAACTTACCAAAGAAAATCTTATAGATTTTTCCCAAACTAATCAGGGAATCACCATCACCAGCTGTTTGATAGCTTTGGGTTTGCTAGCTATAATCCCGGATGGCAAGAAAGGTCAATTAGCTACAGGCTATTGGGGAGGTAAAAAGGAGAAAAAAGCTGCTCGTAAAAAAGCTCAGGAACAGATGGCTAATCTTTCCAGAAACTCCGTTGCTCTCTACGTCGGCACTCCCGAAGACATTCAGAAGCGTCAAGAGCAAGAATGGATCAAGCAGGGGAAATTGAAAAAGCAACGGAAACCTGAAGCTTTCAATTGGTTTAAGCCTGCTGCCGAGTCCTTATATCTTCCCGATGCCCAACGAGGGATTTCCGCCATTGGAGCCAGTGGTTCAGGCAAATCCTTTTCAGTCTGTGACCCTCTAATTCGTTCATCCCTTGACCAAGGATTCCCTACAATTATATATGACTTCAAATATCCAGCGCAAGCAAAACGAGCCGTGGGTTATGCTTTA
This sequence comes from Moorena sp. SIOASIH, assembly GCF_010671925.1. Taxonomy (GTDB): domain Bacteria; phylum Cyanobacteriota; class Cyanobacteriia; order Cyanobacteriales; family Coleofasciculaceae; genus Moorena. The sequence goes on along the minus strand of NZ_JAAHIH010000002.1, from coordinate 1,240,970 downwards.
AAAAGAGGTTATAAGGTACATATTTTTGCCCCTGGTTTTCCGGAGTCAGATGTCTGTAATCCCTTGGATTTACTTAAAGATGAAGAAGATGCGATCGCAGCCGGTCAAATCGCCCAAGTCATTAACCGAAATACAGATTTAACTGGCGGAAAAGCCAGTGGTGATAAGTTCTTTGAAGATGCCGGTGATAGTTTAGTCGAAGGAATATTTTTGTTAACAAAGGCAGTTGGTACCTTAGTAGAAAATCAGCGATATTGTGATATAATGACAGCACAGGCAATTTTAAGTTTGCCTGACCTAGTCAGCCGATTGGAGTTTGCTTCCCAGGAGAAATTAAATGTTTGGACAACTCGACCCCTATCCCAAATCATTAGCATCAAAGAAAGTGAGAAAACCGTAGCCGGGATTATCGGAATTGCTCAGAGAACCTTCCAAAAATTCTTGAAAAAAGACTTTATGGGAGCATTTTGCGGAAAAACCACCTTACCTTTAGATTTAGAAGGAAAACAACTCATCGTCTTTGGGTTAGATCGAAATAACCGGGATATTGTCGGACCACTATTGGCAACAATCCTCCATATGGTTATTAACCGGAACGTATCCCGAATTAAACCTCGAACAGACCCTCTAGTTGTTTCCCTAGATGAGCTACCAAGTTTGTACTTACCCCAGCTGGTAAACTGGTTAAATGAAAACCGAGAAGACGGGTTTTGTGGTATTCTAGGCTATCAAAACTTAGGACAATTAGAAAATAGGTATGGCAAAGAGCTGACCAGAGCTATTCTAGGAGGTACAGCTACAAAGTTCATCTTTAATCCCCAAGATCCAGACTCCGCTAAAACCTTCTCTGACCTATTAGGAGAGTTTCAAATTCATTTCAAATCCAAATCCAAAAGTAGTGGTACAGGGGGCAGTTCTCACTCTAAATCCGATCAAAAGAACAAGCGACCACTTTTAGAGCCCGCTCAGTTTATTAAATTACCTACTGGTAAAGCAGTGATCATCAATCCCGCTTATCAAAGAGCCAAAGAAAGCTATGTGCCTTTGTTAGAACAAATTCAAATTCCTGAATCTGATCTTAAAGAGCAGGAGTGGTCAGAAAATTTATGGGAGAGTATTCGAGACCATTTAATTAAAGTGAAGAGAGTATCTCACCGAGTTTCTAATCAGCAAAGGGTGCGTCAACTTAAGGAGAGAATGGCATTAGTAGAGCAATTATTTCCATTGCCAACAGATGGCGCTAGACAAGCACCAGCATCATTTTCCCCTACCCCAGCACTAATACCAAAATCTGGATCTAGCTCATCCACGGCAACTTCTCATTGGCCTCCACGTCTATCTGATCAAGATGTCTCACCAGACCTTCTGGAAGGAAGTTTTTAATGAGTTACTCTCTTAGAGGTTGCAGGTTACAGGTTGAAGGTTGCAGGTTACAGGTTACAGGTTGCAGGTTACAGGTTACAGGTTGCCATCTGATAACTTGAAAATTGTGTAATTGGAGGAAGCCATGTTTTCTAACTATAAAATAAATCCTGTAGAGGATTTAGATAGGGCAACAAATAACTTATCGGATCTACCCTCATTACCCATCGACTATTTTCCTAATGTGATTGAGATTTTTGATCAATATGGATTATTAGCTGGCGTAGTGGTGTCCAAAGGCATACCCTATGAAATGCCTAGGCACAACGATCAGGTCAGTGACTACAATGCTTGGTATTTCGATGGGCAGCTTTGCGTGTTTTATCGAGGAAAAAATATTTTGCTTGATCGCACTCAGAACTTGCAGCACCGAGCAGCAATTTTTGGAGCCTTAGGGTTGGGAGCATTAGGAGTTTAAAACCATGGCAAAAGTAACAATAGTCAGTGAGTCTTATGTATCCTCTTTACAAGGACAATACCAAGGTGTCATTTCCAAATGGTCAAGTGGACTGGCAGCCTTTAAGCAAAAGCAGCAGCAAAAGCAAGAACAAAATCGACAGAATCAACAACTCAATGGTCAGGTATACAATAGTAATCAAGAGCCTGAAATCAAAATTACCGACGGTGATCAAGTAGTCTATGGTAAAGATGGAGATAGGTTGGTCAATGACTTAAACTCAGACATTATTGGTCAGTTGACTTTAGCCAAAGAGTCATCTGTAGGAGAGATGGTTGGGGTGACCAATAAAAAAGTAGAATTGGATGGAATCGTTATTTTACAAACCAATGATGAAGGTGTTGTAAAGGTTAACGCTTTTGATGAACAACAGCTACAGGGGCAACAACAAAAGGTATCTAGTCCAATTCAACCACAAAACCAACCTTTAAAACCCAAAGTCCAACCCGTAAAGGCTAATACTGAAACCAGAGGTGGATTATATTCAGTACGACGGTCAGTGCAGGCTTTAGAGGATACACCACTAAAGCAGTTTTTGCAGTCCCAGGTTAATGAGATGCGTATGCTTCGTAGGGCTCAAAAACAAAAACAAGAAGCTATGCAATCGGAGTTTCTATCTGAATTGATTGAAGCCCGAATGCTTAAATCAAAGCAGCCGAGTTGGTGGGAAAAGGTCGTTTCACCGATTTCAGAAAAAGTAGAAAAAGTCAAAAATGCTGTGTCTAATTACCATGAAACATCCCGTCAAAAAGAAGCTGCTGCTACCTTAGTCCGCTTAATCAATTCCCAAGCCTCACCAGGACAAGATACCTATGAATCAGCAGAGTATACGATTCATCGCGAGGATAATTCCTATGCAATGATGGACAAAAAAGGTAAGAACTTGATGAAGTTTCGTGCTGGTGCTCTAGGGGTCACTGTACAGGGAGAACCCAAACTCAATGAACAGCAATATCAAGAAATTTCACAGGTAAAAAAGCAATTAGATTGGGGACAGAAACCTGAGGGAAAATTTCGGCAATTAGGAGCTTCTGAGGCTGACTACTTTAGTCGTGTCAAGGCAGTTGCAGATACATTGGTCGAGTATGCCCAATCACAAGGAAATACTGTCCAGGTTGAAGGTAAACTCAACTACAACTGGAGAGCAACTCCCAATGGCGATATCACAATTGCCGCTAAGGACAGACGAGGAACCATCTTTTCACAGCAGAAAGGACAATTCATGTCCCAGATGACACAACGGGATTTATCCTACTTTGAGCAAGCCTTAAAACCCTTAATGAGCCAAGCGCCACAACGCCTAGTTCAGCCCTCTCGATCATCAGTGCAGTCTCTAAAATCTCAAAGCCTAGGTGCTCCTAACCCCTTTGCTCATTCCAGTCTAACAGCACTGGCTTCAAGCAATGGACAGGCTTTTCAACCCCCAGCTAAAACACCTATCTCGCAACCCATTAATCTCAAACAAAAATCAAAGGAGCTATCTTTGTAAGGCTTTTTGTTAACTGTTAACCCTCAACAATAAACCACCTGAACTATAGCATTTTTAATCTTAATGAGGTACACCAATTTTTTCCCTCTTGCCCTTACTAAGGGGGGTTAGGGGGGATTTTTCTTGCCTCTTGCCTCTTGCCCGCCCCCCTTAGTAAGGGGGGTTAGGGGGGATTCCTCTTGCCTGCTCCCTGCTCCCTAAAACCCATAAATTTGTACCTCACATATTTTAAAATGCTATAGTTTAATTTTGACTGAATAACGTTTGCTTGAGAATGAATATACCCGAAGTTGGGACATTATTAGAATGCTATAGAGCAGTATCTATAGGAATTCCCTTGATTGAAAGACACAATGTACTTAGGTGGATTTGTCAGAGTCTTACCCAGGATGGAGTATTCCTAGTTTACCTCTGGAATTTAGCTAGTCGTGGATTTCAGAAAATTGAGTGGCATGGAAATTCTCAAACCTTAGAAAGTTCAATGGTTAATGTCCTAGAAGAGCGTGAGCCATTTTCACAGGTTGTTGAAGTGTTGAATTTTTGCCAAGCCTATTCTGGTAAAGCCTTATTTATCTTAGAAGATTTACCGTCTTTACTCGATAGTGCTGACAGTGGGCAAACCATAACCATCAGAACCTCATTGTCTAATGTTCTCTACAACTTTGGTCTATCAAGCGATAAGTTTCTAATTCTTCTGGATACGGGGGAGAATGAGTTACCTCGAATTTTAAACTCAATTATTCCTGCTGCCGAATTTCCTTTCCCAGAACCCAAGGAAGTCACAGCATTATTAAAAACTCATTTAGTAGAATATGGTTTGGCTGACCAAGAAACACCTCTAGACGATAGACTAGCTCGGTCTATCGGGGGATTGACCCCGGAAGAAATTCGGATGGCAGTCAAACTGGCGGGGAAAAAAAATAAATACGCTCCCATAGTGTCTTGCCTGTTAAGCGATCGCTCTTCAGAGCGCGCCAAAGGCGAACGCAAGCAATTTCATATAGCAGTCAATAAAGCCCAATGTCAATCAGAGCTAGCCAAGCAATTAATCAATTACAAAATTCACAGACTCAAAGGATTTGGTTTAGAATTCCTCAAACCTGATGTTGGGGAATTTGGCGGATTAGATAAACTGAAACAAGCCTTGGAATGGGTGAAACAAGATTTTTCTGATCAAGCCAGAGCTTATGGGATTCCATTGCCCAAGGGATGGCTATTGATTGGTCCTCCAGGAACAGGAAAAACCTTTGCTGCCAAAGTCTGCGCTCAAACCTTAGGATTTCCTTTAATTAGCATGGGAGTGGATTTAGTAATTGGTAGTAGTCCAACCCATTTAAAACGACTCTTGCGTCGAGTTGAGGCCGCGAGTCCTTGTGTTTTGTTTCTCGATGAACTGGACAAGTTTTTTGATTCCCAAACAAATAACACCAAACAAATTCTAGGAATTCTATTAACCTGGTTGCAGGAGAAGACAACTCCTACATTTGTAATTGGAACTCTCAACCGATTAGATGCTTTGCCTCCAGAATTAACTCGTGCTGGCAGATTTGATAAACTGTTTTATGTCGGTTTTCCCAAAGAGATTGAGCGGTTTGAGATTTTTAAACTCCATGCTAGCCGATTTGATCCTCGTTATCGGGAGGGAAATGGACCATTAACAGAAAAACAATGGCGTCGATTATTGAGTGCAACACGAAAATGTACTGGAGCAGAAATTCGTGCCATTGTAGAATCAGCCGTACAGCGAGTGTTCCATCAAGGTCAGAGAACTCCTTTTAAAATTGAATTGGAAAATCTATTAGAGCAGCGAGAAGCAATGACTCCCTTGTATTCTCAAGATACCGAGAGAGTTTTAGCAATGGAAAATCGAGCAGAAGGGGTTTGTAAGCCTTCCTCTTCACCAGATAAATCAATTTTTGCTAGGGAAATAACTACCTTGTGGGGAGAAAGATTAAATGTTGGTTCTTAAGTGATATTATCTCCGGATAATTATCCTTAATACCACTCGTTAGCATCTCCCCATCCAGACTTGATATGATATCTAGTCCGGTGTAATGGGTAATGGGTAATGGGTAATTGTGATTACTCCCGTACCATTACCCATTACCCCTTAAGCCTTACCGATTACCAGCCAGTTTAATCAAGGTATTTTCTCCCTTGATTTTAAATAACTGCTGATTAAGACTTAAATTTCAGCAGAGAATTTATACCCAGTTTGCTGCAAGACGATAGGAGATAGACAGCTTTAGTATTGCCTTTCAGGGCAAAGTATTCCCAAATCTGAAGACAATCTCCTAAACTCATAGTTTTCATTATTCCTTCAGTTTCTGTATAACAGAATAGTATCTTACCAGAAAACCCTTTTGCTTTCAATTTTTTGAGTTTTCTCCTTGAGTTAATAATTCCCACCAGTAAAGCAACCGATGAGCCTATGGCATCCATGGCAGCGGATAAACTAACCCGAAACTCCTGATCATCCTCTGTCTTTAATATTTCTAATTGGGATTGACCAATTGTAATCATAGTCGGGGTTGCTTGTAGCCAATCTGAATCTTGGTTAATTAAGTTTACCCTTGGTTGGATTAGTTGATTTGGGTCTTTCTCTAATTGTTCAATGAGTTGCTTTAAGGAAACTGTTTGATTTTTATCCAGGTAGGCGGGGATGAGATTGTCTGAAACTAAATATTTCCAATAAGCCAGTAAGCTCTTGAGAGGATAAACAGTCAATTTTCTCTGGGAAGGAGTAGTAACCCATATTTTTAGATAGCCATTTTCTTCAATAAATTGTTGAGCTTGTCTTGGAGACTGTCTAATCGGTATAGACATTTGCCGTAAGCTAAAAACAATTTGGTTATCAAGGCTATAAGCTCCTAGGGTGACTTCCTCTAATTGAAGACAGATATGATCTACGTGGGGATAATCCAAAAAGTCATCATCAATTATCTGAGTATCAGTGTGATGAGTTTGAGCAATTAGGTGGGTCATAGCCATAAATTCCTTCTTCTAAATCCCTTGATTTAATAAGCATTCAGCTATTGGCCGTAGGCCACGCTACTTGAGGTGCAGTCAGCCTGAGCGTAGCGCGTTAGCTAACTGCTGAATGCTTACTGATTTAACCTGTTCAAGTTTTTGAGTGTTTCTCTTTCTTGGTAGTACTCTCTAAGCAGAGCAACGGATTGATTATGTACATATAACCCCTTATAGTAACGTTCCTTTTTTCAGAGAATTTTTATCGTTTCAGGATTTTAACGTCTCTATGTAACAAATATTTACAAATCTTGTTATTATCGAATTTTATGGCTATTTATAAAGAAGTAAGCAAACAAGGAATTAGGGAAATGGTAGGAAGTAATCTTTCTCAAGAAAACCTCTCCCACATCAAGCAACCTGGAAGTCTGTCAGATTTAATTGACGAGAGGGATAAGACTGATTACTCTCTATTGGAAAAGCTGTTAGAAGGACGTTCGGATAGCTTTAAGGCAAAAATTTTAGATTTAGTTGTTGCGACAGAATTGGACGCTAATGACCCGCTATTCCTATTTTTGGTAGCAACGTCCAGTTTGGAAACAATGTTAGCAGATACTCCTAAATCCTTAGAGCAGTTATTCCGAAGTTGGGAAAAGGATATCCAGCAGATGATTGATGTCGTGGGGCAATCCACCATGGATATTCAGCGCCAAGAAATTTCTAAAGCGATCGCGTCTGCCATAGAGCAATCAAAGGTAACCATAGAATCCAAGTCACAAAGACAGCCCTGTGCCTATCCACCCAAAGGCTCAAGGGATTTTCTGGTTGCTAAGACATCTCCTTTTATAAACATTACAGCCATCTGTGGAGCTGTGGTTTTGTCATTGGTTTGTGGACTAGGAGCGGGTTGGGGACTATCTCAGTTAAGTCAGCCAAAATTAGACCCCAATGGTTCTAGACAACTAACCCTAGACGAAGCAGCTACCTTAAATTGGGCAATCAGTAAAGAGGGCAAATTAGCCAGAAATATAACCAAGTGGAATGCGGGCTATTTGGATAACTTAGAATGTCAAAAGGATGCCATAGAGGCAGGAATCCGGTTAAACTTTGGGGGAAAAAAAGCCACTAGCGGCTATTGTCTACTGTGGGTCGCCCCTCCGAGCCAGCGCAAGTATATAGACAATGAGTGATCCCAATTTTAGATCAAGTCAGGTTGAATACCCATAATTAGAGGGAGGGTGGGAAGTGTGGGGAGGGTGGAAAGTGTGGGGAGATGGGGAGATGGGGAGATGGGGAGATGGGGAGATGGGGGAGATTTTATTAAGGGTAATTATCCCGACATGATACTATAGGTATTTTGATAGAGATCAGTGTCGGTGTTTTGGGAATGGCTAATGGCTACGAGCCTTATCCCCACCAGAACTACCATTCCTCTTATGGATTAGTGAGTGCTAAATTTTTCTGATGGTACTCCATAGCTTTGGTGTAGTTTCCTTGAGAGTAATAAGCAGCTTTCAGACTAGCTATGGCTTTTTTTTCTGCCTTCCGGTCACCGATGGCTCGGGCAATACTCAAGCGTTGTTCATAGTATTCAACCGCTTGGCCATAATTGTCTAAGGCATCATAAGCCTTTCCCAAGCGACCTAAGGCTTGTTGTTCTAGACGGCGATTACCCATTTGTTGAGCTTTGAGCAATTGCTGCTGAATATAGTAAATCGCTTGAAAATAATCTCCTAGTGCCAAGCAAGCATTACCCAGCTTGCCCAGAATCTGTCCTTCTAGGGGATGATCACCCATCTGCTGTGCGATCGCAAAACGCTGCTCGTAATAGTCAATAGCTTGAGCATAATCACCGATGGAGTAGCAGCAGTTACTGAGATTTCTCAGAATTCGCTCCTCCAGCTCAGGTAACCCAAGAGTCTGGGCAACATAGAGGCTCTGTTGCTGGCAAGCCATTGCTCGGGGCAAATCTCCTAGTGCCTTATGGGCCAATCCTAGATTGTTCAAGGCAGTCACCTCTCCCAGTCGGTCTTGGAGTTGCCGCATAATAGTTAGGCTTTTTTGACCATAGTCAATAGCCTTGAGGTGATTTCCTTGGTGACGGTAGGCATTTCCCAAAATTCCCAAAACCTGGCCCTCAAGACGCTGGTCTTTGATGTCTTTTGCGATCGCAAGACTTTTGTTACTATACTTTATGGCTTGTTGAAAGTTGTCCAAGGAATAAGCAGTCAGGGCCATACCACTCAGAGCTTTTCCTTGACCCCGTCTATTTGCCAATTGCGCATACATTGCTAGTGCCTCTTGGAACGACTGTCTTGCTGCGGAGAATTGACATCGCTGGTGCTGCTCAATCCCTTTCTCTAAAAGTTGAGCAGCTTCACCGGTGCGATGGTTTGACGCAAGGTCATCAACATTATCTGGAATGTTGTCAGGTAATGTAGGAACGAAAGTTTGGCGTGCTGCCTCTGCTAGACGCTCCCTATATTCGCTGTCATCACACGGCAACCGGCTCTCCATTCCTATTGCCTCTTACGGATCATCAAGAGTTTTGTAGTTTTCTAAGTTTGCGCAATCGAGTAAAATCCTTTGCCATATATTCCCTTGTTTTGAATTGCTCTAGGTCGTATCTAATTCCTTGAGTGAGATACCACGCTGCCATTAACGACCATATGAAGGCTTTCGGATTTAGCGCAGCTCGACCTAACAGTACGAGTGCGGGTACTTGACTACCATGATAACCCCATCAATGCTGGTTACGGCAACTTTACCCTTATCATAACAAATGATATACTAACTCTAACTTATGGATGATTTAATCTCAGCAAATAAAAATCCCTAGGTCAGCATTCAACCTAGGGCTAATGGGCGTAGCCCATGCTACGCTTGCCAGCTATTGAAAGCACCCCACCGCGCATCAAAAATTTTAGGTGGGGAATGGGCTAAACTTTTTTATCTTAATGAGGGGGTTTGGGGGAGCTACTTATAGCTCCCCCAAGTTAAGTGACGTTGAGTTACTTAACTTAACAATTAAACGTTTTCAGCTTACCAGTAACTAGTGTACAATCAATACCTACAGTCAAACCACTGTCAATGCTAACACTCAACTACCGCTACCGACTCTACCCAGATGCCACTCAACAGCAAAGGTTAATTGAGTGGATGGAAATTTGTCGCATGACCTACAACTATGGGTTGCGAGAGATTAAAGATTGGTGTAACTCTCGGAAGTGTTTGGTTGATAGATGCTCCTTGGACAAGGAATATATTCTAGCCGCAGATGCTAAGTTTCCTGATCAGATAACCCAGCTTAATAATCTGCCCAAAGCTAAGAAAGAATTCCCATTACTTAAAGAAGTTCCTGCTCAGGTTCTTCAGCAAACTATTAAGCAGTTACATACAGCTTGGAAATACTTCACCAAAAGAGGGTTTGGCTTCCCTCGATTCAAGAAGTACGGGCAATTTAAGTCGTTGCTTTTTCCTCAGTTCAAGACAAACCCAGTAACGGGATATCATCTCAAACTCCCCAAAATTGGAGCAATTCCAATTAACTTGCATCGTCCAATACCTAGCGGGTTTACGGTCAAGCAAGTACGTATGATCTTGAAAGCTGATAAATGGTACGCCTGCGTTACTATTCAGTGCGATGTCAATCTGCCTGAACCGATGCCCCATGGTCATCCGATTGGAGTTGATATTGGCATTGAGAAGTTTTTAGCAACCAGCGAGGGAGTTATAGTCAAACCACCCAAGTTTTTCGCTCAAATGCAAAGCAAGCTGCAATTGCTACAACGCAGATTGAGCAGAAAGAAAAAGCGGTCAAAAAATTACGAGAAAGCTCGAATCAAGGTGGCTAAGCTGCACCACCACATCGACAACACTCGCAAAGACTTCCACTTTAAGCAGGCTCATGCCCTTTGTGACGCTGGTGAGATGGTCTTCATGGAAGACTTGGATTATCGAATTACGGCCAAAGGTTTCTTGGGTAAGCAGATGCTCGATGGGGGGTTTGGTCAATTCCGAACCATCACCAAGTACGTGTGCTTCAAGAGAGGGAAGTTCTTTGGATTAGTTGATGCCAGAGGGACTTCTCAGACCTGTCCAGAGTGTGGTGCAAAAGTGAAAAAAGATCTCAGGCAACGAGTACATCAGTGTACCAGTTGTGGATATACCACTGACCGAGATGTAGCCAGCGCTCAGGTGATCAGAAACCGAGGTAGACACCTGATCAGTACCGCAGGACTTGCGGGAAAGGAAACCGCCTGTGCAGACGATCTACCGGGGGCTGGGTTTCCCCAGTCTAGGCAAGAGTCGAAACCCCTGTTGGGAGTAACCAGGAAACTCAAGAAGTGATTCTTGGGAAGCCACCGTTATACCCGTAAGGGTTAACGGGGGAAGATGTCACTCAACTACATCAAGGTCAGCAGAGTTTCTGTAGATGATGTTGCTGCTGACTTGGTAGTCTCTGGTGTGCAGTAGACTTCGCAGGAGTTATTGGGACTTTCAATCAATTTCACCTTATGAAGTTGGACATCCAATTCTTGAATTGGTTGTTGCAACAACTGACAAATATAGATAGCAATATTTTCGGCAGTAGGAACAACCCGGGCAAAGTATGGAATGTCTTTATTGAGGAAAGTATGGTCAAAGGCTTCCACCACATACTCATCCATGACTTGGTGCAAGGAGTCTAGATCAACAATCATGCCAGTGCGCGGATCCATTTCACCCTTAACCGTCACTTCTATGTGATAGTTATGTCCATGTCCGTTGGGACGAGCACACTTACCGTAGATCTGGTAGTTTTCCTGGTCACTGAGGTCAGGATGAGCTAGTCTGTGAGCAGCGCTAAAGTGGTTACTGATAGTCAGATATACTTCCATACCGTTTCCTTGATAGTCAGCCCAGAGTTTTGGATGTTCAAATAGCTGAATCTTCAGTAGTGGTAGGTAAGTAACCAAGTGCTGCCAAATTACTCGTGCTATGTTTTCAGTAGTAGGTAAGGTTTGCTGAAATTCTGACCAAACCTCATTGAGATAAGCGTAGTCAAGTTGGCTGGTGACCTCTTTTTGGATCACCGTTTTGACTTTAGACAAGTTTTCCACCATGCCATACTTATCCAACTGAGCGGTCAGGAAAACGAACAGAACGTAGTTGTGTCCGTGTCCAGGAAATCGGCTACCCAAACCAAACCGCTGAATGTTCTGAGCTTCACTCAGTTCTGGTAACCAGTATCGGTGGCTGGCTGAAAACTCAGCACGGCGCTTAATGACGCATTCCATGTCAAGTTAGGTAAACTAGACTTATTTTCAGGATAAACTAATTTGGATTAGTGGTCGTTGGTCATTAGTTACTTGGTGATTAGTCATTAATCAAGTCCCTTTTGCATGTAAGCCAAGATTGATCATTCTTGGGTTTGCTACAAAAATCCTATTGGTTACCCATTACCAAAAATCTTTAACTGTGTCTTTAGCTTCCCAGAGCAGATGGGAGGCAATTCTGAACAGTTCTTGACCTGTGTGTAGGTGGTAGTCGTCGTAGTTAAGGGTAAACAGCTTTAATTCTTCTATCCCATCTCCTAACTGATTAAGACAGTAGTAGAGGTTAGCAGCAGCACTGGCAACGGTGGCAGGATTAGGTTGAGAATGAAACAGCCTCTGAGCTTGATGGAGATGATCACCACACTCTTCCAGATAAGCTTCAAACTCTGCCATGAGTTCATCATCAAACGGGTCAGCCGAGAGTTCATCGAGTTGAGCCTCTAGAGGCTCAAGGATATGACTAATCCAGTAGTTTACAGGTTGATAAATTTGCTGCAACCATTGCCCTAGCTGGGCATCAGTCTTTTTTCCCTTTTGCCGATGATGCTGGTAATGTCTTTGGGCATCAGCTGTTCGCTGTTGTCGATTCTGATGCTCTAATGAATGCTGAAAGTAATGCCTCTTTTGGTCATAGGAACGCCGTCGCTCAGGGTTACTGAGGACCTCATAGGCAGCATTAACTTGGATAATTTTTTCGGGATCAGCGGTGGGGCTGTTGCTATCTGGATGAAAGCGCTTGGCTAGCCGTCGGTAGGCTTGTTTAATTTCTAGGGTCGTAGCGTGGGGATGAACATCCAGAGTCTGGTAGTGATTCGAGTCTGACATGGGCTACACTAAACCTACTTAAACCGGCAGCGATAAGTAGGTGGGCATAAATAAACGTTAAAACTCAAAATACTAAAATGAAGCTGAAAGCCTTTATTAAAGGGGTTTTCAGCATTTTGAATATCAATCGCTATTTTACGGATAATTAAGCCCACCTACTTAGTATAATTGAGGTACCAATTGACACTCCCTGGCCTGAAGGCGCGGGGATTCTTATTTCAAAGATTCGACTTGCTCATCCAGGTCGGAACCAAGAAGAGTAGAGGCCAAATCTCCATAAGCGTTTTGGTCTAAGACCAGGGTTCCGATGTGCCCCACCGTACCCAAGGCTCGTTTAAGAATGTTGATTGCAGCGTTGTGGTCACGGTCTAATTGACAACCACACTTACAGACGTGAGTTCTAGTTGACAAAGACTTTTTGACTAATTCACCACAATCAGAACAGTTTTGGCTGGTATATGCAGGGTTTACTGCAACAGTTATCCTGCCGAATTTATCGCCAAAGTGCTCTAACCACTTCCTGAATTGATACCAACCTGCATCATTAATAGACTTGGCAAGACAGTGGTTCTTTACTAAGTTCCTAACCCTCAAGTCTTCATAGGCAACCAAATCGTTAGATCGGACTACGCAACGTGCCAGTCTCTTGGCATGTTCTTCACGCTGCCTACTTATTTTAAGGTGTGTTTTACCTAGTCTATTAATGGCTTTTCTACGGTTAGCTGAGCCTTTCTTTTTCCGGGAAACCCGGCGTTGAGAAAACTTTAAACGCTTTTCACCCGTCCGATAAAACCGTGGGTTGGGTTCAGCGTGACCGTTGGAATCCGTATAGAAATCTTTTAGTCCGACATCTAAACCGATGGTGTTTCCAGTTGGTTCTAACTCTAAGGCCGTAGGCCACGCTTTCGGCAAAGCCGACGCTGCGCGAACGCGAACGTTTATGTCAACTTGAACACAAAACTGAACATAATAACCATCAGCTCGACGAACTATCCGAACCCGCTTGATTTGCTTCTTGTCAAATCTCCATAAGTCCCAGGTACCCTTAAGCTTAAGCTTCCCAATTCCTTTTTTGTCGCTGAATGTGATTGATTTCTTGTCGGGTGATAATTTCCAGCCTGACTGCTTATACTCAACCGACCGGCAACGTTTCTGGAATCTTGGGAACCCCTTCTTTCCAGGTACCTTCTTCTTGCAGTTGTCAGAGAAACGGGCGATTGATGACCATGCCCTCTCAGCACTTGACTGACGAGCTGTTGAATTCAGTTCATTAACAAAAGAAAACTTTTTACCCAATACTGTACTATAGCGACTAAAGTCGTATTTATTTACCCCTTTGTTGTCCATCCAATACCGGATACAACTGTTTCGGATAAATTTGACCGTCCTAATAGCCTCGTCTATAGCTGAGTATTGATGTCTTTTGCCGTATGCTTTGAATTCAAGAATTATCATCGTTATCGACCTCTCCTGTTATTATTTTAATCTACCACACCCAGCGAAAAATTACGGATAATATTCAAAAAAAAAGCCGCCCTAGAAGGACGGGGCTTTAAACCAAAATTTTCGGTAAGCTCAATCCTTATCTTTCCATAGATTTCCAGATTTTTTAGCATAACTAGTGAACCCTAGCGCCTTGCCCCATAACACTGATAAGTGGTGCCAGTCGGCTATTGGAACAGGGGGGTGCTTAGGTACCTTTCCCCAAAACTCGGTTGAATCATGACAATTAGGGTACCCTCATTTTCTGGACGTTTGCCAACTTGAATCGCCGCTGATAGTATGGCTCCAGTGGAAATGCCGGAAAGAATTCCTTCTTCACGGGCTAAACGACGACCGTATGCGATCGCATCATCATCGGTAACTGTAATCACCTCGTCAAGAAGTTCAACCTTGATTACTTCTGGAATAAAACCCGCACCGATACCCTGAATTTTGTGAGGTCCTGGAGACCCTCCAGAAAGTACAGAACTACCAGCTGGTTCAACTGCGATCGCTTTAAAACTGGGCTTACGTTTTTTAATCGCTTCAGCCACACCAGTAATTGTACCACCCGTACCGACTCCAGCCACCAGGAAATCCACCTGTCCTTCCGTATCGTCCCAAATTTCTTCAGCTGTGGTACAATAGTGAATTTTTGGGTTAGCTGGATTACGAAACTGTTGCAGCATATAGGCATTGGATGTAGTTTCTACAATTTCCTGAGCTCGCCTAATACAGCCACCCATGCCTTCACTACCTGGTGTCAGTTCCAACTGAGCACCATAAGCTCGCAACATAGCCCGTCGCTCGATGCTCATTGTCTCTGGCATGGTTAGGATCAGTTGGTAACCCTTGGCTGCCGCTGCCATTGCTAGAGCAATACCTGTGTTTCCCGAGGTCGGTTCCACCAAAATAGTTTTGCCGGGGGTAATCCACTGATTCTGCTCCGCTGCATTGATCATGCTAACACCAATCCGGTCTTTGACAGACGAAGATGGATTCATTCCCTCTAACTTGACTACAATTCTAGCGACACAGCCTTCTGCTTGAGGAATACGGTTCAATTGCACTAGAGGCGTCCGACCAACCAGTTCGGTAATATTGGGAGCAATTCGCATAACTGTTGGAAATTCTGAGTTATTAGTTGTTATCCATCATCCTAGTATTTTTTGACACTTTCACCCCTTCAAACAAAAATCCCCGCCTAGGGGCAGGGAAACCTAACTAATGCTCGATAGTCCTTGGGTAATTAGCCAAGGTCTCTAGAACGTGAATGTGGTTCTGATGGTACCAATCACAGCATCATCATTATCATCACTCTGCTCTGGATTAATCACCCAGATCACACCAGGAGTGATAGAGATATTATCGGATAGCTGATACTTGTAGAAGCCTTCTATGTGAATTGGGGTCTCAATCTCATTCAAATCCGAATAGGGGACTGCACCACCAAAGAAACCTAACACACTACCTTCTTTTCCAAAATCAGGGAAGGCTAAACCACCGCCGTAACTCCAAATTTCACCACCTCCTTCACCAATGACAATCACATCGGTGTAGTTGAAAAATCCACTAAAGGAAATCTTGTCGGTGAGGCGAAACGCTAATTCTGCTCCGTAGGAGTTGGTTACCTTGTCAGCTGAATCATTTATACGACTAGCAAGAAGTGCTTCTTGATTCAAGTTGGCAGCACGAGTACCTACGATACCATCTGTTCCCGCGCCTTTGCTGAATATGGCACTCTCCTCTTTATGGAAACCATGGACGTAAGTAAAGCCCACACCAATCCGGTCGTTGACATTGAAGTTCAACTGACCCAAGGCAGAATAGTCACCATTGAACAGACCTGCCCCTTCATCAGGATCTGAAGCATTCCCAGCTAGGTAACCCAGTGTGATAGTACTTGGTCCAATCACGCTCTCTAGTAAACCAAGTTGGAAGCTAACCCCTAAACCAGCACCACCACCAATCCGATAGATGGGGTTTTGTTGAGAAAACGTGGATAGAGAGCCACTACCACCATCGAAGTCTTGGAAATAGGGATTGAGTGTAGGAACGTAATCATCATGCCGACCACCAAAGGCAGCAATGTAAGTTGATACTTGACCAAACGGACCAATAGGAATGTCACCGTAATAGGCTAACCAGTCAACCCCTATATCGTTTCCGTCACCAGTACCATCAATCTCAGTGTTAAAGGTCTGTGTGAGTTCTGGGGTAATCTCACCCCCCGCTGTGAAGGCATTCAGGTTACCAGCACTCAGACGAGTTACCAAACTGTCCTCACCAGTGAAGCTGGTGTCGAGAACTAAACGAACCCTGTCACCAAAGACAACTTGGTTATTGTCATCTTCCCCAAAATCACCAAAGTTATTGGTCAGGGCGAATATGACTTCCCCTTCTAGTTTGGTAGTAGTGGAGAATTGGTGATCCTCTAGGAATGCGACTCGACCTTCGAGGTTATCGACCCGTGCTCCGAGGGTAGCCAGTTCTGCCTCAAACTCTTGAATCAGCCGTTGGAGCGTTTCTAAGTCTTCACGGGTAATAAAGTCAGCAGTACTAGCAGCAATTAAACGCTCAATCTGGTTCAAACAAGCGTTCAAGCCAGCCGCAAATTCGTAACGGGTGGTAGCACGGTTGCCACGGAAGGTGCGGTTTGGGTAACCAGCGATACAACCGTAGCGCTCTACCAGACTACGCAGAGCTTCATAAGCCCAGTCTCCAGGGGAAACATCCCGCAGTTGGGAAACACTAGTTACCTGATCTTGGCTGTTACTACCTTCTTTACCGTAGCGTTGAATTTGATTTAACAGCTGGCTGTTATCTGAGGCTGAGGGTACGGCTTGGGCTATTTTTGTTTCTGCCTCGGGTACGCCTACCTTAGGAACTAGGGTATCGGCCTTTAAAGTTAATGATGTTCCCTCACCCAAGCTGGAGCCCATCTCCGTGGAAAAAACTGGCGTATCCTTAACTTCTTGGGCAGTGGGTGCCGCCGCGATCGCAATTGTCTTTACTGGGACAGCTTGAAGTGGGGCAGCTTCCGTAGTAACTTGACTCTCAACTGTTAACGAGTTGGCCTTGTTGGCTGCCTGTACCTCATTGGTACCAAGGGCGAGAGCAGCACCCACTACAGCAGGACTTATCAGTAGGGACTTCAACAGTAGTTTAGACATCTT
This sequence comes from Moorena sp. SIOASIH, assembly GCF_010671925.1. Classification (GTDB taxonomy): domain Bacteria; phylum Cyanobacteriota; class Cyanobacteriia; order Cyanobacteriales; family Coleofasciculaceae; genus Moorena. The sequence goes on along the minus strand of NZ_JAAHIH010000002.1, from coordinate 1,223,834 downwards.
CTCTTAATCCTCACACCTTTACAATTATTGAACTCTCCCCCGGATTAATCACGGAGGATACTAAGCTGATTTTACAAAGGAGGGCATTAACCACATCTCGTAATGCTTACGGTATGATATCTTCACGGTTATTGAATACATCATCCCGTTTGGGAAGGTTCAAAACTTCCCGACCGACCTTGACTATAGAAATTCCTAGCTGGATCGTTACTTTTTTCTTGTTGGCGTTGTTAATTTCCAGCTAGCCGATTTTCCACAGCCTAAACCGGTATTTGGTTTTATCTAAGAATCAGCGCTATTGCGATGAAACCTATTAACCTATTACAGGAACAATTTATTAGAGGAACAATTCTTATACTATAGCCTTTATCGACAAAGTGCTACACCAACTTTTTTGCGAATGCCTGTGGATGAACTTCTGCTGGGTTGGGGTCTATTGATAAAGCAATTGTCACTTATTTAGAGTTATTTAAAGCATATTAACCCAACTCTGAAATAACTTGCGCTAGGTCAAAATCTTTTGAGGTTAAGCCACCACTATCATGAGTGGTTAGAGTAATCGTTACCTTATTGTAGGAAATCTCTAGGTCAGGATGGTGTCCTGCAGCTTCAGATGGGTCAACAAGTTTATTAACAAACGCGATCGCTTCTACAAAACCCTTGAATGTCTTATTACTACGCAGGGTTTTCCCTTCCACACTCCAGTCTTCTAGCTGACTTGCCTTGGCTTTAATTTCTGCATCACTGAGTAGTTGAGCCATGATGGTTAGATGCACTCCTTAAACAATCCCATACAAAAAACTATCCGCTCTCACGGCTAGTGTTTTGGTTAATCCATAACACCTGGTGTGAGAGCGGTCTAGCGGGTCTTCTGATTGAAACCAGGCTGCCGAGAGGAACTCTTAGGTAGCCCTGCCTAAGCAGTCATATAGATTCTCCGTAGAGAATCCAGCTAACTCCTAGAGAACAGCCCCGGCGCACAGCCGGCTAACTCCAACCAGATGACCCATGATTTTACTACTATCTTCCATGGGCATCACCTCCTTTAATCCCTAAGCGGTTTTTTGTACCTTTCCAGGATTATTACCTTTCCTTAAGTTAACAGACTATCGATCAAATTGCAACCTCTGCAAACTAGCATCATGATAAATTGGCCTAATATTGCTCAGAGCGTTCCAGTTTTCTTTTTCTAGAACTGCTCAAAGCCCCACCAGGAGGTGGGGCTTTGAGAAAATCCAAGCGCTAACCTTAATTCGGGATCAGCCTTGGAGTGTTACAGAGCGTTACCGCGAGGCAGTACTTCCTCAGGGAACTCAAAGTTTTGGTGAGGTTGGTCTGCTGGAGCCATCCAAGCCCGCAGACCCTCGTTCAGCAAAATGTTCTTAGTGTAGAAGGTTTCAAACTCTGGGTCTTCTGCTGCTCGGATTTCCTGGGACACGAAGTCATAGGCTCGCAGGTTCAATGCTAAACCTACAATTCCCACTGCACTCATCCACAAGCCTGTTACTGGCACAAACAACATGAAGAAGTGTAACCAGCGCTTGTTGGAGAAGGCAATCCCGAAGATTTGAGACCAGAAGCGGTTAGCGGTGACCATTGAGTAGGTCTCTTCCGCTTGGGTCGGGTTGAACGCCCGGAAGGTGTTGGCTTTGTCCCCATCCTGGAACAGGGTATTTTCCACCGTTGCCCCATGAATGGCACACAGCAGAGCACCACCTAGTACCCCGGCTACGCCCATCATATGGAAGGGATTCAGTGTCCAGTTGTGGAAGCCTTGCAGGAACAGGATGAAACGGAAGATACCCGCTACTCCGAAGCTGGGAGCAAAGAACCAGCTGGACTGTCCCAACGGGTACATCAGGAACACGCTGACAAATACTGCAATCGGCGCACTGAATGCGATCGCGTTGTAGGGTCTGATGCCTACTAGACGCGCAATTTCAAATTGCCGCAGCATGAACCCAATTAGACCAAACGCTCCGTGGAATGCCACAAAGCTCCACAACCCTCCTAGTTGGAACCAGCGGGTCAAGTCTCCTTGAGCTTCTGGTCCCCACAACAGCAGCAGGGAGTGTCCCAGGCTGTTGGGAGGAGAGGATACTGCTACGGTCAGGAAGTTGCAGCCTTCGAGGTAGGAAGACGCTAAGCCGTGGGTGTACCAAGAGGTGACAAAGGTAGTGCCAGTTAGCCAGCCCCCCAAAGCCATGTAGGCACAGGGGAACAACAGAATGCCGGACCAGCCAACGAATACAAAGCGATCGCGCTTGAGCCAGTCGTCGAGGATGTCAAACCATCCTCTGGTGCTGGGGGCGCGTCCTACTGCTACTGTCATAGCAAGGATCTCCAGATATATATAAGTACGGTAAGCCGATTTACTTTCTTTATTAAAGGGAGTCTAAGTAAAGAAAAGTAAAGTTCGTCTAATATAACTATCATAATATGTCATAATTCTTAATTTTGCTACCCCCTCAAAAAAAATTATGTAATAACTGCACCCAAGATACCGCTCTTACGCCGGTTTGGGCTGGGGTCTAAGATAAGAAGAAGTACATTAATAGAACGCGCTACAGCTTGATACTCCATGTTCACCATTGACTTGATTCTAAGGAATACACCCATGCCACTGTCTGTGCAACGTAAGTCAGAAGAAGAGGCGCAAGCGACCTACCAGGAAATTTTGACAGCCATGCGCTCTGGGCATCCTAAGTTGTTAGAACTCAGCTGCGATCACCAGCCAGAGAAGAAAATTGGCGTTCTCAGCGATCAGATCAGTGCAGCAATGATTTCTCAGAAATCTGGAGCCACAGGCTCAGGACGTACTCCCGGCTTCTTTGCCATGGCTGAATAAATTCATGGAGCAAGATATATTAATGAATCAACCAGCAATTCAAGTAAGAGAGGTTGGCTTCAACTGGCCTAAAGGGGGGACAGTTTTGCAATCTTGCTCCCTGGAAGTCCCTAAGGGGGAATTTTGGATGCTCTTGGGAACCAATGGCAGTGGTAAATCAACCTTACTTAGATTACTGGCTGGTTTATTGTCCCCCCAATCCGGTGACATTTACCTAGCCGGTTCAGCAGGTTTTGTTTTCCAGAATCCTGATCATCAGCTAGTGATGCCTACCGTAGGTGCCGATGTAGCCTTTGGACTGGTAGCCGAAAAACTGTCCATGGCTCAAGTTCAAGCCCGGGTAAAAGAGGCTCTAGCTGCGGTGAATTTACTAGAGCTAGAGCGACGACCGATCTATGCCCTCAGCGGTGGTCAGAAGCAGCGAATTGCGATCGCTGGTGCGATCGCAAGACAGTGCGAGATTTTATTGTTAGATGAACCCACTGCCCTACTGGATCCAGATACCCAGATGGATTTAGTGTCACAAGTGCGAAATTTAGTCAAAAGTCGAGGATTGACAGCCATTTGGGTTACCCACCGCTTGGATGAGCTGGATTATTGTGATGGAGCATTTTTGTTAGACCAGGGTCGGGTCATTGACCAAGGTGAACCGGAACGCCTGAAGCAAAGACTGGTAAGTCATAATCACTGATTCTCGGGAAGTTTCCAGAAAGTCGTAGGGTTTGTAATCGGCTAACTGTTAACTGCTAAGCGTTAATTATAATACTTAATGTTGTGACTATAAAATGATATGTGTTAATAGTTAAGGGTTGAGTGTCATTTTTGCTCAATCCTTTTGCCTTTTTCTCAAGTACAATTTATACTAATATAAAGAAATGTTAAAATTGTTGCTAATATGTAGTCCATACGGACGGTAAACAGTATAATACCATGAAAAATGTCCTGTTCTTCACCGCTGGCTATTTTACTAGTTGATGGCTATAACGTCATTGGCTCTTGGTCTTTCCTGAAAAATACCCGTGATCGTGATGGTCTCATGAGTTCTCGCCAAGAGTTAATTGAGACCCTAGCCAATTACAGTGCCTTTGTCGGCTATGACACTGAGATTGTCTTTGATGCTCACTCACTCAATACCCCTAACAGTCGTGAGGTGATAACTAATCACTTATCGGTTTACTACACCGATTTCGGGGAGACAGCAGACACTTACATCGAAAAATTTTGCGCCTCCTATAGAACCAATCTTGTTAAACCCACTAAACGTCTGATCGTCGCTACCTCAGATCGGGCAGAGCAATTGACAGTTGTGGGGTATGGTGCTCAATGCATGTCTTCCCAGCAGTTGCTCAGCGATGTTGAATTCACAGCTCGTCGAACCCGCCGCAAATATCGACCACAGAAATCCTCTAGTGGTCGTTTTTTAGTCAATTCCTTGGATGCCAAGGCTCAGCAGCGCCTAGAGCAGTTGCGCAATAGTATCAAGTAAGGGGACTGGAAAAAATTTTCCTGATCAAACACTTGACACAAACCAAAATATCCACTATTATTGTAAAAGTGAAATCAATAAGCCCCCATCGTCTAGAGGCCTAGGACACCTCCCTTTCACGGAGGCGACAGGGATTCGAATTCCCTTGGGGGTATCTAAAGAAGCGAAAAATACAAGAGTAAGCACTCAGCTATCAGCTATCAGCTTTTTAATAAAAGAGGTAAGCATTGGTTTAATCTGAGTTAAGTCTGCTGACGGCTGACGGCTGACGGATGAATGCTTACATACAAGAATTAAAGGTAGGCGATTTGCGATCAGATTGCCTACCTTTGGGCTAACTTATCAAGTCTTTCTCTAATGGCTAAGTTAATCAGAGAACGCAGCAAAATCAAAAACCAGAATCCGGAAAAGGCAAAGGCGGCTATCGCCCATCCAGTATGAGGACCTGACAGGAAAATAGTACCAGCTACCAGAGTGAATCCAGTTAAACAAGCATAAATTAGGCTTTTCAGAGCAAGCGTGATCTGCTTGAGAGTGCGATCGCTTTCTACAGAACGCACATGCAATTGTAACTCCCCCAGCTCGAGCCGCTCTTCTAAGCGTCGAATTAGTAGTTCGGTAGCGCTAGGCTTATGTAAGTTATATTTCAGAAAATCCCTAGCTTGTTTGGCTAGTTGCCCCACTATATTCCCCCGCCCTTGGAAAACAGCCAGGCTTTTAACAAAAGGCTCAGTAGCAGCTAACAAATTATACTGGGGATCTAGGGCACGAGCGATCCCATCAAGAGTTGTTAGTGACTTTAAAATAAACGTCAGTTGTGCTGGTAGGCGAAAAGGTTGCTGCTCAAACATTAAGTAAAGTTCGCTACTGATTTCCTCAAAAGCCTGTAATTCTATGGGCTTTTCGGTAAATTTTTCCAGTAGAAAAGCAACTAATCGCTTGACTGGCTTGAGATCTGACATGGGTTCAATTAACCCCATGTAAGTTAAACTATTAACGACCTGATCAGTGTCCTTACGCAGTACAGCAAAAAAAGTCTGGAGCATTTGGTCTTTAGTCATGGACTTGACCTCCAGCATTGTGCCAAAGTCATAAAAAATCAGACTGCCCTCCGGAGAGACTGCCATATTGCCAGGATGGGGGTCAGACTGAAAAAAGCCATCTTGTAATAACTGCTTGAGGTAGCAACAAATTCCCAGCTGAATAATTTCTTGAGGATTTATGCCGAGGGATTCCAGGGTCTGACGGTCATCAATTTTAATCCCCGGCATATACTCCATAGTCAAAACTTTTTTAGTTGTATATCGCCAGTAGACTTTCGGGACACTAATGCGAGGATGATTGCTGAAATTTTGACGAAAACTCTCAGCATTCTTCCCTTCATGGATGTAGTCAATTTCTTGATAGAGCAGGTTAAAAAACTCATGGGTTATGGAATCCAAATCATATTTTCTGGTTCCCGGAACAAATCGATTGACAAAACGAATCAATCGATGGATAATCTCAAAATCTAGGTTAAATAGCTTTTCTAAGCCAGGACGCTGAACCTTAACGACTACATCTTCGCCGGTGTGCAGTCGGGCTTTATGAACTTGTCCCAAACTGGCAGCGGCTAGAGGAAAATGCTCAAAATCCCGATACAAACCATGAATATCGTGACCCAGTTCTGATTCAATTAGAGTTATAGCATCGGTTACACTAAATTCTGGGATCCGGTCTTGTAATTGCGCCAAGGCATTCACATATTCTAAGCTAAGTAAATCAGGGCGTGTGGATAGTGCTTGCCCAATCTTGATGAACGTTGGACCTAAATCTAAGAGCTTTCTAACTAACCACTGGGCTCGACGATTTCTTTGCTTGGGGGAATTATTAGCCGATACCTTGTCCCACCATAAATAAACCATAAACTGCGCTGCCGCAGTAAAAATATCGATCTGGCGAGCCAGGGGGGAATAGTTAGGTTGTTGCCAACGTGGTGGCTTGGACGCATCAGTTGTGAGCATACTCAGCTATTCATAGTTACTCCTATCCAATCCGGGAGTATAAATCAGATCATATCCGCTTTAATACCTATTCTTCCCAGTTAGTCTTCCAAGCTATTAGTCATTAGTTTTGCCTTCTTAGTTACTAATGACTAAGTTTTACCAAAAATCTTGGGTTTAAAGCCTCGTCCTTCTAGGACGACTTTTCTGGAATAATCGTCAAAGCCGATGTATAATTAAGATAGGTACAGGCTGAAAAACCGTTGGCTCAGCCGGGAGAGAGACCCGTAACTGATTCGGCGTAGCCGACGCTGCGCGAACGACCACAAAGAAGTAATGCCTAGAGGGTAGGGAAAGTCCTCTTTAAAAACCCAACCGTCAATTAACCGTTGGCGTGTGAACCGTTGAAGTTTCACTTTTGAGATTAAACAAGGTACGGTGGGGCACACCGGAACCTGAGGAAAAGGAAGGGAAACGGACTTTTAAGGCACTTCCAGCAAGTACTCGAACGCCCCATGCGAGAACTGCCCTCTAGGTCTGTCGTGAATTAACTGGGAATTTGGTGTTTTCACGGATTTTTGGTTGAGTATTGTCCTGTTTTTGGCGGCGTCAAAGATTGGAACTCGGCGGTTTACGGCGGCTCGTTGATAAAGGAATCCTCGTGCCTTTCGGGCTTTGCCCGACGCTACGCGAACAGGCCGGGGAGTGTCAAATAAAAGATTGAACCTGGGGCAGAGTAATTGTGAAAGATACCCGGGACGTGCGAGGAGTGTCAGACGGGCCAGTGGAGACATCTACCGTCCCATTGAGATGCTGCACTAAGCATTTTACTAGCGCTAGACCCAAACCAGTACCCTGAACTGCCCTTTGGGTCATCCCCTGACCGCGATGGAATTTATCAAAAATATGCTTGAGGTCTTCTGGAGAGATCCCCTGACCAATATTGCTCAAACTCATTACAATCTGCTTCACCGATTGCTGGATTTGCTCAGTTACCTCAATCACTACTGTAGTATTTGGGTGAGAATACTTGCCAGCATTGGTTAAAAGTTCCAGCAAGATACGGTTAAGGCTTTCAGCGTCGGTGTTGATAAACAGCGATGGTAGTGAACTATTGATTGTTAAGCTTAAGCCTTTCTGCGCCCATTTGTACTCAAAGGATTTAGCCAAGTGCTTAATCATCGGCATCAGGTCAATTCTTTGCAAGTGCAGTTGGGACTGGTCAGATTCCAGCTGCTGTAGACTCAACAGGTCGTTAATTAGCTCAATTTCTTGATTACACTGTTGCTCAAGGATTTCTAGATATTTGGCACGACGCTCAAGATCAAGTTTGGGTTGACGTAACATCCGAATCGCTAGACTCATTGCAGTCAAAGGTGTCCGCAACTCATGATTCATGCTACTGAGAAATTCTTCTTTGAGCCGATTTAATTCCTTTAACTGACCCATTTGCTGGCGAGTTCTTTCGTATAACTCTGCCTGAACTTTCAGACTATGTTGTAACTGAGCCGTGCGTTCTTCAACAAGGGATTGTACTTGCTGGAGAGTCTGATTTTGGATAATAGTGCTACTAACTTGTGTACTGACCCACTTGACCAAGTTCATTTCATTCTCTAGCCAAGGGCGAGGTTGAGTATTTTGCAAGACCAAGAACCCCAAAACCTTAACGGATAGCAAACCATGATTATCTGCCCCAACCAGAGGACAGATCAGTAACCCTGGCAATAGGACCTGATCTAGGAGTGAGATGCTCTGGTGGTTAGCTTTACCAATCGGGTGATCTGCTCTATCGGTAATGACTATCGGTTCAGGGGCTTGCTTGAGAGCCTGTTGGTACCAAGAACACTCAGAAACTGGGAAGGATTTATTTAACAGTGCATCCCCTGTTGAAAATAGATCAGTAGTAGAGGTTTCCTTTAACCATTCACAAACCACTGTCAGATCATGTTTTGGTGAATGCTTTCCTGGTAGAGTGCAACAGAGGGGATTCGTTTCATCTAAGAGTAGCAGTAGTGCCCGTGACACCTGAAGTGCTTCAGCAACAGCCGTGGTAGCTATCTGGAAAATCTCCAGGAGATTGAGAGAGCTATGCATCACTTGACTCAATTGGTTGAGCAGAGTTTGGTCTCGAGTAGCCGCCTTCACTTGGTGGGTTAGCTGAACTTGAGAAATTGCTACCGATACCCATTGGGAAACAACAATTAACTGTTCTTGCTCTGTCTTTGTCCATTGGTAAGGCTGGGCTTTTCCTAAAACAATTACCCCGTTGACTACAGACTGAAACTTTGTGGAGGTCTTCAGTATTGCCCTGGCAGATAGCACTTCCTCACCCAAATCTAAGTTAGACCAAGCATCGGATGTTTGCCAATCTGAAATTGCCAGTACTGAGTCACTGCCTAAGTCATCCTCTGTCGTTAAGAGTTCCAGCAGTTGCACTGGATTTTTGTAGTATCGGTGTTCTGGGTCAAGGTGTTGATCAGCACGCCACCAGGCTAGTTGGGGCGTAGTGCTAGGGTTAGCCAGCGCCCCAATTAAACAGCTATCCACCTGAAAACTCTCTCCTATAGCCTGGGCGAGCATCGCCAACAGAGTTTGTGTTTCTGAGGTATTTAGTATCGTCTTAGCAATTTGTTGCCCGATCTGAGCTAACTCTGTCGGGTAAGGCATGAGTGAACCGTGATGTTCCTGGCTAAAGGTTGGTTCAAATGATGTACCTGAGAGACGGGACTTGATGGAATTTACTCTTGGGGCAAAAATCGCGCTTTCTGCATCCATTATGCTTGTTGCACAACTTGTGAATACTGGTCTTGACTAGAGCAACTGTTAAAACAGTAATCTCGCTAGGATTAGTGTTCCCGGCATCAGAGTGCTTTTGATCAAGAGATTGGAGTTTTTTACGACAACCGACCTACACACCCGTTCAATCATCACTCTGGTTAGAGGAGAAGCTTTGGGTCGGTGGCACAACTAAATCATGTAATCGTCACAGTTGAGTTAAACTCGCTCCCGGTGCGTTTATAGTCGTCGAATTAAATTCGCCACGGGTCGCACCGCGATCTCAAAATGGTTACTGCTCGAGATTCGTTGACCCAATTAATTCTGATCGGTAGACTGGGTGAGGGCTTGTTGGAGTTTCGAGCTAAGGCACAGAGCGTAAAAATCCCAAAAGGCGCGCCTCTGAGTTGGGTAAACTACTAGTACCTGGAAACCCAGGAGAGAATTGAGAAACTCCAGATATCTCCCCTGGGATTGAAATCGATTAACTTTGAACACCTTAAACACCTTGAGCACCTTTTTATAGGGTTTTGTTAACAAAACTGATTGAAAACTTCGATTCAACACCACTAGGAGCGCTTCTTTCTAGCTTGTTTTTGAGCTTCCTCACTGTTTTTTCGATAAAGTATAACCCGATAACGAGCTATTTGGTAGCGTTGGTCATCAGGTTTTACCGTCTCCATTAGATTTGATGCCCGTTCCCACTTAGCTGCCACATCTAACCATTGAGCTGAGGTTTCGACACTTTGACCTGCTGCGGCTGCTTCTTGAGCTAGGCGCATTGCTTCAGTAAAGGGGTCCGGTGGTTGACTAGAAGATCCCGATGAATAAGAATTGGCTGGGTCTGTTGCCGAATGGTCGGCTTGAGTTGGGTAATGGGATTTGATTTCCCTCCCAAACCAATCATTCAGTAACCAACCTACTAGGATCAGGAGTAAACCCAAACCTAACCCAATCACAACACCCTGCCGCAATCGACCTTTTTTACGTAGTTGACCGTAAGAAGCTGGCGGTAAGACCAGTTGCTGAATCGGTAGTTTTTTTTGGCCGATTTGACGGGAAAATCCTGGTGTTAGAGCCAGTTGCTGGCTTGGTAGGTTTTGGCGATTGTTGAGGGTTTGAACCAGTTGCTTGAAGAAATTTGGCCTAGTAAGGGTTATGTCTTCGTACCACAACAGCTGATTGTCTGGGTCACGGCTAATTTCTTCTAACCAGAGTAATTGTTCCTCTCGCACGATGCGGCTGTTGATCCTGACACGACGAATGTTACGCGGTGAAATTTCTTCCAGAATTTCCTGGATTTGACTGACTAGAATCGATTGTTCCAGCTGTTCTGGTTTTGCTGCTTCACACAAAACTTGCAATACACCATCAGCCAGAATGGCTCTAGTTCTCACCCCAAAATCGGCTAATCGTTCATTGAGTGTTTGAATAATTGCCACCACGCTACCCTGGTGGGCTTGTCTAGCAATATCTTCCATGGTACCAGACATTTTTTTAAGCTATGACATTGGATTAGTGTGTTTGACTTTACTTAATATAGTTTTTCCCTTTAGAGTATCAGGATCTGCTATTAGTGCATGTATTGTTCATTTTTCTTCCCCCGTGGAGACCGCTGCTAAAACCCAGGTGGCTCTATTAATTATCATAATCATGAGGTACACAGTTTTTTTTTATTCCCCCTACCAGTCCCGGAAAAGCATACTCCATAAACTCTTATTAAACCGACTCCAGACTCCATAATACCAGGGCTTGCGCTTATAGTCGTCGAATTTAATTCGCCACGGGTCGCACCGCTCCCGACTCCCCAGTAATTTGTACCTCACCAAATTGATAAATGATATATATCGATCACATCGAGTAGCGCCAATGGCCCGCACGGCGGAAACAGGTCAAGCGGACTGCTGTCTACGGTTGTAGGGAAACTTACTATGAGAGTAAGTAACTTTTTGGTAATGTCTGTCAAATCTCATGCACGTGCTTGTCAGACCATGATCTCCTTCAAGACTGACGAAATTAAAAAATACGCTATATATAGCGTATAGCCGCCGAGGTCAGGACCGCTGATTTGCTTATTTAGAAGAGATTTTTTGTACGAGCCCTTGAAGGGTTAGGCGCTATATCTGGTGTATTTGCCTAAGTCCTGGACTTGTACAGAACTAGAAGCAACGGCTGCTCAAACTCGAAGCCCTTAACCCCAAATCTTTGATTGGTTTGTGGGTAATTCAAATGGTCAGCATTGACTAGTGCCTGAAAAGATGAAAAAATAAAGGCTGTGAGCAGGAGGTTTCTAGATGCTGTTAAAGTCCACCACTCGTCACGTCCGAATCTATACAGCAGAGGTAAAAAATAACGAACTAGTCGGGAGCGATAACGTCTTAACCTTAGACATTGACCCCGATAACGAATTCAATTGGAATGAAGACGCTCTACAGCAGGTTTACCGGAAGTTCGATGAGTTGGTTGAATCCTACAGCGGATTTGATTTGACCGAATACAACCTCCGTCGTATCGGTTCTGACCTAGAACACCTTGTGCGATCACTTTTGCAAAATGGACAAATTAGCTACAATACGGAAAGCCGAGTGATTAATTACAGTATGGGATTGCCCCAAGTAGAACCTGAGAATTAGGCAGTAGGAGATAGGCTGACAAGCTACTTTCAAACCAAGTCACGACGGGAGCTAATAACTCAAGCGCCTGTCTGCCTTCATCCCCCGCCAAACTGTAGCTGGTTTACTTGAGGTTCTCATGCTTTTAATCAATCCCTTGCTTAGTGCAAAGAAGTAAGTCGTGGTAGCTTAAAAGACTAATCTTGTCTACAGAAAAAAAATTCAATCCTTGGAGTTATAAGCCTTGGTGGTGCCAACCCTGGTCAATCCTATTGACCGGAGGGGGCATCATCTTAAGTATCTGGGTAGTTTTCAAAACCCTCTGGATAACACTACTCGTTGCTATGCCAATTCTGCTTTGGTGGACGTACTTTTTGCTGATCTGGCCTGAGCTAATCAAGATTAGTGCTATGAGTGAGGGGAACCAGTCAATATTGCGCAATGATTAATACATAAAACTTAATGCTGACCTTCCCCATAGACCATAGGGTAATCATTGCTGCCTAGAATGTTTCAGGGGAATTTATTCATTATAGAAGTAAATCATTAACCAGCCCGTAAGTCAAGCGCTACAATCTGTAATCAATGGGCTGATTTTGGCACTTCCTTTGTTGGCACATCACTCCTTCAAAGAAAGCTGTGCTAATGTTAACCCGGTTCCATCAGGCTATCTTTAGCAGCAAAGAGTTTCATGGACAATCCGGCGGCAACGCTCCACTGCCCAAACCATCAATGTCAGGCTCCCAATCCCCAGACCAACAAGTTCTGCCAAAAATGTCGCACGCCGCTGCTCAGACGATACTTGTGGGCTATTGGGTCAGGCATAAAAGCCGCTCAACCGGGAGAAGTTATTGCTAAGCGCTACCTCCTGATTCATTCTCGTGTTCTTTTAGATACTCAACCAGCAGTACCACCAGAGACCCCACTAGAGATTCCTCAAACCATAACCCCATACTTGAGACTGGTTTCCTATGGATTACACCTGCCTCAAGTGTATGGTCTGCTAACACCTCAGCCAAGGTATAATAAAGAGATTTGGTTACTCGAAGGAGTACCAATTCAGGCAACAGGGAACATTAATACTCTTGGACAACTGTCACCAGAACTCACTAGCGTCTGGAAAGATGCCTCACCAGTACGCCAACTCAACTGGCTGCAGCAATGGGCTTCACTGTGGCAACCTTTGAGCCGAGAAGGGGTAGCGTCTAGCTTACTGAAATCAAACCTGGTGCGGGTGGAAGGAGCCTTGCTAAGGTTGTTGGAATTGCCACCTGATCAAACGCCAGCACCAACATTAAAACAGCTGGGTCAGCTGTGGTCACAACTGATTGAGGGGGCTTCCCCTGTTATTAGAGAGTTTTGCCAACAACTCTGTTCCCAACTGACAAAAGGACAGATACAGACATCAGAGCAGCTGTTAGCATTACTGGCGAAAGGGTTGTTTGAATGCCGTCGATTGCAATCTAGAACCTATAAGACTCTCACTCGTACCGATACCGGTCCGGGTCGTAGCCACAATGAAGACGCTTGCTACCCTCCTAGTGGTAAGCTAATTAGCTCTTCAAGAGGTAAGGAAGCTTTGGCAATGGTTTGCGATGGCATTGGTGGACAAGCAGGTGGTGAAATTGCCTCCCAACTGGCGATTGACACTCTCCGACAACAGCTCAAACAACTGCCAGCTAAACTGAAGGTGTGGAACCCAACCACTCTAACCCTGGAATTGGAAAAAGCTGTCTGTGCTGCCAATGACTCCATTAGCCAACGCAATGATCATGAGAACCGATTTGATCGGCAGCGTATGGGAACAACCTTGGTCATGGCTAGAACCCATGCCCATGAAATATACATTACCCATGTCGGGGATAGCAGAATCTATTGGGTGAGTCGCCATGGTTGTCACCAAGTTACTCTAGATGATGATTTAGCGTCTCGAGAGGTGCGGCTTGGATATACCCTTTACCGACATGCTCTACAACAACCAACATCTGGTGCCCTAGTGCAGGCTTTAGGCATGGGTTCATCAACCACACTGCACCCGACTGTACAGCGCTTGGTGTTGGATGAAGATTGTGTTTTTCTGCTGTGTTCTGATGGTCTTAGTGACAATGACCGAGTCGAGCAGTACTGGCAAACAGAAATCCTGCCCATTCTCGACGGTCAAATTGATTTGAAGAAAGCAGCAGAACGAATCATTGAGCTTGCTAATACCAAAAACGGACACGACAATGTCACGGTGGCGTTGATTTACTGTCAAGTCACACCAAGCCAGCCTTCCTTGCCAATCCAACTATCACCGCCACAGCTAGAATCCCTTCCCACTCTCGAGACCAACAAGACTCTAATGTTAAACGTTAAGAGTGATCAGCAACCCGCTTCTACTGATGAACAAAAAACAGCGTTGCTCACACTTAACCTCATGGAAGAGGGGGACGCCTCTGGTGACCAAAATCCTAATTATTCAGCTTCAACCTCTCCTGAGAAGACTGGGAGACTTTTGTTGGGCATATTCGTGCTGTTGGTGTTAGGGGGGGTAGTCGTTTATCTGTTGAGTCCAGTGTTGAGTCCAAAGGCGAGTGGACAGATAAATCGCTTCCTGAGTGGGGTTTTGAGTCTCGGTAAGGAGCAAGAAATAACCCGTTCTAAAACCCCTACACAGAGTCCAGAAACTAAACCTCTCCCACCACAAACCCCTGACTCCGGGACCCCTCCTAAGCCAGCTACCTTAATTAAAAACCAAGATATTATTAGAACAGTGGGTCAAACTGTACAACTTTTGGTTAACCCTGAAAAGCAATCAATCCTTGGGAGAGTTCCTGCTGGTAGCATTTTGCAGGTTATTGCCAGAAAAAGGTATCCTCAGGAAGAGACTTGGTGGATTAAATTAAGAGTTTGCTCACCCGGAACCAACAAAACTGATATTCCATCGGATATTCCATCGGATCAAATGTCTAGCTCCCCCAAAGTTGGATCATCCTCAGTACCATTAAACTCTAAGCAGACTGAACCCTCTGCTACCTTGGTATCACAGGGAGAGTTTGGGTGGATAAGAGAAAAGGAGATTTTACCTATGATGGATCGTGATTTTACACCAACCCCAACACACGCCAGTCAATGTCAGACAAAGACGCCTCCGTCTAGTACCCCTAGACCTACTGAATCTCCCTAAGTCTTGAGAAATTAGTTATTAGCTGATCGCTTTTAATTTTTAGATCACCATTGATTCTGACTAACCACTCAACTCCTCAACTCAGAACTGGAAACTAATGATGTCCTACTAATGACCAATTCCTCATTATTGATAGCACCAATACCACCCAAGAATCGATAGACTGATCAAAACATCGGTATATTCCCTATAATGATGAACCTTTAATGTCTGGTATCGAAAATCCTTGCCTCAGTTTAGCGATCGCTCGTCTATCTGCCGCTGGCAGAGAAAACCTGGCTATCTGGGTGCTGAAAGCTCCTTACCCAGGGGGTATGGTTCATCATGATTCTACTTGGTCTGAATACATGACTCAGTCCTGGCTGGCTTGGCAGGAAATGTTTTCCCCATTTTCAAACCATGTGCCGATTAGTGCTCATCACAACCAGTATCCCACCACTTTGCCCTCAGAGAATCAAAACGGTGCTACAGGTCCGGAGATTAGCTATAGTGGTCGTTTGATGCAAGGTTTGGGCATTGACCTCTGGCAGTGGCTGTTTCAAGGCTCAATTCGCAATGCCCTCGAAAGAAGTCAAGGCATTGCCTTGGGACAAAATAAACCCCTTCGCTTGCGCTTGGAACTTCGGGCTCCAGATTTCATTCCCCTCCCCTGGGAAATTATGCAACCCATGGCGGGTAAACAGGCAATTTCCCTCTCTCAGCAAATCCTGTTTAGCCGCACCACTAGTGATGTAGACGCCCTCGAACCCCCGGGCTCCCACCAGGCTCTCAATATTTTGTTAGTTCTAGGAGAGAAGGTTCAAAAATTTAATGGTTCGACTACCAATTTGAAGCTGGAAAAAGAAGCGGCTACCTTGGTAAATGCCCTTCAAGCTGGTAGAGCCGCTCAAACTTCTAGGAACCAATCCGTTCCACCAGTTACCTGCAACGTCTCAAAACTCATACAACCGACACCAGCCGAACTGATTAAAGCACTGGAAACCGGTGCCTATAACATCCTCTTCTATGCCGGTCATGGTGAAAGCGCACCAGACGGAGGTTTGCTATTTTTACGCTCGGATGCGAAAATTAGTGGTACGGAATTGGCTCAGGTTCTGGTTCGCACCCAGGTTACCTTAGCTGTATTCAATGCCTGTTGGAGTGCCAAACCTGACCAAGTGAATTCCCAAACCATTCCCCGTAGTAGTTTAGCTGAGGTGCTCATTCACCACGGTGTTCCAGCTGTTTTAGGGATGCGGGACTCCATTGCTGACCAAGAAGCTCTAAGTTTTATTAAAGCATTCGCCCAAGCCTTGGCGGAGCGGATGCCCATAGACCATGCTGTAGCTGTAGCCAGACAGCACCTGTTGACCCTTTACAAGTTCAACCAACCAGCCTGGACCTTGCCTATCCTTTATATGCATCCTCAGTTTGAAGGGGAATTAATCCAACCGGTGGGAGAAGGAATTACAGAACTGCCCACCATCACCTCAAGCTGGGTTGAAAGTCCGCCCCCAACGGCATCTTTGCGTTCGATTGGAAAAACCGATCAGGTCTGGCCGATTCGAGGTGGAGTGATGCGAGTGGGACGCCTACAATCTCACAACGATTTGGTGATTCCCGAAGTTTGTGTTAGTAAGCAACATGCTGAAATTATCTGCCGTGATGCTTTCACTGACCAAGGCTCGGATCCAACTTACTTCTTGAAGGATTTTTCTCGTAATGGGACGAGAATATTAATCGATAATGGTTGGAAAACTGTTCATCATCAGGAAGTTAAGCTAAGGTCTGGTATTCAGCTTAAGTTTGGTGGTCCTCGTGGTCAGATCTTCGAGTTTATTATTGACTACCCAGAATCTTGAGTCGGACTATCCTCGTGCCGAGGATAAAGTGCAGCTTATGCTGTTAACTATGCTGTTACCAATGGAAGTTTCACGCTAAACACTGCTTAGAGTCAAATGGCAACTAGTGGCTGTATACCTAAGAGCTTCTCTGAATAGCTCACATATATCACACATAAGTTGAGTTGGAAAGTGGTGTTGCCATGGGAATTAAACAAAACTGAGAAGTCCAGATTATTTTTTCAGCTGTTGCGGAACTTCCTCAAAAATTGATGTAGCTATTTTATGTCAGGTTTCATCTACTAACCCAAACAGGAGGGGCATTATGAACAGCCAAGCTATTCAACATCAAGAACATCAACAATCATATTTTGAGGATACTTCGGTTCAAATCCAAGAAGAACTACTAGAATTACTATTACAGCCAGAAGAGGAGTTTTATCCTTGGGATCCAACTCATCCAGAAGCAGAAGCTTATTTTGCTGAGCTAGAAGCAGGTTTTTCCCTGGACGAAATCCAAGATCACCAGGAAATTGCTCAGGAATCTCTTGCCTTTTTTCAGCGACTAAATCAGTGTTGGGAATTACCGCTCGAATCCAGCATCGAATCAACCATCGAATCCAACATCGAATCTACCATTGACTCGTTGAAGGCAGCTTTAGCTAGCGGATGTGCTTCTTGCATGCCTTCAGAATGGCTCGAAGCGATCGCTTCGAAAGCTCAGGAGGTTGTCCACAAGAACTTGTCCTTAGCAGAGCAACTTGTGCTTTGTGTCAAGCCATTGTTACAAAACTGGACAGAAGACGATCTATTGGTGTTAGCTCGTCCGTGGGCTTACGCCATGCGCAGTAGCTCAGACTCCATGAATGTCAGTGGTTCAGTTAAATCTGAACAGTGGCACTCTTTGTCTTCTATCCAACAAGTCCGCCTAAGCCTAGAAGTAGCTCATTCGGCTCTAATCGAACTAAACAATCACACTAGTAACTAATCATCTCACTAATCATCTCACTAATCATCTCACTAATCATCTTAATTAATTAGTATCGTAATTAGTGATTAGCTTAATTCGTAATTAGTGATTAGCTTAATTACTGATTAGTCATTAGCACCAAGCTGGGTTTGAACCGAAAAACCGTTTTCTGGTTCTGTCTTTGCCTACATTAATTATAATCGGGACATGATAGTTATCCCAAGTTGCATTGATATGTAGCACCATTTCCTCCCATCTGCTCATGTGTGGTTTCTACCGTCTACCCAATCCAGAATGCACTTTTATAGCGGTTTTCAGGTTTTTATTCCGATCGAATACAGCTGGTGATTGCAGTGGGAATTTCCCAGAGCCTAACGTGTATTCTACTGAGCTGGAAACCGCTATAAATTTTTAGTCTACTCAACTGACAATCGAAGTCAAGGTAGCGCAACTTGGTATTGCCATCAATGTATTGCGTATTGCCATCAATACACCGAACCAATTCTGACCTTGACACCAGACTACAGGGTACTCGGTAACAGTGGTAGTAACAGAGTGACAAAATAATACACCAAAGGGGCAGTGAACACATAGCTGTCTGTTCGGTCTAAAATGCCACCATGACCAGGAATTAATTGCCCGGAATCCTTGACACCAGCATCCCGTTTCATTAAGGACTCAGTTAAGTCTCCTAAGAGGCTAGCTACACCAATGATTACTCCGAGCATCATACCACTCAACTGCCAGCACGGCCAATTCAGATACCAAGCTCCTACTATTCCTACAGCAATACTACTGACAAGGCCAAATATAGCGCCTTCCACAGTTTTTTTAGGACTGATCATAGAAAGGCGAGTGCGACCAAAAAATTTGCCGAAGGTGTAAGCTCCGATATCTGCTGCCCAAATACAGCTAAATGCTAGGAGAGTTGTACTTAACCCAGCAGGTAGGTGACTCAGATTAATCGAAAAATTAGACCAGTATCCACTGCTGGGTAGGTTCGTAGCGGCCACTGTAGCATCTCTAGCTAGGGAGGACGTTTCAGTCAAACCCACTCGCAGACGGACCCAATAGCCGGGCAGATAACCACCATAGAGTAAACCCAATATGGAAGCCCCAATATCCGCAATGGTTGCTATCTTGGGTTGGAAGAGTAAGTAAAAGCAAATAAATGTTCCAGCAATGGGAAACACGGCATCGGTCAGGGTTGGTGAAATGGTAGCTGTAATTAGTAGTAGCTGAGACACAAACATGGTGCTTTTGGTTGCTGGCACCATCCCTTTTGCTTTTACTAGTTGAAAAAGTTCTAACTGGCCTAAATAGACAATGACACAGAAGCCGATGGTAAAATACCATCCCCCAAGTAAGATCATCCCCATCGCCAGGGCGATCGCAACTATTCCACTAAAAATCCGTAACCAGGGCATATGACGTTTTTTTTTGACACTCCTGTTCTCACACAAGAACAGGTTATTTATATTATTATTGTTAATTTTGTTGAATGGGTCTATTCCTTACTCTAACTTCTCTCCACTAAGAATAAAAATGGGGTTAACTGCTGCAAATGTTTGATAATTACCCCGTGTCTCTAGGCGATTGACGGCTGACTGAACGACTTCGATATTGCGAGCCTGTAACTCTGCTAAGCCTTCTGAGATGGCATAGAGTCCTTCTAGATTGTTAGTGGTTGCTACTATCCTCCCTGGAGATTGTAGGTAGGGCCAGACTTCTTTGAGTAGAGTTTTGATTGGTCGTCCTCCTTCAAGGCAAACTCGGTGGGGTTTCAATGGTAGATCTTTGAGACATTCTGGGGCGTTACCTTCGATGACTTCTACGTTGGTGACATTAAAGCGATCGCAATTGTGTCGAATCAGGTTGGCTACTTCTTCATCCCGTTCAACGGCAATAATCTCACTTTTGGGACACAGTAGTCCAATTTCTACAGGAATGGTACCGGTTCCAGCACCGATGTCCCACAACCGGTCTTGGCTTCCTAGTCGTAGAGCAGAAATGATCAGCAGCCTGACTTCTCGCTTACTTAAGGGAATACCGGGTAGGCGTTCAAAGAGGTGATCTGGGATTCCAGGAGTAATGTACGGCCAAATTGGGGATGACATTTGTGGTATTTAGGTTTCGGGGTATTTTTTTTCCTTTAGTTATTTTGATTTATTAAACTAACCACTTCAGGTATATAACACATAAATAGTATTATAAATACAGCGATTCGTTACCTGTTAGGCTATTTTTTTAAGTTTAATCGCATCAAAGGATTACTGTGTCTAGTTTTGATAGTTTTAGAATTTATTTTTTATCATAAATAGGAGCTCAATTTTATTACAAATTAGCATCCCTTTGTCCAGAATAACCATAAATATTTACAAAGATTATAGCCTTGATCATACTTATGAGGTACATTCAATTTTATTCCTATTAAGGGAAATCCCCAATACCTCTTTGCAGCGCTACTCCCGACTCCCGACTCCCTACTCCCTACTCCCTACTCCCTACTCCCTACTCCCTATTCCCATTAAGCCAGGACGAGGTACCTCACCTAATTAGTCAATAATCACGTTTATGGTTTGGAGGCTGGGGTCGCTACAACCGGTAATTTGACCACCTAAGGTTAGAATTTTTTGGAGGTATTCAATAGTAGTTGATTTGATTTGTTCTCCTGGCATTAGGGCTGGTATTCCTGGTGGATAGGGACAGATTAATTCGGCACTGATCCGGTTGATGGTTTCGGTTACCGGTAGGGTTTCGGTGGCAGCAAAGAAGGCTTCACGGGGGGAGAGTAAGGGTTGCAGGTTACAGGTTGCAGGGTGCAGGTTACAGAAGGCAGGTTGCTTAGTGGAGGAATTGTCATGATTTTGGGCAACTTTGGTGAAAGCTTGTACAAGTTGCTGAATATCGGTTTGGGTATTGCCTAGGCTAATGATAAAGGTTAAGTGGTGAAGTGTGGGTAACTCCGCTGTGACACCGAGCTGTTGATGAAGAATTTCATCGGCTTCAAATCCGCTTAATCCTAATTGGGTCACTCTTACGGTTAAGCGAGTTGGGTCTAGGGCTTGGAATCTTAGGGGTTTTATCAGTTCTAAAACTGATAATCCAGGAATTTGGCTGATTTTACTTCTGGCATCCTGGGCTAGCTGCAAGGTACGACTCATCAGTCGTTCTCCATGGAGTGCCATTTGTTGTCGTGCGGCATCTAGGGAAGCGAGTAGTAAATAACTGGGACTGGTGGATTGAACTAGCTGTAATGCTTTACTCAAGCGCTGAGCATCAATTCGATTGCCCTGAATGTGCAACATCGATGCCTGTGTCATGGCACCGAGTACTTTATGAGTTGATTGTACGGTTAAATCGGCTCCAGCTGATAGGGCATCCAGGGGTAAATCGGGATGGAAGGCAAAGTGAGGTCCATGGGCTTCATCCACCAGTAGGGGAATATTATGTTGGTGAACTATTTTTGCGATCGCTTTTATGTCACCACAGATTCCTTGATAGGTTGGATAGACCATCATCACCGCTTTGGTGTCCGGATGTTCAGTCAGGGCTTGGTTTACTGCAGTTGGGGTTATGCTATAAACCAAGTCAGTTGATGGGTCGTATTCGGGGTTAATAAAGATGGGGATAGCACCACACAAGACTAATCCTGCGATCGCGGATTGGTGGATATTACGCGGTAATAGGATTTTCTCCCCGGTATAGCAGGTGGCTACTATAGCAGCCATCACCCCACAAGTAGAACCGTTGACTAGGAACCAAGTTTTGCTTGCACCAAAGGCGGCTGCTGCTAGGTCTTGGGCTTCTTGGATTACCCCTTCTGGAGCAAACAAATTATCTAACTCGGGTAATTCTGGCAAATCAGCCCTAAATACTGATTTTCCTAGCAAATCCGCTAATGGCTCTGGTATTCCCTTGCCTTGTTTGTGCCCTGGTGCATAAAAGGCTGCATGGGGCTTCTGGGCTGATGCCCGCAGAGCGTCTAATAAAGGTGTCTTTTCCTGAGAAGGTGGTCGATTATTCACAAATTTTTCCCCATGGCTCTAGCATATCGAAAATTGAGCCAATTTTAAACCTTTGTGAGGGGAGCGGGGATTAAAAACCAGTGCGCTAGGGGAATCGCAAAAAGCTATATCCTTGATCAGACTATCAAGGAATTGGTCAGTTAATATCTAAACTATTACTGACTCACTATAAATTCGGTTTATTGCTAGTAACAAATAATCAAATACTAGTCCACACACTGCTAGATACGGGCATGGATAAATTGCTTGCTGATTGATAACCAGGATATCGATAATTTTTAATTTATATCATCTCCGAAAGTTCGGATAACTGATAGATATGACGTTTCAGATCACTTTAAAATCAGAGATAGTCTCAATCCATACCCTTGCTCCACAATGTAGGGGATTATCAGGACGATACATTACTCTACATGGTCCATTGACTTCCACGGTATGACCATAAGTGTTTTTAGACCCTCGTTTTACGGTAATCACAGGGTTGCGCTCTCCGGTCTTGAGATTTTGGCGAATCACTTTCTGGTTAACGTGAATCACCGCAGGAGTGTAATTTGTACGCTTTGACCAGTTCCGCTTTGGTCCGCGAGTGCCGGGAGTGACCACTGGCATGCCATCAAACAGAGGAATCACCCAAGTTCTACCCACTTTATAGGCTCCTTTGACTCTGCCTTTGCCCAGAAGGTAACGGACGCGAGTGGCGGAAACACCTAGTAAATTGGCGGCTTGTGCAGTGGAAATCATCATGGCGGCTTAACCATTGCGTTTACTATACTGTTTAATATAGCATAATTTTATTTAAAATGCAAGTTTTTTTAAAAAACTATTGCATTTCAGCAATGTAAAATACTATAAGTGCTGTAAATAGGGTAAGTGTGGGGAGGTGGGAAGAAAGTGCTAGGTATGAATGGAACTGGAGTACAGAAAAACTATTGCACGCTCTGCAATAGATTGAGTTAGTGGTTGTTCAAGGCTTGATACTGATGACTGATATGGGAAAAATGCGATGCTCAGTACGAGCCGCTACGCGAACACAGTATCTTGTTAGAGAATGGAACTTGGAGAAATAAGAACTATTGCACTGTCGCAATCGACTGATTCCGTAGGTGATCAAACCTTGGTCTGTTCGACTCAAGTGAAAAAAAATACCAATTAACGTAGGGTGGGCAAAGCCATATAATCATTAATACTCATTGGAACCAAACTGTTTTTGCCCACCCGACAAGCTTGCTGCTTACTCTTCAAATTCTAAATTCTAAATTCTAAATTCTAAATTCTAAATTCCCGATTCCCTGTTCAAGACTAATCGGATTCAGGACTAACGACCAAATTCTAATCGTACCATCCTCCCCACCACTAACGATAGTGTTCCCATCTGGGCTAATAGCAACTGACCAAACCCAGCCATCATGTCCAGAGAGAGTGCGCAGCAATTGTCTACTGTCTACATCCCACAGCTTGATAGTTTTATCACTGCCAGCACTAGCGATAGTTTTGCCATCGGCACTAATCGCAATGGATAGAATTGGTGCGGAGTGACTTTCGAGAATAGCTAATTCTTCGCCACTGTTAATATCCCACAACTTGACGGTTTTATCAACACTAGCAACTAGGATATTGCTATCTTCACTAATGGCAATATCAGAAATCTGACCAGGTTGTTTTGATATAGTTTGCCGCAATTCTAGGGTGGACAAATCCCAAATCTTGATAGAACGATCTGACCCGCCACTGGCACTAACCAAATGTTTTCCATCGGGACTAATGGCAACAGCAGTAACCCAGTCGGAATGATCGGTAATGGTGCCTAAACTTTTGCCAGTGAGGACATCCCACACCATAACGGTCTTGTCAGGAGAGCCACTCACTAGGATTTTGCCATCGGGACTAATTGCTATTGATCTGACTATACCCGTATGTCCTTTCAAGGTACGAGGTGGTGCTCCAGTTTCTAGATTCCAGATATTAATTTGTCTTTCTGTTGCGGCAGCGAGACGTTTACCATCAGCACTGATTACTAGAGCACTGGGGGTTCTGGTAAACCCTTTGATCGTCCTCTGTAGCCTAGCATCCCTGAGATTCCAAAACTTGATGGTTTTGTCTTTACTGCTACTAATTAGAGTTTGGCTATCTGGACTAATGGTGAGAGA